>NZ_CP115775.1:937500-1250000 GCF_027913035.1 Paracoccus albus
CGGTTGATGATCGCCTGCTTCTGCTCGTTCAACAGCCCGATCAGCCGCCGCTTGTTGCGGATCAGGCGGCGAACCTTCCGATCGTAAGAGTCAATGAAGACGAGTATTTTGGACTGCTCATCCTTGGGCGGCACTACGACACGCACATCGTAGAAGTCATCCGAATAGAGGCGCCAGAACCCCTCAACGATGCCCTTCGTACGTTTGCGAAGCTCGGCCTTGTAGGAGGGCGTCTTGTAGAGATGCTCGAAGTATCGGACCTCGATGTCGTCAACCGGCCGGAACACAGTATAGTCCGGGCTGATCACGCCGGGCATTGAGGCATGCGCGAAGACCCCCAAATGGGCCTTGAGCCGGTTCAATACGAGGTCGCCAAGTTCGCACAGCTTCCCGCCCGCGTAACTTTCGGAGCGTAGCCGCCATGTGTCGATCTTCGCGCTCTCGACGAGACCGTGAATCTGGCTCATTGAAAGCTGCGTTTCTTCACCCGTCTCGGATCGCTTGTCCACCTCCCTGAAAACATACTTGCTTCTCCGGACCTCCCAGTGAGACGGGATTTCGGCAAGCCAAGGAAGGCCTGCCGCGCGACGATCTTCGTAGGGCCTCAGAGGCTGCGTGATCGTCCCAGGTTCATTCTGGGCAGTAGCTGCTATGGGCTGTGTATCGGGAATCATTGGCTGCTCAAATAGGGAGGGCTGGGGGTCGCTGGGCCGCGGTGGCGCGGTATCGGCCGGGGACGGCCGCCGAGGGGTCCAGCCGGGGATCTCGGCATTGGGCGCGGCCTGGACCGCCTCGATGGGCTGGCCGAACTGGAGTAGCCCCCTGAAAGTGGTCCACCAACTGGGATAGATTGTCCCGTATATTGGAGGATCAGCGATGGCTGGGAAACGAGAGAAGCCCGAAGATGTTGTATCGAAGCTTCGGCAGGTAGAAGTTCTGCAAGGGCAAGGCGCAACGATTGCCGAGGCGGTGCGCCAGATCGGCGTGACGGAGCAGACGTTTTACCGCTGGCGTAAGCTCTATGGCGGGATGCAGCGGTCGCAGCTCACGCGGCTGAAAGAGCTGGAGAAAGAGAACCAACGGCTGCGACGGGCGGTGTCCGATTTGACCTTGGACAAGCTCATCCTGACGGAAGCGGCGAAGGGAAACTTCTAAGCCCTTCGCGTCGTCGCAAGTGCATCGACCATGTGCGGCGGGAACTCGGCGTGTCCGAACGCCGCGCCTGCCGCGCGCTCGGTCAGCATCGATCTACGCAGCGCAAGATACCGCAGGGCCGCGCCAATGAAGAGCGTCTGACCGATGACATCATCGAACTGGCCGACAAATACGGGCGCTATGGATATCGCATGGTGACGGGTCTGCTGAACAACGCGGGCTGGTGTGTGAACCACAAGCGGGTCGAGCGCATCTGGCGACGTGAAGGGCTGAAGGTCCCGCAAAAGCAAAAGAAGAAAGGGCGGCTCTGGCTGAACGATGGGTCATGCGTCCGGCTCAGGCCGGAGCGTCCAAACCATGTCTGGTCATACGACTTCGTTCAAGACCGCACTGCTGACGGGCGGGTCTATCGGACGCTGAATATCATTGACGAACACACCAGGGAGGCGCTGATGATCCGCGTCGATCGCAAGCTCAACTCAACCGATGTGCTGGATGCATTGACCGACCTGTTCATCCTCCGCGGCACGCCGGAATACATAAGATCCGACAATGGGCCGGAATTTATCGCGCAGAAGGTGCGGGAGTGGATTGCAGCCGTCGGCGCGAAAACGGCTTACATCGAACCAGGCTCACCATGGGAAAACGGATACTGTGAAAGCTTCAATGCCCGGTTCCGCGACGAACTGCTCAACGGAGAAATCTTCTACAGCCTAAGGGAGGCCCAAGTCCTGATCGAGCAATGGCGTATCCACTACAACACAGTCAGGCCGCACAGCGCATTGGGTTACCGTCCGCCTGCGCCCGAAAGCATCGTCCCGATGGACCAGAGGCCCACGATGCACTAACAATCAAACCGGACCACCCGATGGGGGCACGCCACTAGCCCACGCCAAACTCGGAATCTGCTGCTGCAAGTTTGTATTCTGCAATCTTGGAGGCGAGGTCCATGCCGAAGAACAGACTTCGGCAAATGTTGGTCATGCCAAGGCAGAACAGGTCAAAGAAAGACATGTCAAAACCGGCATTTCGTGTTTGCGTTGCCAGCATGTGGTCAAGTAGGGCGGGGATTGACCTGTCTATCGGAAACTTCGAGGCTCGCGACTTGCTCCGACAAGACCTCGAAAGCTTTGAGGCCGATGTGGGGACAAGCGGGCGCGTGAGGATTGAGGGCGGTACTTCTTGAGGAATAGCTGAAAGTTGGTGATGGCCCCTGAGGGGCGGCATATCATGGCGGTGTTCAAGACGCCGTCAATTCTCGTAGAGAAAGGGATATGCCACATGAGAGAAGATACCATCACCGGCTTGCCTGATCCATCCGGATTTTCCGCCGATCCGCTCACCGACCTGATCCGGTCTGGAGCGCGGCAATTGATCGAACAGGCGCTTGAGGCTGAGCTTGGCGCGTTGCTTGCGCAGTTTGCCGATGACAGGACACCGATGGGGCATGCTCGGGTCGTCCGACATGGCCACTTGCCAGAGCGCGAGGTCATGACCGGCGTCGGCCCTGTGGCCGTGAAAGTGCCGCGCGTTCGGGACCGCGGTGAGCAGGCTGAGAAGGTGCGCTTCACCTCGTCGATCCTGCCGCCGTATCTACGCAAGGCCAAATCCGTCGAGGAATTGCTGCCCTGGCTCTATTTGAAGGGCATTTCCACGGGTGATTTCCAGGAAGCCCTGGCCGCGCTGCTTGGCCCGACTGCGGCTGGCCTGTCATCCACCACGATTTCGCGCCTCAAAGCCGACTGGTGGGAGGATTATGCACGTTGGCAGAAACGCGACCTCAGTGCCCGGCGCATCGTCTATGTCTGGGCGGACGGCGTGTATTTCCAGCCACGAATGGAAGAGAAACAATGCGTCCTGGTTCTCATTGGCGCGGATGAATGGGGTCGAAAGGAAATTCTGGGCCTGACGGACGGCTTATCGGGAAAGCACCCAGAGCTGGCGTGAGCTGCTCCTCGATCTCAAGCGACGCGGCCTTTCTCACGCACCCGATCTGGCCGTTGGCGACGGCGCACTCGGGTTCTGGGCAGCCCTGCGCGAGGTGTTTGGAGACCCCTGTGAACAGCGCTGCTGGTTCCACAAAACCGGAAATGTCCTGAATGCGATGCCCAAGTCGGTCCAGGCCAAAGCCAAGGGCCATCTGCATGATATCTGGCAGGCGGAGACGAAGGCCGAGGCCAACGCTGCCTTCGACTTCTTCGTCGAAACCTACGGTGTGAAATACGAAAAGGCGGTGGCCAAGCTGGTCAAGGACCGCGAGGGGCTACTTGCTTTCTATGACTTCCCTGCGGAACACTGGAAACATATCAGGACAACCAACCCCATCGAAAGCACCTTCGCCACCGTCCGTCACCGAACCGGCAAAACCAAGGGCTGCTTGAGCCGCAAAACCGGGCTGGCAATGGCGTTCAAACTGATGATGTCAGCGCAGGGCAAATGGCGAAAACTCGACGGATCAAACCGCATGCCTGAGATCATTCAGGGCATTGCATTCATCGACGGCATCAAGCAACTTCAACCGGCCGCCTGATAACGCCGTCACCAACTTTCGGGCATAGCTCACGGTAGGGTGGTAAGCGACCGCCGACAAGCTTGGTTCCCTTGACACTGCCGATAGGTTGCGTCGATCATGATTGCCTTATGCTCGGCGCTCTCGGCGGCAAGGCCGATCATGACTCGGGCGAAGCCCCGTTGTCACGCCAACGCTTCCGTTGGTTGTAGAGCGTCTTGGCCGGGATGAATTCCTTCGTCGCATTGCACTAGCAGAAGTATTTGAAATAGAATTAAATTATTCCACCTAGAACGTGACCACCGTCAACACGGGGCTTGTCATGGCTCGTTTTGCAAAGCGCCTTCAGCCGCTCCATTTGGGCGTTTGTCACCAGATAAAGATTGCTCATCGATCAAGTCTCCCTGCGGAGCCTAAATCGCGCCGAGCGTATGAAATCAATCGATCTGGAGCCAAAAATGGGGCCAGTCAGTTAATGGTAATTGACACTTCCACCAACATCGGTATGGCTTTTAACTCATACGGTTCAATAGCCAAAAATTAAGCTACAGATTGCGTTTCAGGAAGGTAGACCATGTTGCCCATTCATCACACTTTGCAGAACTTCAGAGGCGGTCGTATGACCAAATGGAAGGGAATCGCTGCCAGCATCGCTCCATTTGCATTGTCTGGTGCGGCGCTGGCCATATAGTCGACCTCGGCATTGGCGTTTAATGAATGCGGTGTGCTTAACGCGGCCAACACATCTCGAACCTGCAATGATACAGAATATACGAATGGTATCGCGTACACTTTGTCTCCAAGCAGTAACAGCTATTCACTGCTGCTCAACAATAGTGAGACGACAGTAGGAACGTCCCATAGCAGCATCTCACTTAATGAAAACGGGTTTAAACCTGCTGGCGATATGACTGTGACAGTCGATGGGATCAAGCTTTTAACGTCTGAGATAGGGGTGACAAGCTTCGGTGGAGACCCGGGTCCTGGCGGAATAACAGTCCAATCAACTTCGAGTATGTCGACAGCTTCAACATATATGGAAGGGGTTGGAACAAAAACAATCAATCTGATCGATACCGAAATGATCATCAACCATCGTGGCGGCTCTGGTGGAGCACTTTCCGTGAACGACAACGGATTTCTGACCAAGGGCGTTGTCAATGTGTCCGGCTCAACGATTACCGCCCTTAATAAAAGTTCAAATCAGTATGGAATTCGCACGAACAATGGTTCTGTTGAGGTGCGTGTCGAAGACTCTGCGATTGACGTCGGTGGCACGGGAATAAGTGCCTACGATAGAGGAGGGGTTGCGGAAGTAAATGTTGAAAATTCAGAGATTACCTCAACTTTCAGAGACGGAATTAATTTTAGTTCCGGCGTCAACGTATACCGATCACTATCTACAAACGTGGAGCAGCATTTAACTATAGCAAACAGTAAAGTCACGGCACAGAACGACGGGATAGCCTTTAGCTCACCGTTCATGGGCGCGCTTCCTGCCACTTCTCGGAGCATTTTGATAACCGAAAGCGAGGTTACAGGGTCGACAGGCAGCGGTATTCTGGTCAACACGGGGACACCCAACTCATATTATCAAACTGAACCGGAAAACGATGACGGAAACACGGATATAGAGATTTCCGGCGGGTCTGTCATCGGTGGTACAAATGGTATCCGCACTGTGATTGGTGGGGCTGGTCTGGCGACTATCGCTATAAGCGATGAAGCTGTCATTGAGGGCGGCGACGATACGGCGATCTTCAATAATTTCAGCAACTCGGATGTGGACATCACTTCGGGTTCGATTATTCGTGGTGGCATCACACTCGGTGACGGGAATGACGACCTTACCTTGAGCGAAGTTGATGTTGCGACTATTTCTTTTTTTGATGGTGGCGACGAGGTCACAACTGCCGATGGTTGGGTTGATACGCTAGCGCTGGAATCACTTTCTGCACCGGCTGTACTGACTGGCGCGAATGTCCGGAACTGGGAGTCCATCGTTCTGGACAATAGTGAAGTTACCTTCACCGATGGCGTGTTGACCACGGGATCTGAAGCCGGGTACGGGCTTACCGCTCAGAACGCCGCGGTTCTTGAGGTCAGCGGCGGCTTCGGCCTGACCGGGAATTTGAACAACAACGCGAGTGTTACATCGCAGGACGACAATGCTGGCGATACCATCAGCGTGTCGGGTGATTACGCTGCGGACGGTGGAAAGCTCGTTCTCGATACCGTTCTAAACGGTGACGATTCTGCGACGGACCGTTTGGTTATCGGGGGCGATACATCCGGTGCCACGGCGCTCGTCGTTAATAACGTTGGCGGAACGGGTGCACTTACTAAGGTCGGCATTCTAGTTGTCGACGTGGCCGGTGTCTCGGACGGAAGCTTCATGTTGGACAGCATCATAAACGGGGCGGAAGGTTGGAGCTACAGCCTTGTCAAGGGTGACGGCACTGATGGGCGCGCGATTGGCGACTGGTATCTGATCAACAACTGCGCGGGCACGGCGAGTCTTGGTTGCGTCACCAATGACACTTTGTCGGCAAACGGTTCGACCGCAGTCGCTGGAAATATCGAGGGTGCGGGTGGATCTGACATCATCACCGTCAGCGGTAACGCCAGTGTTGCAGGAGTTGTTATGGGCGGCGGTGCCGGCGTGGATGGCTCTGGCGATCAGGATACCGGCGACAGCATCATCATCGACACGACGGGTACTGTCGGCGGCATTCAGGGCAACTTGGGCGACGACACAATCACCGCGACATCGGGGACGATCACTAGCAATACTGAAGGCAACGATGGCAACGACACGATCACGCTGGAAGGCGCGACTGGAGTAGCCCCCTGAAAGTGGTCCACCAACTGGGATAGATTGTCCCGTATATTGGAGGATCAGCGATGGCTGGGAAACGAGAGAAGCCCGAAGATGTTGTATCGAAGCTTCGGCAGGTAGAAGTTCTGCAAGGGCAAGGCGCAACGATTGCCGAGGCGGTGCGCCAGATCGGCGTGACGGAGCAGACGTTTTACCGCTGGCGTAAGCTCTATGGCGGGATGCAGCGGTCGCAGCTCACGCGGCTGAAAGAGCTGGAGAAAGAGAACCAACGGCTGCGACGGGCGGTGTCCGATTTGACCTTGGACAAGCTCATCCTGACGGAAGCGGCGAAGGGAAACTTCTAAGCCCTTCGCGTCGTCGCAAGTGCATCGACCATGTGCGGCGGGAACTCGGCGTGTCCGAACGCCGCGCCTGCCGCGCGCTCGGTCAGCATCGATCTACGCAGCGCAAGATACCGCAGGGCCGCGCCAATGAAGAGCGTCTGACCGATGACATCATCGAACTGGCCGACAAATACGGGCGCTATGGATATCGCATGGTGACGGGTCTGCTGAACAACGCGGGCTGGTGTGTGAACCACAAGCGGGTCGAGCGCATCTGGCGACGTGAAGGGCTGAAGGTCCCGCAAAAGCAAAAGAAGAAAGGGCGGCTCTGGCTGAACGATGGGTCATGCGTCCGGCTCAGGCCGGAGCGTCCAAGCCATGTCTGGTCATACGACTTCGTTCAAGACCGCACTGCTGACGGGCGGGTCTATCGGACGCTGAATATCATTGACGAACACACCAGGGAGGCGCTGATGATCCGCGTCGATCGCAAGCTCAACTCAACCGATGTGCTGGATGCATTGACCGACCTGTTCATCCTCCGCGGCACGCCGGAATACATAAGATCCGACAATGGGCCGGAATTTATCGCGCAGAAGGTGCGGGAGTGGATTGCAGCCGTCGGCGCGAAAACGGCTTACATCGAACCAGGCTCACCATGGGAAAACGGATACTGTGAAAGCTTCAATGCCCGGTTCCGCGACGAACTGCTCAACGGAGAAATCTTCTACAGCCTAAGGGAGGCCCAAGTCCTGATCGAGCAATGGCGTATCCACTACAACACAGTCAGGCCGCACAGCGCATTGGGTTACCGTCCGCCTGCGCCCGAAAGCATCGTCCCGATGGACCAGAGGCCCACGATGCACTAACAATCAAACCGGACCACCCGATGGGGGCACGCCACGACATTGGCGGCGGTCCTCGGCGGCGACGGTGACGATTCCACGACCTGGACGTCTGGCGCGCTTGATTCGTTCGACGGAGGCAATGGATCGGATACTCTGGACATAGGTGCTGGATCCTATGATGGGAGTGTAATTCTTGATGGTGGTGATGATCTGTTCGTTGCGGATGGTTGGATTGACGAGCTGACATTTGCCGGACTTGATTTGTCGCTTGAAGGCGCGAACCTTCTGAACTGGGAAAACATGGTCTTGGATAACAGCACCATCACCTTCAGTGATGGTGCTGTTTCTGTGGGCGAGGATGAGGGCACCGGTCTGAAGATAGAGGATGATGCGACCCTTATCACGGCGGGCAATTTCACGCTTACCGGCAATATGACCAATCTCGGAGTGATTGACGCTCAGAACGGCACCGCAGGAGATGTGATCAGCGTTTCGGGTGATTACACCGGAGGCGGAACGATCCGGCTGGATACCGTTCTGAATGACAACTCATCCGCAACTGACATGCTGGTGATTGCTGGCGATGCGTCCGGTGTGACAACGCTTGATATTCTGAATGTCGGGGGCACCGGCGCGGAGGCTGTAAATAACGGAATCCTTGTAGTTCAGGTCGGTGGCACCGTCGCGGACGGGACACTGTTCTTACTCTCGGAAGACAGCAACACAGTCGCGGATGATTACACCTACGAACTGGTTCGGGTTGGCAACGAGTGGTATCTTCAGTCGGAAGGTGAGCCGGAAGAACCCGAGGAACCGGAAGAACCCGGTGAGCCTGAGGAGCCCGGTGAGCCGGAAGAGCCCGGTGAACCTGAAGAGCCGGAAGAACCCGGTGAGCCGGAAGAACCCGGTGAACCCGAGGAGCCAGGTGAACCCGAGGAACCAGGTGAACCCGAGGAACCGGAAGAACCCGGTGAACCTGAGGAGCCCGTTGAACCCGAAGAGCCCGAGGTTGAAACACCCGCGAATATCTATGAATCGCTGCCTTCCGCGGTCGCGGCGGCTTTCACCCGCTTGCCGACGCTGGAACAGCGTGTCGGTCAGCGCCAGTGGTGGGCTCGTGACAATTCGGCCAAGGGCAAGCTTGGACCTCAGCAGGGCGGCTGGATCCGCGTCTGGGGCGACTGGCTGGACCTGACGCCAGAGCACTCGGACAGTGCGGCGCGGGGTCAGATCAACAGCTGGGGCCTTCAGGCCGGCTATGACCATCCGCTTGCGGAAGGCTCGAACGGGCAATGGGTCCTCGGCGGCACGCTGCAATATGGCGAGATGTCGTTTGACGGGCACAGCTCTCAGGGCGGCGGAGAGATCGAGGCTGAAGGCATCGGTCTTGGTGTGACAGCGACCTGGTATGGCAATAACGGCGTCTATTTCGATGCGCAGGGCCAGATGAACAAGGTATCGGCCGATATCAGCACCGAAGCCCATGGCAAGCTGGCAAGCGATGTCGATATGACGGCCTGGGCGCTCAGCGCCGAGACGGGCTATCGCCACGCGCTCAATGAGACTGCGGCTCTGGTTCCGCAGGCGCAGTTGAGCTGGTCACGGATTTCGGGTGACGCCTTTACCGATGCTTCCGGCTACCGGATCGATCCCGGCTCGAACACCAAACTGACCGGGCGTCTTGGTCTGGCCTATGAGTACGAGTACTCGGAAGGCTGGCTGCTCGGGGATCGTTCGAACGGCGCAGACAGCAACTATCGCGAGAAATTCTACGTGATCGGCAACCTGCTGCACGACTTCCGCAATGAGAGCGAGGTCACAGTAAACGGTGTCCGGCTGACGCAGGAAGACACGCGCACATGGGGCGAACTCGGCCTTGGTGGCAGTATCGTGTGGGACGAAAACAAGACCGTCTACACCGAGACCAGCTACCGCGAGGCCTTTGGCGGAGACGACAGCGACGGCCTCCACGTCACCGCAGGCTTCAGGATGCAATTCTGAGCGTAAGCCTGCGTAGCTGAAACGTGAAGCGGCCCCCTGGCCGCAAGACTGGCAGGGGGCCGTTTCCGCTTAACAATCAGCGCAATTTGCCATGCGCAAGGATGGAGATCAGGATGATCATGAATATATGGGCTGCGGCGCTTGCCGTTCTGATGTTGCAAGGTGCTGCACATGCACAGACAGCGACACCTTCGCAACAGCCCCAGACGGAGGAAGAAGCGACGATGAGTGATGATGCCACCAGCCCTGACATCGGTTCAGAGAAAGTTCAGGATTGGATCGTTCGCTGCCAGGATGCCCCGGGCGGGCGACTCTGCGAGATGACGCAGGAGCACAACGACAGGGCCAGCGGACGCCGGGTTCTGGCTCTGGGCATTAAACGTCTGGAAGAAAATTCAGCGCAACTGACCATTGTCGCGCCGCTTGGGCTGAAAACCTCCGAAGGCGTGACGTTGAGCGGCCCGGGGGATTATAGCCTCGCTCTGCCTTTCGAAACCTGCCTGCCAAGCGGCTGCATCGTCAGCCAACAATTGAATGCGGCGGATATCTCGACCCTGCTTGAGCAGGCAGAGCTAACCGCAACGATGGTGACCACGGATCTCACGGAACTGGTAATCAACATGTCGACCGCAGGCATGCAAGCGGCATGGGAGAGATCGGCCGAGATAAAGGAGTGATAGGGTGGTATCAGACCAATTCCAAGCATTCTCAGAAATCGCTTTTTGCTGTTTTTTTGCGCTGCAGCAAGCTGACGCCACTCGGTAAGGGCGGCGGATCGGTTGGCTTTGAAATGTTTGCGCTTCGAAAGGTGGCGATCGAGATTGAAATGGTTGCAGACATTGGCATGGCCGGAGGCAAATTTCTGCAGGTTGATCTCGGGTGAGGTTTTGAAGTAGCGGAACGGAGAAGTTTTCGGCATGCCGCGACGGTAGGGTGGTAAGCGACCGCCTACAAGCTCAGTTCCTTTGACACTGCCTTTTCCTCACATCCGGCTGCCTTTTGCCGCTTCCGAAACCAGTTCGAAGATTGAAGATCCAATTGATTGCGACCGCATCAGGTCCACGGCTTGCGCAAGGTCCTGTCGCTTCGCGCCGATGGCGTCTGCTTTCCATTTGTCCAATAATTTTTGCGCCTGATTGTCCCTTGCTTTTCTCTCAGAGAGCAGCTCCAGAATCGTGGACAACAGAACAAACTTTCTGTCTGGTGTGGCCTCAAAATCGACATCAGAAAACAGCCGGAACGCTCCGGCATTGTCGTCTACAGACAAACCTTCGCCAAGTGCTGCGCTCAACAAATCTACCGACAATCCAATTTGGAAACTCGAACTTCTCTGCTGGTGGTGTCAGACCAATTCGAACCAATCTCAGAAATCGGCTTTTGATGTTCTTACGCTGCAGCAAGTTCACGCCATTCGGAGAGGGCGACGGATCGGTTGGCTTTGAAATGTCTGCGCTTCGAAAGGTGGCGATCGAGATTGAAGTGGTTGCTGATATCGGCATGGACGGAGGCGAATTTCCGCAGGTTGCCCATGCTGCGAAAACCCATCATCGCCCGCTCTCGTCGCCGGAACGGCTGGTGGGAATTCTCGGCCCTGTTATTCAGATGCCGCCCCGTCACGTGCCGATCTGTTGCACCGATCTCGCGCAAGGTAGCAGGGTAGGATCGCAGCAGATCCGTGACGATTTTTTAGGCAGGCCGTAGCGCTTGATCATTTTCTTGAGGAATTTCAATGCGGCCCTTCGGTCCCGCTTCTTGCTCACATAGACTTCGAGAACCTCACCTTCGTGATCGACGGCGCGCCACATATAATGCTGCACGCCGTTGATCTTCACGAAGACCTCATCCAGATGCCAGCACCATTGTGGTCCGCCATGAAATCGGGCAACCCGTTTGCGGCGAATTTCGTGGGCAAAGACGGGGCCGAACCGTTGCCACTAGAAGCGCACCGTTTCATGGCAGATGTCGATTCCGCGTTCATGCAGCAGATCCTCGACATTTCGAAGCGACAGTGGAAACCGGATATACAGCATCACCGCGAGGCGGATGATTTCGGATGCGGTCTTGAAGTAGCGGAAGGGAGAAGTTTTCGGCATGCCGCGAGGGTAGGGTGGCAGGCGATCGCACGCAAGCCAGTTCCTTTGACAGCGCCTCGCGGAACTTCAAAGCGATGTCCAAAGCCACGCAGCGCCGAGCAAAATTCGACAGGGTGGTTGGCGGAGAGGGTGGGATTCGAACCCACGGAACCCGTGAAGGCTCAACGGTTTTCGAGACCGCCCCGTTCGACCACTCCGGCACCTCTCCGCGCTTTTTTAATGTGGTGGGGGCGCATGTAACCGGCGGGGGGTTGAAGCGCAAGGGGGTTTTCGGCGAAAAGCGTTTGTCAGGTTCCGGGGAATGATCATGCGCTGTTTTCGCGTGGCGGCAAGCATAGTTGGATGTGGCTTGACCATGTCATGGGCTGCGCCCGCCTCTGCCCAGCAGGGTGCCGCGCCACCCACCGTGGTGACGCCGCCTTCCCATGTCGCGCCGCATGTCTTTGCCAGCGTTGCGGAAAAGCTGTTTCAGGCCGGGCTGGGCGAAAGCCGGGCTACTGCAATCAGCGCGGAATCGGGTGTTTTCGCGAATCGGATGGCTGCGATCTATATGGGCGGGTTTGAAGGCGAAAGCTGGCAGCAGGAGGTCGCGCGTATCCACGACGTGACGCGGGTCTCGGCGCTGCTGCTGGCTGCGATCGAGGCGCAGCTTGATCCGGTCACAGTTGCCGATCCGCGCCTGCGTGCTGCCTTTGGCGCGACAGGTGTCGATGCAATGCCGGACGGCGTGGGTCTGATCCTTGCCGCCCGGATAGAGCTCGCGCGACCGGGAACGATCGACGGCGTCACGGCACGGATGCGCTCGGACCGGGTGCGGGGTGCCTCTGTGCTGGCGGCGATCGATCATATGATCGTCATGCAGGACCCGGTCAGCCGGGCCATGGCCCGCCAGATGAACCGCCAGATTGCCTTTGCCAGTGCGTTTGCCGCTGCTGAGGGCTTTGAATTTCCGGCCCGTCCCGAAGATACGGCGGCCGATCTGTCCCTGCAGATCCCGGAACTGCGCCAGGATGCAGAGATGCGCATCCGGCTGGCCTGGTATGCGGCCTACGCGCCACTGGGTGCGCCTGCGGTTAACCGCGCGGCGGCGCTGATGGCGGGGCCAGAGGCTCAGGCGCTGAATGCGCTGATCGAACGGGCTGAGCAGGATGTGCTGGAACAGCTTGCCGGCGAAACCGGACGGGCGGCCGCACGCAGGATGAAAGGGGTGCCGCTTTGAACTTGGACGCGACAGGCCGAGAGATTCTGCTGGTCGGGCCGCTGGCTTCGGCAGAGATGATGGCGGCTCTGGGCGTGACAGGGCACCCGACGACACTTCCGGGGACGCTGCATGGCGGTGCGGATGCCGGGCTTGGCGGCGACTGGCCGGCCTTGCGCGACGGGCCAGGAGAGGTCGTCGCGATGCGTGTGCAGGAGAATGACGATCTGCGCCGTTATCTGCACATCACCGGGCTGTCGCCAGTTGATGTTGACGGTCAGCCGGTCTTCGGTCTTGGCAAGGGCGGCGGCGATGATTGGCAGGACAATGCGGCACCCCTGATGGCGCGTGCTGCTGACATGCTGCTGTCGCGCGGGATCGAACGCAGTGATCAATCCTCAACCGCCCGATTGCGCCGGCTTGCCGAGATTGCAGCCGTTCGCCACAGGGCAGAAAGCGAAGCCGGTCCGGCAGCCCATCTTCCTGCGCCCGATGGAGACCGGGTGGAAGTTCGGCATCGCCGTGAAGCCTATGGCCGCTATTTTTCGGTCGAAGAAATCGCGCTTCGCCACCGGCGCTATGACGGGGGATGGTCGCCCGTGCTGGAGCGCGAGGTTTTCATTTCAGCTGATGCGTCCCTGTTGCTGCCATATGACCCGGTGCTCGACTGTGTGCTGCTGATAAGCCAGTTCCGCATTGGCCCGCTGGCTCGTGGTCAGGCGCAATGCTGGATGCTGGAGCCGGTGGCGGGTCGCGTTGATGCAGGCGAAGCACCTGCCGATGCCGCGCGCCGCGAGGCGGTGGAGGAGGCGGGACTAGATATCGGCCGCCTTTATGCGCTGCCGGCGCATTATCCGACACCGGGTGCGAACAGCGAATATTATTATCCGTTCATCGCGGCGGTCGACCTGTCGGAACACGAAACGGGGCAGGGCTTCGGTGTGGCCGATGAGGGCGAGGACATCGCCACCCATATCATCCCGCGGGCAGAGCTGCTTCACCTTGCCGAAACGGGCCAGATTCAATGCGGGCCGCTGATCACGATGGCGCTGATGCTGGATCGGATGGCAGAACGGATCCGGGCGGATATGGCGGGAACGTGACCCGACGCGTTGCAAACATCGTATAATTTCCCTGCGGCAAGGCTTGCCGCCATTGTCAGCATTGGTATTGATCAGATCTGGACGTGACAGGAAAGGCGCCGACATGGACATTCGCCCCGATCTCGCTTCGGCAATTGGCAATACCCCCCTTATCAGGCTCAGCGGTCCGTCAGATGCGACGGGATGCGAGATTCTGGGCAAGGCAGAGTTCATGAATCCTGGCCAGTCGGTCAAGGATCGCGCGGCACTGTTCATCATCAAGGATGCGGTGGAGCGCGGGGAGCTGAAGCCGGGCGGCACGATTGTTGAAGGCACGGCGGGCAATACCGGCATCGGGCTGGCGCTTGTCGGTGCCTCGATGGGGTTTCGCTCGGTCATCGTTATTCCTGAAACGCAAAGTCAGGAAAAGAAGGACATGATCCGGCTGGCAGGGGCGGAGCTGGTGCAGGTGCCCGCGGCACCCTACAAGAACCCGAACAATTATGTCCGCTATTCGGAACGTCTGGCAACGGCATTGGCGAAAACGGAACCCAATGGCGCCATCTGGGCCAATCAGTTCGACAATGTCGCCAACCGCCGCGCGCATCAGGAAACGACCGGGCCAGAGATCTGGGAACAGACCGACGGCAAGGTCGATGGTTTCATCTGTGCCGTCGGCTCTGGCGGGACACTGGTGGGCGTTGCGCAGGCGCTCCAGCCCAGGGGCGTGAAAATCGGGCTGGCCGATCCCGAAGGCGCGGCGCTGCATTCCTTCTATACCACCGGCGAATTCGACAGCCCCGGCAACTCGATCACGGAAGGGATCGGGCAGGGGCGTATCACCGCAAACCTTGAAGGCTTCACACCCGATTTCAGCTACCGCATCCCGGATTCTGAAGCGCTTGAGGTTCTGTTCAAGCTGGCCGCGGAAGAGGGGCTGGTGCTTGGCGGCTCCTCTGGCATCAACGTGGCGGGTGCCATCCGCCTGGCGCGAGAGCTTGGGCCGGGCAAGCGCATCGTCACGGTGCTTTGCGATGCCGGGAACCGGTATCAGACGAAGCTCTACAATCCGGAATTCCTGCGCGAAAAGGGGCTGCCTATCCCCGAATGGCTGGATTCAGAACCGCGCAACTTGCCAGAAGTATTCGAGGCATAACATTGTTTCTGAACGTTTTTCGATCTGCGCTTCTGGCGCTTCTTTTGCTTGCGACCCAAGTTGCGGCGCAGGTGCAACAACAGATTGACTACGAGACATGGGAAACCTTCGCCAGTCAGGCAGAGGCCGCACTGGATGATCGCGACACCTCGTCCGACCAGATCGAATCCATTCGTGAAAACGCGACAGAGTGGCGCGCGCAGTTCGATGAAGCGCAGAATATCAATGCGCCGCGCATCCAGACGATCAAGGATCAGATATCATCTCTGGGGCCGGAACCTGCCGAGGGCGAAACCGAAGCAGAGGATGTGGCCGACCGGCGTGCCGCGCTGAATGCGCAACTGTCCGAGCTGCAGGCGCCCGGCATCAAGGCGACCGAAGCCTATAGCCGGGCGGAATCCATCGTCACCCATGCCGATGAGATAGAGCGCGCGCGAGAGGCGGAAGAGCTCATGTCTCAGACGCCATCGCCCCTGCTGCCGACAAGCTGGGTCGCCGCCGGCAAGGACGTGCTGGGCATAGGTGCCGGCCTGACGTCAGAGGGGCAGGATGCTGTCAGCGAGGCGCGGGGCTTCAATGGCTGGACCCAGCTTCTGCTGTATCTCGCCGCTGGTGCCGCGCTGATTTACGGTCGCCGTGTCGTGGACAACCTGCCTTCGATGCTCGGCGCGCGGGCGACCGGCGATGGGCGGGCGGTGATCGCGTTTATCGTATCGCTCGGACAGATCATGGTGCCGATGATCGGTCTGTTCCTGATTGCCTATGCGGTGGATTCGACCGGACTGGTCGGCGACTGGTTGCGGCCTTTCCTGCTGGGCATGCCGCTTGCCGGGCTTGCCTTTTTTATCGGTCTCTGGCTGATCCGTACGCTGTTTGCGTCAACGCCGGTCGCCTACGATACGCTGCATATGCCGCAGAAAAGCCGGACGCTGGCGCGGTTCTACGGCACCGGGCTTACCATAATGCTGTCGCTGCATGTGTGGCTGTCGCATGCCGCCCTGCCGCTGTCGGGTTTCGTGCGCCGCGACGGCGCGCCGCCGCAGATCCCCTATGAGGTGAGCGAGGCCGGCGCGGGCGTCATCCACTTTATCATCATGCTGGGTGGCGCGTTCTTCCTGTTCCAGCTTGCCAATATCCTGCGCCGCATGACCCGGTATTACGGCAATGAGGCCGCGCCCTACCGTGCCAAGATACTGGCCGGAGTTGGTCGTTTGCTGCGACTGATCGTCGTGGTTTCGCTGGTTCTGGTGATGATCGGTTTCGTCAATGGCGGCAACGCGCTGTTCTGGCCCGCGGTCAAAAGCCTTGCGCTGATCGGGCTGCTGATCCTGTTGCAGGATTTCATCGCGGATCTCTATTCGCTGGCGCTGCGCAGCAAAGAGGGTGCGCGCGATTCGCTGATACCGCTGCTGATCGGGCTGCTGCTGATCGTCGCCTCGGTCCCGGTCTTTGCCCTGATCTGGGGTGCCTCGCTCTCTGACCTGCTGGAGGCGCGGACCCGGATCCTGAACGGTGTGTCCTTCGGCAGCTTCAGCATATCCCCCGGCGCGGTGCTGACCCTGCTGATCGTGTTCGCCATCGGCTATATGATCACCAAATGGCTGCAATCTGTTCTTGGCACGCAGATTCTGCCGCGCACCAAGCTTGACCGGGGTGCCCAGTCTGCGGCCGTGTCGGGCCTTGGCTATATCGGGATATTTCTTGCCGCGCTGCTTGCCATCACCTCTGCCGGGTTCGACCTGTCCAGCCTTGCGATCGTGGCAGGTGCGCTCTCGGTCGGCATCGGCTTTGGCCTGCAAACCATCGTACAGAACTTCGTGTCAGGCATCATCCTGTTGATCGAACGTCCGATCAGCGTCGGCGATTGGGTCGAGGCTGGCGGTCAGCAGGGGATCGTTCAGGAAATCTCGGTCCGTTCGACGCGGATCAAAACCTTCGATCAGACCGATGTGATCGTCCCGAACAGCGACCTGATCAGCCAGACCGTGACGAACTGGACCCGAGGCAACGCGCGGGGCCGCATCATCGTGCCGGTGGGCGTGGCCTATGGCAGCGACACCCGCAAGGTCGAACAGATCCTGCGCGAGATCGCCGAGGATCAGCCGACCGTGCTGATCGACCCGGCCCCCGCGATTCTGCTGATGAATTTCGGTGCCGACAGCCTCGATTTCGAGGTCCGCTGTATTCTGTCGGACATTTCCGGCGGCATCGGCGTTGCGTCAGAGATGCGCCACCAGATCGCACAACGCTTCGCCGCCGAGGGGATCGAGATACCCTTCGCGCAGCGCGACCTTTGGCTGCGCAATCCGGAAACCCTGTTCGCCAAGAAAGGCGACAGCGCAGAGGAGCGGCCGGTTCAGATCGAAGAAAGTGTCGAAGATACAGACGCAAGACCGCCGCAGGATATCCGCTCTGTCGGGGAATTGCCGGGCGATGCGGATGGCGACGGCGAGTACTGATCGCGTCATTCATCGTTGAAAAGCGCTTCGGACCAGCCTCTCGACGGGTGGTCCTGTGCATTTTAACTCTCGCTGCAATTGACATGGTTGCATTTGCAACTTATTATGCTCTCCAAATCCAGCATTTTCGTGGGGGAGCGAATGACCATTGATGCCCTGCCGACAGGCATGATCCGCGCCGCAACCGTAAACGGCACCGCCGCGAATGAAGGCTATATGCCCGGTTTCGGCAATGACTACGAAACAGAAGCGCTGCCGGGTGCGCTGCCGCAAGGGATGAACTCGCCCCAGAAATGCGAATACGGTCTTTACGGCGAACAGCTTTCCGGCACGGCCTTCACCGCCGACACGCCCGAACGGACATGGTGCTATCGAATCCGCCCAAGCGTCAAACATTCCAGCCGCTATACCCGCATAGATGTGCCATATTGGAAATCGGCACCCAACGTCGTCGGCGATGTGACAAGCCTGGGCCAATATCGCTGGGACCCGGTGCCGCATTCCGGTGAAAAGCTGAACTGGATTACCGGGATGCGCACCATGACCACGGCGGGTGACGTGAATACGCAAGTGGGCATGGCCGCGCATATCTATCTGGTGACGGAATCCATGCGTGACGAATATTTCTACAGCGCAGACAGTGAGTTACTGGTTGTTCCTCAGGAGGGTCGGCTCCGCTTCGCGACCGAGCTGGGCATCATTGATCTGGAACCGAAAGAGATCGCCATCATCCCGCGCGGCCTTGTCTATCGGGTTGAGGTTCTGGAAGGGCCCGCCCGCGGCTTTGTCTGCGAAAATTACGGCCAGAAGTTCGAACTGCCGGGCCGCGGCCCCATCGGCGCGAACTGCATGGCCAATCCGCGCGACTTCAAGGCACCCGTGGCCGCGTTCGAAGACCGTGAGGCTCCGTCCACACTGACCATCAAGTGGTGCGGCCAGTTCCACGAAACCAAGATCGCGCAAAGTCCGCTGGATGTCGTCGCGTGGCACGGCAATTACGCGCCATGCAAATACGATCTCCGCAATTACTGCCCGGTTGGCGCAATCCTGTTCGACCATCCCGATCCGTCGATTTTCACGGTTCTGACCGCGCCCTCCGGCGTGCCGGGGACGGCGAATATCGACTTCGTGCTGTTCCGCGAACGCTGGATGGTGATGGAAGATACCTTCCGGCCGCCATGGTATCACAAGAACATCATGTCCGAGCTGATGGGCAATATCTACGGCCAGTATGACGCCAAGCCGCAGGGTTTCATTCCCGGCGGGATGAGCCTGCACAACATGATGCTGCCCCACGGTCCTGACCGCGATGCTTTCGAAAAGGCGTCGAACGCCAATCTCGGCCCGGACAAGCTGGAAAATACCATGTCCTTCATGTTCGAAACCCGCTTCCCGCAGCATTTGACAGAGTTTGCCGGCAAGGAAGCGCCTCTTCAGGATGACTATATCGACTGCTGGGAAAGCCTTGAGAAGAAATTCGACGGCACGCCGGGCAAAAAATGACGTCGAAATGACTTGAACACGCCGCCGCGCCGGGCTAATCCGGCGCGGTTCGCATTTGCGCGGGCGGTTAGCTCAGTTGGTAGAGCGCTTCGTTTACACCGAAGATGTCGGGGGTTCGAGCCCCTCACCGCCCACCATTTCCTTAAAATAGGCGATTGTATATTTGACAGACCCGCGTCACGCAGGTCATCGTCAACTTGTGTGAAAGGCCGGATCAGTCGGACGATTTCTTTTCGTCCGGCTTTTGCTTCACGATCTGCTTAAGGCGTTCCTTAGAGCGTGTCGCGTTTATCGGCATGGTATCCTGCGGCATTGAAGAAGTTGTAGCATTCTTCATCGGAGAACAGGTCGCAGACGTGGCCGACGACGTGCCAAAGTTCGTTATAGGTTCTGGCCCTCGCCTTCCTGATCAGAGCCTTGAGTTTTGAGAAGGCCATTTCAATGGGATTGAGGTCGGGGCTTTAGGGCGGCAGGAACAAAAAACCATGCGCCGACTTTCTGCAAGGTGCGGGCCGCCCCGGGGCTCTTGTGGCTGGACAGGTTGTCGAGGATCACAACATCGCCTTGGCTCAGCGTCAGTGCCAGTTGGGTCTCGACATAGAGGTCAAACATCTCGCTGTTCATCGCCCCTGAAATCACCCATGGCGCGTCCAGCCGGTCATGGCGCAAGGCGCCGATGAACGTCTGGGTGCGCCAGTGTCCGAACGGCGCTTGATCGACCAGGCGTTGGCCGCGCGGGGCCCAACCGGTGGTTTTGACCATGTTGGTCTTGACCGAGGTTTCGTCGATGAAGGCCAATCTTTCCAGATGGCCGGCCATGAAGGGCTGGCGTTTTGTGATCCAGATGCGCCGCGCCTCAGCGACGTCCTTGCGCTTCTGTTCAAGCGCCTGAAGGTCTTTTTTTGTGACTGAGGCCGAGCCTGTGCAGCAGCCGTCCGACCGACGAGCGATGCACGTGCAGCCCGTGTTCCGATCCCAGCTCCGCCGTCAATTCATCGATCGTCAGGTCGGGCTGCGCCGCGATCCGGCCCTGCACCCAGTCCTTGACGCCAGTCAGCTTACCGCGGCGCGGGTTGCCATGCGGCTTCGGCTTCAGGCTTGCGGTCTCACGCTTGAGACGCACCATGTCGTTGACGAACTTGATCGAAACGCACAGGCACCTGGCCGTCTCAGTGTGCGTGTTCCCTTGCTCGACAAGCGCGACGGCGCGTTCACGCAGCTCAACAGGATGCGGTTTGCCTATCCCTGACTCCTATATCTGCCTCAAAAGAAAGGAATCACAGAATGAACCTCTTGGGAATCCCGAATCCGATCAAAAACGACACGCTCTAACTGTCCACAGAACCTATAAGCTAAAAAAACTCGATCATCACGTTTGCCTCCGTTGCTGTATCGCCGTAAATCAGCGCATGTTTTACCCGATGCAGCTTCAATTTTTCTTCTGTCGACGGCCATTCTTTCAACAGAACCAAACCTGTGGCCTTGGAAACCGCTTCGAAAGCCACAGAAAGATCGTTAAATGCTTGACAGTGCTCATCGAGCGATTGGAATACGGTGAAATTTAGCCGTTCAGTCACTTCTGGTGAAAGTTGCTGAAGATGTTCGCCGAGAGCGACCTGAACGGCATCTGTCTCATTCCTGAAAGCAGCCATCAACGCTGCAGAATTTTCTAAGAACTGACTTAGCGAGAGCTGTCGCGGCGCGTCGGTCATAAGCGTCCGACCACCGCCTCGAGGCACGATTTGAGCTCTTGGGGACCAAAAGGCTTTTTGATAAAGTTATTCATACGCAGCGTCTTGCCATTTTCAACGACCGCCCGGTCCGCCTTTCCTGTGATTAAAATGAAGCCGATATTCTTAGATTTCGGATCGCTTCGTAATTGCCGAAGAAGTTGTAGCCCGTCCATATCGGGCATATTGTAGTCGGAAAGTACCAGATGAACCGGCATGCGGCCGACAAGATTGATGGCCTCTGGCCCACTCGCAACATGATGGATGTTTGCGATGCCCATAGCTTCGAGCGCCTGGACTATCAGGCCCCGGCTGGTGGACATGTCATCTACTACAAGGACGTGCAGTTGATCCTTCAAGCTCATTCGATTTTCCTTTAGCTGATTTTCTGATAGGCTGTCATGCCATTCGGCCTGAGTATCGAATGAAGTTCTGGCGGGATCCGCTCAGCATGGCCGATCAGCAACCAGCCGCCGGGGCGAAGCGCGGTAACAAATCTGCGCCACAATCGCTCCTGCGTAGTTTGACTAAAATATATGGCGACATTGCGGCAAAAGATAATGTCGAATTGAACCGGCATGGCCCAACTTGAGTTCAAATTAAGATTTTGAAATTTAACCATATTTCTGATCTTATGTTGCAGCTGCATCTCATCAGATTGCGCGTTTCGAATCGATGAGAAAAAACTTCGTCCCAAGAAAGCGGGCGGAAGCGCCATGAGTTCTTTGCGCGTATAAATGCCGACCTCAGCTTTCCGAAGAATTGCTACGTCTATGTCGGTTGCCAATATCTGCGTGCGTGCTGCCAGATCGGGCAACGCTTGGAGCAAGCACATTGCTATCGAGTAGGGCTCCTGACCACTGCTGCAACCGGCGGACCAAATGTTAAGGGAGCGCTTCACATCATTGCTATCGGCCAAAATCTTTTCGGTCAGCAAATCGAAATGATGCTTCTCACGGAAGAAGCTCGTGACATTTGTCGTAATGGAAGAAATGAAGTGTTCGCGTTCTCCATTATTCGCAGACGTGCTGATGAAACTAGGGTCAGGACCCATAAAGTCGCTTGAGGCCCCACGGTATGCATGATTCAAGCTTCCAAACAGAGGGGGCATGATGAGCGGGCATTTCTGGTTGGCCGACGCGCAGATGGAGCGGCTGCGGCCGTTCTTTCCGAAGTCCAGAGGCAAGCCGCGGGTGGATGACCGGCGGGTGCTGAGCGGGATAATCTACATTCAGAAGAACGGGTTGCAGTGGAAGGACGCGCCGGCCGTGTATGGGCCGCCGAAGACGCTCTACAATCGGTTCGTGCGCTGGTCGCGCATGGGCGTGTTCGCCAGGATCTTCGCCGAGCTCGCCCAGCCGGGACCGGATGGCGAAACGATCATGATCGACAGCACCCACCTCAAGGCGCACCGCACGGCGGCAAGCCTCTCAAAAGGGGGACTCGTCCGCGGGCCATCGGACGGACCAAAGGCGGGCTGAACTCCAAGCTGCACATGGTGTGCGACGGGCTGGGTCGTCCCCTGACCTTCTTCCTGTCGCCCGGCCAGATGAGCGATGCGAAGGGCGCGCTGGTCCTGCTGGATGCCCTGCCGCCCGCAAAGATGCTCCTGGGTGACAAGGGCTACGACGCCGACTGGTTCCGCGAAGCCCTCGATGACAAGGGGATTGCCGCCTGCATCCCGGCCCGGCGCGGGCGCAAGAACCCCGCCAACCACGACCGGAAACTCTACAAGCAGCGTCACCGGGTCGAGAACCTCTTCGCCCGTCTCAAGGACTGGCGCCGGATCGCCACCCGCTACGACAGATGCGGCGAAATCTTCCTCTCCGCCATCTGCATCGCAGCGACCGTCATTTTCTGGTTGTGAGTCCTGACCCTTCTGTATCGTAGATCTGCTAGCGTGACCCCGTCACGTGTCCCGGCCAGGACCCGTGACGGGGTGGTGCGCGACGTCTGACCCTTGTGGCATGGCCACGCTTCTTAGCCTGTCGGCACCGCCTCTCCTTCATTGTCTCGAACAGTTGCCAGCGGCCCTCGTGGGACCGCGTATCAGAAGGAGGAGAGCATGGAGAAGGTAACACACGGTCGGATCATCGGGATAGATGTGAGCCGAGACTGGCTCGATATTCACTGCCTTCCGGACGGTCAGCGTCATCGCATCCCCAATACCGATAATGGCCATGTCGCGGTGTCCGATCTCGCTCACGACCAGAGAGCCGTCGTCTGTTTCGAAGCGACGGGTGGGCAGGAATGGCGGCTCTGGTCCTATCTTCAGGATGCAGGCGTCGAGGCCCGCCAAGTGCCGCCGGCCCAGGTCAAGGCCTTCGCGCGCAGCCTTGGAACCCGAGCAAAGACCGACAGGATCGATGCCGAACTCATAGCGCGCTTCTTGGTCTTCAGACCCGAGGCAGGACGAACACTTCCCGCCGAACATCTACGTCTTCTCAGGGCCTTGACCACCAGACGGGTACAGGTGGTCGAGATGCGAAAGCGGCTTCTGGCGCAGATCCGGGCGCATCAGAAATCGGGAACGGCAGAGCTGTTCGAGGATATCGATGTGGAGTTGAAGGAGAGGTTGGATGTTGCGATCACCGAGTTGGAAAGCAGAATTTCAGAGCTTTTGGGGCGCTACAGGCATCTCGCGGACACCGCGCGGATCCTTCGTTCCGTTCCCGGCATCGGACCAGTCGCCAGCTCAACGCTGATCGCCGAACTTCCCGAACTCGGCGCTCTCACCGGCGAAGAAGCTGCGGCCCTGACCGGTTTGGCACCAGTGGCGCAGGACAGCGGAACGTTGCGTGGCAAGCGCGCAATCGCCGGTGGTAGACGCGCCCTACGACATGTCATGTTCCAGGCAGCGCTGGTTGCCTCGCATCATAACCCGACACTCAAAGCGTTCGCTGATCGGCTCCGTAAAGCCGGGAAACCACACAAGGTCATCGTCACGGCCGTCGCGCGCAAGCTCGTCATCATCGCCAATGCTCTGTGCAAAAGCCGACGGGAATGGGAGCACAGACACCCCTGAAAGATACAGTTGCTAAGATACTCAGCAACCGAGGCAATCTGGAGTGAATGCATGCGTCGCTGAATGCGCGCACGGATCATGCTGCGTTTTTCCGGACCGATGACGATGCCCGACAAGTCGTAAATAGTGCGACGCAGCTGTTCAAATTCATGATCGGACATCGACCAATCAGCCGATGTTTGAGCAGGTTGGTTCATGCTGCGTCCTTGGTATCGCCAGGCAGGATGATCTTAAGATCCAGCACCCGAATCAGTTTTCCTTCGACGAGCAGCAGCCCTTCAACACAGCACGAGGATGGATCAGCGCCAATTTCAGGCGGGCTTTGCAATTCACGGCGTGGCACCGTGAGAATGTCCGAGACAGCATCGACCAACAATCCGGCCATTTCCTCTCCGATGCTGACGACGATAATAACGTTCTGCTCTTCACCGTCGATTGATCCGATGCCGAGCCTCGCGGATAAATCGATGACCGGCAGAACGGTGCCACGAAGGTTTATGACGCCTTTGACATGAGGCGGCGAAAAAGGCAGAGGGGTCGCCTTGGTCCATCCCCGGATCTCGCGAACCGACATTATGTCGACGCAGTATTCCTGTTCTTCGATCCGAAAGGAAAGAAGCTCAAAATCCTGTTCAGAGTTGTTCGTCTGCGGGTCGCTCATGCGGTTATCCTGTAATTCTGAAGTCGTTGACGGTTGGCTGACCACTGTTTTGCGCAAGATCAGCCGGATCCAGGATCAGTGCGATCTGGCCATCGCCCAGGATTGTTGCTGCCGCGACACCCGGAATGTTGCCATAACTCTGGCCGAGGCCTTTGATTACGACCTGACGCTGTTCCATGATGGCATCCACGATCAGCGCGGCCCGCCGACAATCATCTTGTGAGGTGAGAAGAACGATGCCGGCTTTGTCGGCGTTGCGCTTTTGTCTGAAGCCAAGTTGGCAGCCGAGGTCGAGCAGTGGAACGAAGTCGCCGCGGATCTGCATCATCTCGCCCGCAGCAGAGAGGCGCTGTATGTATCTGTTGTCGAGCTTGGCGGTTTCAACGATCGCCGAGAGCGGCACCACCAGTGTCTGGCCGGCTGCCTGGACGACCATTCCATCAAGCACTGCAAGCGTCAGCGGCAGCGAAATAGAAAACCTGGTACCCGTGCCGGGAGTACTGTTGATGGTAATGCGCCCGCCGAGCGCCGTTATCGCGCTTTTGACAACGTCCATTCCAACGCCCCTGCCGGAAAGCGCGGAGACCTCGGTAGCGGTCGAAAAGCCCGGCAAGAATAGCAGGTTGTCTGTATCCGAATCCGAAAGTTGTGCGTCCGCGCCAATGAGGCCCTTCGTGACAGCGATGTGCCTGACCTTTTCGCGGTTGATACCCGCCCCGTCATCTTCGATCTCGATCAAAACCCGCCCGGCGCGATGGGTTGCGGACAGATTAATGAGGCCCTCCCGCGGTTTTCCGGCTGCGAGCCGATCCTCGGGTGTCTCCAGCCCATGATCGACTGCGTTTCTGATCATGTGCGTCAATGGGTCTGCAAGACGTTCGATTACGGTCTTATCGACTTCGGTATACTCGCCCTCTGTGCGCAGACGAACATCCTTACCAAGACTTGAAGATGCCTCTCTGACGATGCGCCCCATTCTCTGGAACAGCGATTTGACCGGCTGTGCGCGGATCATCATGACGCTTTCCTGTATGTCGCGGGTTAGCATCATGAAGGATTCCAAGCCCGACATTACATCGGGCTGGGTACCTATTCCTGCCTCCTCGACACTTTGGGCCAGCATCGCCTGATTTATGACGAGTTCGCCGACGAGGTTTACGAGCCTGTCGATTTTCTCAAGGTCTACGCGAACTGTTGCCGACAGTTCGGTTGGTTGCAATGATGCTGCGTTTAATGGCTTGCGAGGCGTGGTTGATTTTGCTGGCGTCGCACTCACCGTGTCCATCTCGGACGCGTGGGGCAATTGGCCTGCTGCCGCCCCTGGCGGATCAGGCGGTGTCGTTTGATCGTATGATCCCCGTTTTTCTAGGGTGCGATCGTCTTCGTGGAATTCGTCAAGTTGAGCTCGCTCGATGTCGATTTGACATACGTCTGCGACGAAGTCGAAAACCTGTCGAATATCTGGCTCTGTCACATCGCCTTTCAGCAAGACCTCCCAGCTAAGGGATGGCGTCTCCGCGTTTGCCTCGGAAGGCGCGGCAAGATCGTCTGGAATAATGCATTCCACAGAAATCGGGCCCAGTGCAGACAGGCTGCGCAGCAAAAGCAGCGTTTCGTTTCCACTTGTGTAAAGTCGGGCGTCTGGTGTGAAGGTGATCTTCCATCCGCACTCATCGATTTGTTCCGCCGGCAGCAATTCTTCTGGCGCGGAACCATCTGCGTCGAAATCGAAGGAAAGGCCAGATGGCTGAAAATCGACCTCTCCGTCATCATGCTGAAAATCGGCGCCAAGCAATCCTTCTAGATCGGTAAGCACATCTTCAGAATTGCTCGGACTATCTTCGCCATCGCGCGCAGATCGCACATGATCCTGCAGCGTGTCTGCCGCCTTGAACAGCAGCTTGATCACATCCGGCGACGCTTCGAGTCTGCCACCACGGACCTCATCCATCACCGTTTCGTATCGATGTGCAAAGGCGACAAGCGTGTCCAGACCGAAGGCACCGGCGCCGCCCTTGATCGAATGTACCGCGCGGAACACGATATTGATCGTTTCGCTATCGTGCTCTTCCGACTCCATCAGGCCAAGGGCATCTTGAAGGCTTTCAAGAAGCTCGTCGCACTCTACGAAGAACGATGCGCGAATTTCGGCCAGCGGATCGTTGCTCATTGGCTGTCGTCCCGCCCTGTGACCATAAGCAATGTGCTCACCAGTTTTTGCGGATCGAAGGGCTTTACGATCCAGCCGGTCGCGCCTGCTTTTCTGGCGCGCGCTTTAAGTTCCGGGGCGCTTTCGGTGGTCAACATCAGGATCGGCGTCGCGCGCAGCCGATCTATCTGCCGCACTTCGGTGATGAACCCGAAGCCGTCCATCTTCGGCATGTTGACGTCCGAAATGATGGCGTCCGGCTGGAAATTCTTCAATACTTCGAGGCCGTGTGTGCCATCATCGGCCGTTCTGACGGCCATGCCGGCACCGGTCAGCGAGATGCGCAGCATGTCACGCATGGTCCGGCTGTCATCGACGGCAAGAATCTTAAGGCTCATTCCGCGCGGTTCCTTGTAACTTTTCCTGATCGACGCCGAACTCACGGATCGCATCGGCGAATTGCGCCGAGGCGTCGACGATTTCGAAGTCGCTGCCACGCGATCTGCACTGTTGGGATGCGGCCAGAATGATTTGCAGACAAAGGCCGCCGAGGAAGGTGACCCGAGACGCGTCTAGCCGCAGATCGCCGCCAATCGCAGATATCTGCCGGGCCAGCGGCCGCGCAGCGACGAGGTCCAGCCGTTCGGCCAGTGTGACCCCGGCGCTCATTTATGACAGGCGCGATCGCGCCGGATCGTTTGCGGATGCCGCATTTCTGTTTCCTTCAGAGCGTGCGTTTGAACAGTTCTTGCCACCAAGAGATTAAGTTTCGGTTGACGGTGACAGGCACACTACAACCGCAGCGGTTCCACCGCGCCACAATTCAACTTAAAACTTGAACGGTCTGGAAAATTGTCGGTTAGGACTTGCCAGCCACGGGGAAAGCGCCTATGTGCCGACGCACTTCACAGGCAGAGGCGGGCCTTCCGGGGAGACATCCCGGTCAGGTCCACCGGTTGGGGGAAACCCTGAATTCCTCTGCCAAGGCGCAAACCGGAAAGGAAATGGACATGGCGCTCCCAGAATTCTCCATGCGTCAGCTGCTTGAAGCTGGCGTTCACTACGGTCACCAGACGCAGCGCTGGAACCCCCGGATGTCGCAGTACATCTATGGCGACCGCAACGGCATTCATATCGTCGATCTGACGCAGACCGTCCCGATGCTGGATCAGGCGCTGAAGGTCGTTCGCGACACCGTCGCTAAGGGTGGCCGAGTGCTGTTCGTCGGCACCAAGCGTCAGGCGCAGAAAGCGGTCGCCGAAGCTGCCGAGAAATCTGCACAATTCTACATGAATCACCGCTGGCTGGGCGGCACGCTGACCAACTGGAAGACCGTTTCCCAGTCGATCAGCCGCCTGAAAACCATCGATGAGACGATGGAGCAGGGCGCCGAAGGCCTGACCAAGAAAGAACGTCTCCAGCTGGAGCGTGAGCAGACCAAACTGCAGGCATCGCTTGGCGGTATCCGTGAAATGGGCGGCCTGCCGGACCTGATATTCGTCATCGACGTCAACAAGGAAGATCTTGCCATTCTTGAAGCCAAGAAGCTGGGCATTCCGGTTGTGGCTGTCGTCGACACCAACTGCTCGCCCGAAGGCGTGGATTATGTCATCCCGGGCAATGACGACGCTGCGCGCGCCATCGCACTTTATTGCGATCTGGCCAGCCGTGCGGCACTTGACGGGATGTCGGCGCAGATGGGCGCTGCCGGTGTCGATCTGGGCGCATTGACCGACGCCCCGGCAGAAGAGCTGGAAGCGGAAGAAACCGTCGCTGCCGAATCCGACGCCTGATTGCTGCGTCATTGAAATGTTACCGGGCGGGGCTATGTCCCGTCCGTTCCCCTATAGAAGGAGATGCCAGATGGCTGTCACCGCTCAGATGGTGAAAGAACTGCGCGAAACGACCGGCGCAGGCATGATGGACGCAAAGAAAGCGCTTACCGAAACCGACGGCAACATGGATGCCGCCGTTGACTGGCTGCGCACCAAAGGTCTGGCAAAGGCCGCCAAAAAGTCGGATCGCATCGCCGCCGAAGGTCTGGTCGCTGTCGCAGTCAAAGACGGCAAGGGCGTCGCGGTCGAGGTGAACTCGGAAACCGATTTCGTCGGCAAGAATGCCGAGTTCCAGAACATGGTTCGCGGCATCGCGGAAACCGCGCTGAGCGTCGACAATGTTGACCAGCTTCGTGACGCCCAGCTGAACGGCAAGCCGGTCAGCGAAGTCATCACCGACGCGGTTGCCAAGATCGGCGAGAAGATGGACCTGCGCCGCATGGAAGCCGTCGCTGGCGATACCGTGGTTTCCTATGTCCATAACGCTGCTGCCGAAGGCATGGGCAAAATCGGTGTGCTGGTCGCGCTGAAGGGCGATAATGCCGAAGTTGGCAAGCAGATCGCGATGCATATCGCTGCGACCAACCCGGCATCGCTGTCCGAAGCGGATCTGGACCCGGCGCTTGTCGAGCGTGAGAAGTCCGTTCTGACGGAACAGGCGCGCGAATCAGGCAAACCTGATGCCGTGATCGAAAAGATGATCGTCGGTCGCATGGCGAAATTCTTTGAAGAAGTGACCCTGCTGGGTCAGAAATTCGTCATCAATCCGGACGTCACCGTGGCCCAGGCCGCCAAGGAAGCCGGTGTCGAGGTCGTCGCTTTCGTCCGGATGGCCGTTGGCGAAGGTATCGAGAAGAAAGAAGAAGATTTCGCCGCAGAGGTCGCCAAAACCCTCGGCGGAAACTGATCTTTCGCATTATATCGGGAAACGCCGGCCCAAGTGGCCGGCGTTTTTCATTGCGCCGACCCGTTTCAGCGTGGCACATCCACTAAAGATCAGCGAGGATGAGATGCCTTTCACAATCGCCATTGATGGACCTGCCGCCTCTGGCAAGGGAACGATCGCGAAGGCCTTGTCGCGGCGTTTCGGCTTTCATCACCTTGATACCGGGCTTCTTTATCGTGCCGTCGGTGCCAAAGGCGGTGATCCGCTGGAAACCGCACGCTCGCTGACGGCGCGGGATCTGCAGCGCCCCGATCTTCGCAGCAACGAGGCGGGGCAGGCGGCCAGCAGGGTTGCAATCATCCCCGAGGTCAGGCTCGCCCTTGTCGAGTTTCAGCGCCGTTTTGCGATTCAGGAACCCGGCGCGGTTCTGGATGGTCGGGACATTGGCACTGTCATCTGCCCGAATGCCGATCTGAAGCTTTATGTCATTGCGTCCGACGAAGTGCGCGCTAGACGACGCGCCAGCGAAATTGGCGCCGATCCCG
Organism: Paracoccus albus; assembly: GCF_027913035.1. Classification (NCBI taxonomy): domain Bacteria; kingdom Pseudomonadati; phylum Pseudomonadota; class Alphaproteobacteria; order Rhodobacterales; family Paracoccaceae; genus Paracoccus; species Paracoccus albus. The sequence goes on from NZ_CP115775.1 coordinate 967,498, forward strand.
CAGAGACGCTTGCCGCATTGCAGGAACGCGATGCGCGGGATCAGGAAAGAGAGACGGCACCGCTGCGGCCGGCCGATAATGCGGTCATACTGGACACGACCGAGATGAGCATCACCGAAGCTGTGACAGATGCTGTCAGGCTGGTAATTGCCCGGCGCAAAGGCGACGGAAAGCTGACCTGACGTCAATCTTGTGGATTTTTTGCGCCTTTGCGTGCCGTGTCCCAGCGAATACGGGCTTGTGATTGCTGCGGATACGGCCTATATGGCCGCCCAAGTCTATCGAATGACATGGCCACAACAGGCCTTTTTCTGATCGGGTCGGGCGATGTGCCACGACCCTTTGTCGTTCCGAAGGGCATCATACAGACCGGCGGATCCAACCGTCAGGCCAGAAAACCAATGTAAGGAAACTGAAAGCTTATGGCTGAACGCGCAAGCATGGAAGAATTTGAGGCTCTGCTGAATGAGAGCCTCGACATTGACACCCCGGATGAGGGCTCTGTCGTCAAAGGCAAGGTTATCGCCATCGAGGCGGGCCAGGCCATCATCGATGTCGGCTACAAAATGGAAGGCCGCGTCGATCTCAAGGAATTCGCAAACCCCGGCGAAGATGCCAACCTGACCGTTGGCGACGAAGTCGAAGTCTATCTGGACCGCGTCGAAAACGCCCGCGGCGAAGCTTCGATCAGCCGTGAAAAGGCCCGCCGCGAGGAAGCCTGGGACCGTCTGGAAAAAGCCTATGCCGCAGAAGAGCGCGTCGATGGCGCCATCTTCGGTCGCGTCAAGGGTGGCTTCACCGTCGATCTGGGCGGTGCCGTGGCTTTCCTGCCCGGCTCTCAGGTTGATGTGCGTCCCGTGCGCGACGCAGGCCCGCTGATGGGTCTGAAGCAGCCCTTCCAGATCCTGAAAATGGACCGCCGCCGCGGCAATATCGTCGTCTCGCGCCGCGCCATTCTGGAAGAAAGCCGCGCCGAGCAGCGTGCCGAGGTCATCTCGAACCTGTCCGAAGGTCAGACCGTTGACGGTGTCGTCAAGAACATCACCGAATATGGTGCCTTCGTGGATCTGGGCGGTGTTGACGGCCTTCTGCACGTCACCGACATGGCATGGCGCCGCGTCAATCACCCGTCGGAAATCCTGTCCATCGGTGAAACCGTCAAGGTTCAGGTCATCAAGATCAACCGCGACAGCCACCGCATCAGCCTGGGCATGAAGCAGCTTCAGGCCGATCCGTGGGATACCGTGGCAGAGAAATTCCCGATCGGTTCGGTCCATCAGGGCCGCGTGACCAACATCACCGATTACGGCGCTTTCGTCGAACTGGAAGCCGGTATCGAAGGTCTGGTCCACGTGTCCGAAATGAGCTGGACCAAGAAGAACGTCCATCCCGGCAAAATCGTCTCGACCTCTCAGGAAGTCGAAGTCATGGTGCTGGAAATTGACGAAGCCAAACGCCGCGTGTCGCTGGGTCTCAAGCAGACGCAGCGCAACCCGTGGGAAGTCTTTGCCGAAACGCATCCGACTGGCACCGTCATCGAAGGCGAAGTCAAGAACATCACCGAATTCGGTCTGTTCGTCGGCCTCGAAGGCGATATCGACGGCATGGTTCACTTGTCGGACATCTCGTGGGATGCCCGTGGCGAGGACGCCATCCAGGACTTCCGCAAGGGCGATGTGGTGAAAGCCGTCGTTCAGGAAGTCGATATCGAGAAAGAGCGTATCTCTCTGTCGATCAAGGCGATTGAAAACGAAGCCATGGCCGAAGCCGTTGAAGGCGTGAAGCGTGGTGACGTGATCACCGTGGCCGTGACCGCCATCGAAGACGGCGGGATCGAGGTGGAATATAACGGCGCCAAGTCGTTCATCCGCCGCTCGGATCTGGCCCGCGACCGTCAGGATCAGCGTCCGGAACGCTTTGGCGTCGGTGACAGCGTCGATGTTCGCGTGACCAATGTTGATGCGAAATCGCGTCGTCTGGGTCTGTCGATCAAGGCGCGTGAGATCGCTGAAGAAAAAGAAGCCGTCGAACAGTATGGCAGCTCGGACTCGGGCGCCTCGCTGGGCGACATTCTGGGCGCTGCGCTGAAAAGCCGCGACTGATCCCCGGATTGATTGAAAACCGCGCCCTCGGCATCACCTGCCGGGGGCGTTTTCTTTTGCGCTCCGCTTTTTTGGAAGAATCTTTGCAACTAAATGATTAACTTCGCGTTTCTTACTCGACGGATGCTTTTGCAACGTCAAATATGGCTTCAGGTTTATTCGGGGGTGACATGATACGGTCCGAACTTATTCAGAGAATTGCCGACGAGAATCCGCATCTGATCCAGCGGGACGTTGATAGAATTGTGTCAACAATTTTTGATGAAATCATTGACGCTATGGCGCGTGGCGAGCGCGTCGAGTTGCGCGGTTTTGGCGCATTTTCGGTCAAGCGGCGGGATGCGCGTTTAGGACGAAATCCCCGCACGGGCGAATCTGTTCCGGTTGAGGAAAAGCATGTTCCGTTCTTCAAAACCGGCAAGCTGTTGCGCGACAGGTTGAACGGAGAGGCCTGATCTGGCAAATCGGGAAGGAACTTATCCGAGGTAGATCATGCGCTTCATCCGGCTTATCTTTGTCATTGCGTTGGCAGTCATCCTGATCGGGATCGCACTGGCCAACAGGGGCGTTGTTACGGTCCGCGCGTTTCCCGCAGGCTTTGAGCAGTATCTTGGCTTTGACTGGCAGCTTAACCTGCCATTGTTTCTCGTGATCTTCCTGTCGATCGTCTTCGGTATCGTGGTCGGCTTCATCTGGGAATGGCTGCGGGAATCGCATATCCGCAGTGCTGCATCGCGCCGCAAGTCGCAGGTGGATCGGCTGGAACGCGAGGTCGGCGATCTTCGTGACCGCCACAACGCGCCGAATGATGATGTTCTGGCGATCCTCGACAGCTCCCGGCCGGCCACATCTTCTGCGCCCGCCTCGGGAACGACCCTGCCGGCGCCGCGCTGAATTGGCGCAGGTCAAGATATGCGGTCTGAAACGGCCTGAACACGTCGCAGCAGCCGTTGACGCTGGTGCCGCGTTTGTTGGCTTTGTGTTCTTCAGCAAATCACCCCGCAATGTGGCGCCGACCGTTGCCGCCGGTCTGGCGGCTGACGTGCCTGCTGGCACGGCCCGCGTCGGTTTGTTTGTTAACCCAGATAACGCTCGTTTGGACGAGGTATTGGGCAGTGTGCCGCTCGACCTGATCCAATTGCACGGTAACGAACCGCCGGATCGTGTGGTGGAGATCAAACAGCTGACAGGTTTGCCGGTGATGAAGGCGGTCGGCGTCGCTGGCCCGGATGATCTGGACGCTTTGTGGGACTATGGTCTCGTTTCCGATATGTTGCTGGTCGATGCCAAGGCACCGAAAGACGCGCCGCTGCCGGGGGGCAATGGGCTAAGCTTTGACTGGCGATTGCTGGTTGGGCGTAAATGGTTGACGCCTTGGATGCTGGCCGGCGGGTTGAGGCCGGATAATGTGGCCGAAGCTGTCCGGCTGACAGGGGCGCGCATCGTCGACGTCTCTTCGGGGGTGGAGGCTGCACCCGGCGAAAAGGATGAACAGTTGATCCGCAGATTCATCGCGGCAGCAGCAGTATGATCCGGTTTCGGCGCGCGACGCGAGCGGACGTTCCGGCCATTGTTGCGATGCTGACGGATGATGTGCTGGGCAAGGACCGGGAAGTGGATGATCTGTCGAGATACCTTGATGCATTCGAGGCGATGGAGCAGGAGGCCAGCAACACGGTTTACGTCGGCGTGCAGAACGGTCACGTCGTTGCCACCTATCAGCTGACCATTATCTCCGGCCTGTCGCTTTCGGCCAGTCGACGGGCGCAGATCGAAGCCGTTCGCGTTGATGCCTCGCTGCGCGGTCAGGGTGCTGGTGCGGCGTTGATTGCGGATGCGGAAGAACGGGCGCGCCTTTCCGGGGCGACATTGATGCAGCTGACGACCAATGCCAGCCGTAAGAATGCGCACCGCTTCTACGAAAAACTGGGCTATGAGCCCAGCCATATCGGCTACAAGAAACCTCTTCAGGGGCGCAGTGAAACCCCTCCGGTCGCTGACCTGATCTGAATTTCGCGTATCCGCGAAAGCTGAATGGTCGAGATGGGCAGCGCGACATTCATCTGATCGACCTGCGGATTCGCGGGCAGCGAGGCTTCGGGGCTGCCTTCCAGCGGCGGATTGCCGACCAGTACGAGGCGCAGGATACCGTCGAGACCGGGCCGAAGTTGTCCCGCGGGCTGGATTTCTTCGGTAATGATTTCCAGATCCCACCAGCCTTTGACGGGCGCAAAGGCCTGAACCACAAGCAGCTGTCCTTCATTCATCGGGCTGAACCCGGCTGAAAGGATCTGAGGAACCGGCTGGCGCGGATCGTCCGCCTGCGTTGTCCAGCCGCCGCGCGGTTCCAGCGTCGTCGGGGCCTGCGATCCGCCACCAAACCAGCGAAGCGGGTTCAATCCGCTGTCACTGCCGATGCGGGAACATCCGCTCGCGGCGATGACGGCGCCAAGGGTCAGGGCGATTGTGGCGATGCGCATGGTCTCTCCGGCATTTATTCATCGCCAGTGATAGGCGATCAGCGCGCGCGGCGCAAAGCCTCTTTGACCTTCCGGGCGCAGCACGTTAGCACGGCGCTGCCTAGGAGTGTGGAACATGAGCACTGACGCCTTTGAAGAAATCGTAGAGACCTTCGAGTTCCTTGATGACTGGGAGGACCGCTATCGCCATGTGATCGAGCTGGGCAAGGCCATGCCGCCCATGGATCAGGCGCTGCAAACGCCCGCCAGCAAGGTCGAAGGTTGCGCCAGTCAGGTCTGGATCGTGCCAACGGTCGAGGACGGACGGTTCGATTTCGTGGGTGACAGCGATGCGCTGATTGTCCGCGGCCTTGTGGCGGTGGTTCATGCGCTCTTCGCTGGTCTGCCGGTGGCAGAGGTTGGCAAGGTCGATGCGGCGCAGGAACTGGGCCGGCTTGGTCTTGACGAACATCTCTCGGCCCAGCGGTCAAACGGCCTGCGCGCGATGGTGGCCCGGATCAGGGAACACGCGGCCTCGGCGGCCTCGGCGGCCTAGGCCACCAGGCGCCACAAGAAGATTGCGGTCATTCCAAAGCCGACGATTGCGATCAATATGCGAAGTGCGGGAACAGGGATGCGACGGGCGACCGGAGCGCCCGCAAGCCCGCCCAGCACGGTCCCCACGCTCATGACGATGGCCGGAAGCCAGGCTATTTTGCCGCCAGAGGCAAAGATAAGCAATGAGACGACGGACAAGGCAAAGCTGAGCCAGCATTTCAGGCCATTCATCGCGTGAAGGTTGGTCATGCCCCACATCGCGAAAAGTGCCAGCAGAACGATACCCAGCCCGCCGTTGAAAAAGCCGCCATATATCGCGACCGGGATCATGGACCCGGCGCCGAATGCGGTCACGGCCCCACGCCGCCTTGCGGCCCATTCGCGGATTTGCGCCCCCTTCAGGAATACCAGCGTAGCACCGAGCAGCAGGAAGGGTACGAGTGCCGCGAAGGCCGCGTTGGAAGAGATCAGCAACAAGCCCGATCCGATGGCCCCGCCCAGCATGGTCAACCCGGTCAGTCGAAGCAGCAGATTGCGTTCTAATTCGGCAATGTCTTTTCGAAAGCCGATAGCAGCCGACAGGTATCCGGGCATGGCGGCGACAGTCGATGTCGCATTGGCGGTAATCTCTGGGATTCCCGCGAAAACCAGCGTGGGAAACGTAATGAATGTGCCCCCGCCGGCGATCGCGTTCAGCAGACCGCCGAACAGCCCGGCCACAAAGATCAGAATCAAATCAGACATGGCCGGCACGCTTGCACGCAGACAAACCAGAGGAAAGGCCAAACTGCCGGGCAGGTTCGCTAACCTGCCGTACTCATGCAGGCTCAGCGCATCCAGGGTTGTCCTTTGTCCTGATTGGCAATCTCTCTCAGCCGGTCGAGATCATCTATCTGCGCGGTATTGCCTTCGATATGGACCCCGAAATCGCGCAGCTTGGCAAATGCCCGCGAGAGGCTTTCCGGTTGCAGACCCAGTTGTCCCGCGATGAGGGCCTTGTTATAAGGCAGCGCAAGCTTGGGTACCGCCCCGTTCACCCCATTCGAGCCGGTCTCGGCCAGGTCGATCAGGAACTCGGCCAGCCTTTGCACGCCGGAACGTGCCTTCAGACGCTCGACCTGTTCGACGAGACCATGCAGGTGGACATAACTTGCGGCCAGAAGGTTCAGCGCCAGAGAGGGATCTTCGGCGATCTGACGGCGCAGTCGGACACCGTCGATCTGCAGTAGCGTCGTGTGTGTAATTGCCTCGGAAGAGACGGGATAGCTTTCTTCACGCAGGGCAACCGCCTCTGCAAAGCTGCGGCTTGGTCCAAGGACGGAAACCACGGCTTCCGCGCCGCCGGGCGATATGCGAAACAGCTTTACCGCGCCTTCGACGATCAGAAAAATTGCGGTCGCAGGCTCTCCCTGCAGGAAAATCACGTCGCCCGGCCTGAATTCGCGCTGAATGGCGCAATCCAGCACACGCGCAAGCGCGTCTTCGGGCAAATGCCCCAAAAGGACCGAAGATTTCGCGACGGTCGCAAAGTCTAGCTTCATGGAAATGTCCGGGACAATGAATGAACTGTCTCTATGTTTATGTATTTACCGTGCCTTGGCAATGCGCGTCAGGCGGAATACCGGGGTGGTGCGCCGGGGCTTTGCGCGCCCCGGCAGCCCAATGTCAGCTTGTCAGTCGTCAAGCACGAAGGTCACCATCAGATTGACGCGATAGCGCGTGATGGCGCCATTGTCGCAATCGACGGTATGTTCCTTCACCCAAGCACCCTTCACATTGCGCAATGTCTCATTGGCACGCTGGATGCCATTGCGGATGGCGTCCTCGAATCCGGTTTCCGAGGTTGATGAGATCTCTGTCACGCGTGCAATAGTCATATCGTTTCCTCCTTGGTTGGGGCAGGTCAACGCATCAGGTGCCGGAATGTTTCGGATTTTGCGCTTTCCTTCGCGGTCGCGCCGCGTTTCTGATGATGCACAGCCAAATTCGGCCTGCTATGTAGGGACAGGTTCCGGGCGAGCGGCCATTTCCGCTGCAACTTCGCCGGCGAACATAAAAAGGGGAAGTCAGTCATGGAAAAACGCCAAGCCGGTCAATTCGCAATCGAACAATCAGCCACGCCCGTCCCGGCGGCAGAGCGTGAGGCGATGGTCGCCAATCCCGGTTTCGGAAAATACCTCACTGACCATATGGCGACGATCCGCTATTCCGCCGAGAAAGGCTGGCATGATGCAAGGATTGGTCCGCGCGAAAACCTGTCCCTGAATCCGTCGACGATGGTCCTGCACTATGCCGGTGAGATATTCGAGGGCATGAAAACCTATCGTCACCCGGATGGCGGCGCGGCACTGTTCCGCCCTGACGCGAATGCGCGGCGTTTCAATAATTCTGCCGCCAGGCTGGCGATGGCGCAGATCCCCGAAGAGCTTTTTGTCGAATCCGTTCGTGAGTTGGCGCGCATAGATCAGGCGTGGATTCCAAGTGAAGGTGATGGCTCACTCTACATGCGCCCGTTCATGATCGGGACAGAGGTGGCAATCGGCAATCATCCGTCTGACAGTTTCCTTTACGCGGTGATCGCGTCGCCCGTAGGTTCTTATTTCAAGGGCGGCGTGTCTGGCGTGTCCGTCTGGGTTTCCGAGGACTTTACCCGTGCAGCCCCCGGCGGAACCGGCGCTGCGAAATGCGGTGGCAACTACGCCGCAGCCCTTGCCGCGCAGGCAGAGGCTGCAAAGCAGGGCTGCGAACAGGTTGTATTCCTTGATGCCGTAGAGCGCCGCTGGATCGAGGAGCTGGCAGGTATGAATGTGTTCTTCGTCTTTGAAGACGGAACGCTTCAGACGCCTCCGCTAACGGGCACGATCCTGCCGGGTGTTACGCGTGATTCGCTGATCCAGCTTGCAAGGGATAAGGGCATGACCGTGCATGAGACGCCCTATGCTATCGACGAATGGCGCCGTGACATCGCGTCCGGCAAACTGGTCGAGGTTTTCGCCTGTGGCACGGCGGCTGTGGTCGCGCCGATTTCGCAGATCAAGGGACAGGGGTTTGACCTGAAGATCGGGGATGGTGGTATGGCGCCGGTGACCGCCGACCTGCGCAAATCGCTGACCGATATTCAGTTTGGCCGCGCCGATGACCCGCATGGTTGGGTCGACCGGATCAGCTGATCTGTTTCTCAAGAGGCTAGCCGGACGCTCTGCGGTGTCCGGCGATGTTTTGCCTGACGACCAAGCGCACCGATCTTTCTGCTTGCCCCCTAAAGCCCTGCCGCTGGCGGGCTGCCAGGCGTTGGTGGCATCCTAATTCGAGGTAAAAGAGAATTAACCATTTAGTCGAATGATTCTACAAAAATGCAGCTAGAGATTGAATCGGTCAGCGATATCGCCGTATTTTCAACGGAATGGCAACTTAGCGTCATTTGGTTGTTGGGGGTGCGATATGGTGCGCGTCACAAAATTGGCGACCTCGTCAGGATTGGAGGTTGAGCTAGGTCCCCTTTCTGGCGACCTGCTGTTTCTTGCGCGCAACCTGCACATCCTGCTGCGTGGCGAAAGCTTCTCAATTCGGCAGAATATGGGGATGGAAGCTGGTGTGATCGCAATTCTCAGCGTGGTTTGGCTGAATCCGGGTATTTCGCAGAACGAACTTGCCTCGGCCATCGTGCTGCGCAAGGCGGCGGTCACCAAGCTGGTCAAAAAGATGGAGGCAGACGGCCTCTTGAGCCGGCGGCGCACGTCGCATGACCGGCGTACAAACTCGCTCATGCTGACCGAAAAGGGGCAACAGACCATCGCAAAGATCAGGCCTATGACTGCCACACTTCAACATCAATTGTTCGAGCCTATAGACGCGGAAGAGAAAGAGGTTTTCTTCGATGTACTGACAAATTTGGTGGCGCAGCTCTCTGGTCGGGTCGCGGCCTTTCCTGAAGATGACGAAGAGGATTGATCTGCTTGTCAGGCTGCATCTCACGCCTGTGGTTTTGCCAAAAGTTAGAGCAGGCTGTTTTATGATCTGATCTTTGCGCTCATGAGGTTCATGCACCACGGGATAGATCAGATGCCGGGAATAAATGGCAAGCGGTAACTGATGGCTTCGGCTAGGTGTTTCGAATGAACCTTCGGGCTGGCTTCCAGATCAGCGATGCTGCGCGCGGTGCGCAGAACGCGGTGATAGCCCCGAGCTGTCAGGCCAAGTTTTTCCGCGGCGCGATGGATCAATTTGCGGCCTTCGTCGTCAGGTGCCGCGATCTCTTCGAGCATGGCGGGTGGGGCGTCAGCATTTGATCTAATCTTGCGATCCTGAGCGAGGTTCGAAAAGCGTTCGGACTGACGCATTCGTGCCCCCGAGACCCTGCGCGCTACTTCTGCGGTTGTTTCGCCCGTCGCGGGCTGGTCAAGCTCGCCAAAGCTGACGGCGGGGACTTCGATCCTCAGATCAAAGCGGTCCATCATCGGGCCAGAGACCTTGCCAAGATAGTCTGCCCCGCATGTCGGAACCCTTGCACATGCCCGCGCGGCATCGGCCAGATAGCCGCATCGACAGGGGTTGGCCGCAGCAACCAGCAGGAAGCGGCACGGATAGCGGATATGGGCGTTTGCGCGCGCGACGACCACTTCACCCGTCTCGATCGGTTGTCGCAGCGTTTCCAGAACCTGCCGCGAAAACTCGGGCAACTCGTCCAGAAAAAGGACACCATTGTGCGCAAGGCTGATTTCACCTGGCTTCGCGCCGCGACCGCCACCGACAAGGGCTGCCATAGAGGCCGTATGGTGCGGGTCGCGATAGGGCGCATTGCGCGGGATGCCACCATCTTTCAGCAATCCTGCCAGAGAATGGATCATCGACGTCTCAAGCGCTTCTGCCGGTGTCAGCGGCGGCATGAGGCCGGCGAGACGGGATGCCAGCATTGATTTGCCGGCACCGGGCGGGCCGATCATCAACAGATGGTGTCGGCCTGCCGCTGCAATTTCCAGAGCCCGCTTTGCACGTTCCTGCCCTTTGACGTCGCGCAGATCGGCCTGCGTGGGGCGGGTACATGCCTGTCCCGGACTGGCACGCGAAAGGGGGGCGCGGTCGCTTAAATGGTCGATGACCTGCCGTAGATTTGCCGCAGCAAAAACCGGGACGCTGCCGACCCAGGCTGCTTCGGGACCGCAGGCCATGGGGCAGATCAAAGCACGATCATCTTCGGATGATGTCATGGCTGCGGGCAGGGCCCCCACAACCTGTACAAGCCTGCCGTTAAGGGCCAGTTCGCCCAGCGAGACGACATTTTCAAGATTTTCGGCTGGTACGATCTCCAACGCCGCAAGGATTGCCAGGGCAATCGGCAGGTCGAAATGTGATCCTTCCTTCGGCAGATCGGCGGGGGAAAGATTCACCGTGATCCGCTTCGACGGCAAGGCGATGGACAGGGCATTGAACGCCGCTTTCACACGCTCTTTCGCCTCTGACACGGCCTTGTCGGGAAGACCGACGATCGCGAAGGCGGGCAAGCCGGGTGCGACCGAAGCCTGAACCTCGACCAGCCGGCCTTCGACACCTTCGAAGGCCACCGTATACGCAATTGCCACCATTCCCGACCCTTCCTGCCGATCAGGTTAGGGGTGCTGAGCTTAAGGATGCGTTAACGGCAGCGCCGGGCGCGGCTTTTCTTGCCGTCTGGGCTTTGTTGCCCTATCTCGGACGCACGGATCTGATTGGGGACGATTATGCAGGGCAACCGCATTCTATTGGTCATCGGCGGCGGGATTGCCGCCTATAAATCGCTGACCCTGATCCGCGACCTGAAGCGGGATGGGTTGCGTGTCGTGCCCGTTCTGACAAAGGCAGCCGAACAGTTCGTCACGCCGCTTTCGGTTGCCGCTCTGGCGGGAGAGGACGTGCATCGGGATCTTTTTGACCTCACGCGTGAGGCGGAGATGGGGCATATCCAGTTGTCGCGTGATGCCGACCTTGTTGTCGTTGCGCCCGCAACTGCAGATTTGATGGCGAAGATGGCCGGCGGCCACGCCGACGATCTGGCCTCTACCCTGCTGATGGCGACCGACAAGCGGGTGCTGATCGCGCCGGCTATGAATGTGCGGATGTGGAACCATCCCGCCACGCAACGGAACCTTGCGACGATGAAGCAGGATGGAGTTCTGACCGTTGGCCCCGATGAAGGCGACATGGCCTGCGGTGAATACGGCCCCGGCAGGATGGCGGAACCGGTTCAGATTGTGGAGGCCATTCGCGATGCGTTGGGTGGTCGCCGCGTTGCGCCGTTGAAGCTCGGTCCGGCTGTGGCGACGGGCAGGCTGGCTGGCAAACATGTCGTCGTCACCTCTGGCCCGACGATGGAGCCGATTGATCCGGTCCGCTACATTTCGAACCATTCCTCTGGGGCGCAGGGAACTGCAATCGCCGTGGCCCTGCGCGATCTTGGCGCCAGGGTCAGCTTTGTCACCGGCCCCGCAACCGTGTCCCCGCCCGAGGGGGTAGAGGTCATCCGTGTCCAGACTGCCGATGAAATGCGGGCGGCGGTAGAGGCGGCTTTACCAGCCGACGCTGCAGTCATGGCTGCGGCCGTTGCGGATTGGAAGGTCGCCAACAGGGCGGATCAGAAGATGAAAAAGGGCAGGGACGGGATGCCGGTTCTGGAGTTTGCGGAGAACCCCGATATCCTTGCCTGGGTCAGCCAGTTGAAGACGCGGCGTCCTGCCCTGGTGGTTGGTTTCGCAGCAGAGACGGAAGATGTCGTTTCCAATGCGACGGCAAAGCGCAGGCGCAAAGGCTGTGACTGGATCGTTGCGAATGACGTCTCGCCCTCCACCGGTACGTTTGGCGGTGAGGACAATACGGTGACGCTGATCTCGGACGACGGTGCGGAAAGCTGGGCGCGCATGGGCAAGGACGAGGTCGCCCGGAAGCTTGCGGCACGGATCGCAGAGGCATTGTGATGCGCGAATATCTGGACTGGAACGCCACAACGCCGCTGCGCGACGAAGTGAAGTCGGCCATGATTGCGGCGATGGAAATATCGGGCAACCCGTCCTCGGTCCACTCAGAAGGGCGGGCGGCCAAAATGGCACTTGAGCGCGCGCGCGAAGAACTCGCTGCGGCACTGGGCGCAGAGGGGGCGGATGTCATCTTTACCTCTGGCACCACGGAAGCGGCTGCGATGGTGCTTGCCGGGCGCGGCGTGCATTGCGCGCCGGTCGAACACAGCGCGGTCAAGGCGTGGTGCGAGGAAGATCTGGCCGTTGACCGGAACGGTATCGTTGCGGTGCCGGACCCCGGCAGCGCGACGTTGCAGCTTGCCAATAACGAGACCGGCGTCATTCAGTCCCTGTCGGAAGGTCTGGCCTCTTCCGATCTGACGCAGGCTTTTGGCAAGATACCCTTTGCGTTCAACTGGCTGGGTCTGACGGCTGGCTTTGTCAGTGCGCATAAACTGGGCGGTCCCAAGGGAATCGGTGCGCTGATCCTGAAAAAGGGCACGGAAATAGAGGCACGGATTCGCGGCGGTGGCCAGGAACAGGGCCGCCGCGGCGGGACAGAGAACTTCATCGGCATCCTGGGTTTTGCCGCAGCCGCCAAGGCGGCCCAGAAAGAGCTTGATTCGGGTGTCTGGGAAGAGGTTGAGGCCCGCCGCGATGCGCTTGAGGCCCGTTTGCTGGCTGCAGCACCCAACGCGGTGATTGCGGGAAAAGATACGCGGCGCTTGCCGAATACGACCTGCATTCTTACATCAGGCTGGAAGGGTGAAACGCAGGTCATGCAGATGGATCTGGCGGGTTTTGCCATTTCTGCGGGATCGGCTTGCTCTTCAGGCAAGGTCCGGGCCAGTGGCACCCTTCAGGCAATGGGATTTGACGATCAGGCCGCGCAATCCGCGATACGGATTTCCATAAGCCCGGCTTTGGGTGACGATCAGATGAACCGATTTGCGGATGCGTGGGAAACCGCGTATTCACGCTGGCGCGACAGGAATGGCTAGGTGACCGGCCCAGCCTACGGAAGGATGAAGGATGAACACGACCCCCGATCTTGAGGTGCGCGAAGGCGTCGACCGTGAAACGGTTGAAACCGTCGCCAATATGGGCAGCTATAAATATGGCTGGGATACCGAGATCGAGATGGAATATGCCCCCAAGGGCATCAACGAGGATATCGTTCGTCTCATCTCGCAAAAGAACGAAGAACCGGAATGGATGACCGAATGGCGTCTGAAGGCGTTCCGTCGCTGGCAGGAAATGCGCCTGCCGGAATGGGCGATGCTGGATATTCCTGACATTGATTTTCAGGATCAGTATTACTACGCCCGCCCGAAAAGCATGGAAACCAAGCCCAAATCGCTGGACGAGGTCGATCCGAAGCTGCTGGCGACCTATGAAAAGCTGGGCATCCCGCTGAAAGAGCAGATGATTCTGGCTGGCGTTGAAGGCGCAGAGGAGGCGCCAGCGGCGGGCCGCAAGGTTGCCGTCGATGCCGTGTTCGACAGTGTCAGCGTCGGCACCACCTTCAAGGATGAGCTCGCCAAGGCAGGCGTGATCTTCTGTTCCATCTCCGAAGCGATCCGCGAACATCCCGAACTGGTGAAGAAATACCTCGGCAGCGTCGTGCCGCAGGGCGACAATTTCTATTCTGCGCTGAACAGCGCCGTCTTCTCGGACGGGTCGTTCGTCTATATACCGCCGGGCGTGACCTGCCCGATGGAGCTGTCGACCTATTTCCGCATCAATGCCGAGAATACCGGCCAATTCGAGCGGACGCTTATCATTGCCGATAAGGGGTCTTACGTCAGCTATCTCGAAGGGTGCACGGCGCCGAAACGCGATACAGCGCAGCTGCACGCGGCTGTTGTTGAGATCGTGATCCTGGAAGATGCCGAGGTGAAATATTCCACCGTCCAGAACTGGTTCCCCGGCGACGAGGAAGGCAAGGGCGGCATCTATAACTTCGTCACCAAACGTGCCGATTGCCGTGAGGCACGGGCCAAGGTGATGTGGACGCAGGTGGAAACCGGCAGCGCGGTGACGTGGAAATACCCGTCCTGCATCCTGCGCGGCGATGACAGCCAGGGCGAGTTCTATTCCATCGCCATTACCAACAACCACCAGCAGGCCGATACCGGCACGAAGATGCTGCATCTTGGCAAGAACACCCGCTCACGCATTGTTTCAAAAGGGATTTCTGCCGGTCAGGCGCAGAATACCTATCGCGGGCGTGTGGCCATGCATCCGAAGGCCACGAACAGCCGCAACTATACCCAATGCGACAGCCTGCTGATCGGCGATAAATGCGGGGCCCATACGGTACCCTATATCGAGGTGAAGAACTCGTCTTCGCGCGTGGAACATGAGGCCACGACATCCAAGGTCGATGACGATCAGATGTTCTATTGCCGTCAGCGCGGCATGGATGAAGAAGAGGCGGTCGCCCTGATCGTCAACGGCTTCGCCAAGGAAGTGCTGCAGGCCCTGCCGATGGAGTTCGCGATGGAAGCGCAATCGCTGGTCGCGATTTCGCTGGAAGGCTCGGTGGGCTGAGCGCGGTCGATGCATGAACGTGGCGCCTTTTGACGCCGCTTTGGACAATGCGCCGCGATGATGGCGCGCAAGAAATCGGAAACGAAAAATGCTGAAAATCAACAATCTGCACGCCAAACTTGAAGACGAGGACAAGCAGATCCTGAAAGGCGTCTCGCTGGAGGTTCCGGCGGGTGAGGTCCATGCGATCATGGGGCCGAACGGCTCGGGCAAGTCCACGACCTCTTACGTGCTGTCGGGCCGCGATGGCTATGAGGTCACCGAGGGAGAGGTCACGCTGAATGGCGAGGATCTGCTGGACATGGAGCCAGAGGAACGCGCCGCCGCCGGCCTGTTCCTGGCGTTCCAGTATCCGGTGGAAATTCCCGGCGTCGGCAATATGACGTTCTTGCGCACGGCCGCGAACGCGCAGCGCAAAGCCCGTGGCGAGGAAGAGCTTTCCGCTGCAGATTTCCTCAAGCTGATCCGTGAAAAGGCCAAGACGCTGAATATCGACGCTGATATGCTGAAGCGCCCGGTCAATGTCGGCTTCTCGGGCGGCGAGAAGAAGCGCAACGAGATCCTGCAGATGGCATTGCTGGAACCGAAGATGTGCATTCTGGATGAGACGGACTCGGGCCTTGATGTGGATGCGATGCGGCTGGTTGCCGATGGCGTCAACGCGCTGCGCAGCCCTGACCGTGCTTTTCTTGTGATCACGCATTACCAGCGTCTGCTTGACCACATCAAACCGGATGTCGTGCACATCATGGCCGATGGCAAGATCGTCAAAACCGGCGGTCCGGAACTGGCGCTTGAGGTTGAGCAAAACGGTTATGCTGACCTGCTGGCGGAGGCGAGCTGATGAACGATGCCGCGCTGAAGACTAGGGAGGCGGTCGCATCCGAAAAGGATGAGCTGAGCCTGCGCCTCAATGCGCTGAGCCTTCCGGAAGGGGGCTTCACCGCGCCCGCCCGCGCCGACGCGCTGTCGCGCCTGAAGTCGATGGGGTTGCCGCATCCGCGCGATGAGTATTGGCGCTTCACCGATCCGCGCCCATTTAACGCACCGGTGCCGGCCGCCATACCGCTTGCTGGCAAGGGGCCGGATTCCCCACTTTTCGCGGAACGCGACCGGCTGATTCTGGTGTTCGTGGATGGAGAGTTCGATCCTTCCTCGTCCTCGGATCTATCTTTGGACGGTGCGGAAATCGACATTCTGTCGCGCGCCGATGCGCAGGCGGACCACTGGGCCAAGGATCTTTATGGCAAGCTTGAAACAGCGGGTCAGAACCCGGTAGAGCGCCCGTTTGCCGCGCTGAACACCGCCGTCGCGCGTGAAGGCGCGCTGATCAGAGTGACCGGCAAGCCATCTCGCCCCGTGCATATCGTTCATCGCCGCGAACGCGAGGATGCCGATGTCACCTGGCATCACGTCATCCGGGTCGAGCCGGGGGCAGAATTGACCCTTCTGGAGACCGGCATGGTCGGCGCGCGCTCGAACGGCGTGATCGAGGCCGATGTCGCGACGGGCGGTAAGCTCAATCACATCGCCGCCAAGCGGGCAGGGCATCAGAAGCTGGGCTTTTCCGCGGTTTTTGCGCGTGTCGATGCCGAGGCTGCGTTCAAGAGCTTTGCGCTGTCTGTGAATGGCACATTGATGCGGCACGAGGCGGTCGTGGAATTCGTCGGCGACGATGCCATTGCGCATGTCGCCGCTGCCGTTCTGGGCGATGGAAATCGCGGTCCGTTCCACCATGATGATACCGTGTTCATCACCCACGACGCCGAACGCTGCGAAAGCCGTCAGGTTTTCAAGAAAGTGCTGAAAAACGGCGCCGTCGGCGTGTTTCAGGGCAAGATCCTTGTGAAGCCTGGCGCGCAGAAAACGGACGGTTATCAGATCAGTCAGGCGCTGCTTCTGGATGATGACAGCCAGTTCCTCGGCAAGCCGGAGCTGGAGATCTATGCCGACGATGTGGTGTGCAGTCACGGCTCGACCACGGGTGCCATCGATGAAACGGCGCTGTTCTATCTGCGCTCTCGCGGGGTGCCGCGTGACCGGGCAATTGTCCTGATGATCCTGTCTTTCCTTGCCGATGCGCTTGAGGAGGTCGAGGATGAGGGGCTGCGTGAGGAGATCAGCGACCGGCTGGACGCATGGCTGACCCGGCACGCCTGACCGAGGGAATCGTTCCCCGCATCCTGGCCAGCTGGCGCAGGCCGGGGCAGGTCGTGCGGGGCATGTATCCCATGCCCGAAGGCGCGTTGCTGGCGATTCTGATGGGGGCAATGCTGATCTTCCTGATTGCACAGGCACCGGGACATGCCCGAGCGGCGCATCTGGACCCGTCGGTGCCGCTGGGCGGGCGCATGGCGGGGGCGGTCATTGCCGTTTTGTTCATGATGCCGCTGATCGCCTATGCCGTCGCATGGCTGACGGCTTTCTTTTTACGTCTGGCTGGCTGGCACATTAGCGGCGAGGGGTCGCGGCTGGCCCTGTTCTGGGCGCTTTTCGCGATTGCGCCTGCAATGCTTTTATCCGGTCTTGTTCAGGGGCTGATAGGGCCCGGCGCTGCGCTGACGGTCACGCAGATTGTCACCGGCATCGGGTTTCTTTTTATCTGGGGTGCCGGGCTGCGCGGTCTGGTGGCACGCAAATGAATTTTGACGATTTCATCGGGCTGCTTCGGCTGACCTTCCGCAATCCGGCGCAGGCAGTCCGCGCATTGCAGGCGCTGAAGCTGCCATTCGCGGCCCGCTGGATGGCGCTCATGGTGACTGTGATCCTGTCAACGCTTCTGATGATTCTTGTCATCAAGGCAAAGCCGGACTCGGTGATGCCGATCATTGCGGGCGTTGTTGGCCAGCCTATTGCCTATGTGATTCTTCAGCTATTGGGCATAGCCATTGCATCCTGGCTGCTGACGAACTTGGGCCGCGGTGTCGGTGGTAAGGCAGATTTTCCGGACGTTCTGCTGGTCATCACATGGATAGAGGTGCTGTTGCTATCGGCGCAGGTCGTGCAATCGGCAGCGCTTATGATCTCTCCGCTGTTGTCCAGTCTGATCGGGCTGGCGACCACAGTAATGATCGTCTGGGCGGCGATCCAGCTTCTTCGTGCCGTGCAGGGCATCTCGAACCCGCTTGTCGTGATCCTTGGTCTGGTGGCAAGCTTCATGGTCACGGTGTTCATTCTTTCCATCGTCGCGGCAGCCTTCGGCCTTATTCCCGAGCTTCCCGCAGAGGTGCACTCATGAGCTTTGACGTCGATAATATTCGCGCGGATTTCCCTATTCTCAGCCGCGAGGTCAACGGCAGGCCGCTGGTATATCTGGACAACGGCGCCAGTGCGCAGAAGCCGAAGCAGGTCATTGACGCAATCACCCGCGCCTATGAAGGCGAATATGCAAATGTCCATCGCGGTCTTCATTTCCTGTCGAATCTGGCAACCGATAATTATGAGCGTGTCCGGGCCATCATCTCGAAATTCCTGAATGCGCCGCATGAGGATGAGGTGATCTTCACCTCCGGCTCGACCGAGGCGATCAATATGGTCAGCTATGGTTGGGCGGCCCCGCGCTTGCAGGCCGGCGATGAAATCGTGCTGTCGGTGTTGGAGCATCACGCCAATATCGTGCCGTGGCATTTCCTGCGCGAAAGGCAGGGCGTGGTGCTGAAATGGGTCGAACCCGAAGCCGATGGCAGTCTGCCGCCCGAAAAAGTGCTGGAAGCGGTCGGTCCGAAAACGAAGCTGATCGCGGTCACGCATATGTCGAATGTCACTGGCACGATCGTTGATGTGGGTGCCATTGCCAAGGGCACCGATGTTCCGGTGCTGGTCGATGGCAGTCAGGCAGCGGTGCATATGCCGCTGGATCTTGGTGCGCTTGGCGTGGATTTCTACTGCATCACCGGCCACAAGCTGTACGGACCGTCAGGCTCTGGCGCGATCTGGATCAGCCGAGAGCGGCAGACCGAGATGCGCCCCTTCATGGGTGGCGGGGATATGATCCGTACCGTCACCCGCGATGGCGTCGACTACGCAGAACCGCCGCTGAAATTCGAAGCCGGCACCCCGGGCATCGTCAACCAGATCGGCCTCGGCGCGGCACTGGACTATCTGATGGAGTTGGGGATGAAGAACATCGCCGCGCATGAACACACCCTGCGCGACCATGCCCGCAACCGTCTGAGAGAGTTGAACTGGCTGCATGTTCAGGGCGACGCACCGGAGAAAGGGGCGATCTTCTCGCTGACCATGGACGGTGCACATGCGCATGACATCTCGACCATCCTCGACAAGCGCGGCATCGCCGTGCGCGCGGGCAGCCATTGCGCCATGCCGCTGATGGATTTCTACGACATCACCGCCTCGGCCCGCGCCAGCTTCGCGATGTATAACACGGTTCAAGAGGTCGACGCCCTGATCGACGGATTGCAATTCTGCCGAGAGCTTTTCGCCTGATCTGCCACAATCTATTGCGCCCCGCCCCGATTGCCGCTAATCACGCGCCCAGGCACCCGTAGCTCAGCTGGATAGAGCGCTGCCCTCCGAAGGCAGAGGCCAGAGGTTCGAATCCTCTCGGGTGCGCCAGTAATCATTGATCCGGCGCGGACTCATTGCTTGTCTCTGGCACAGGTTCCGGCACAAGTTCAGTGGAAAATCTCTTGTTTGATTCCCTGTCCCTATCCAGTTCTTTTTGGATCATTTTCAGGAATTTCTTTTCGAGCTTAGGGTCGCAATCTGAATCCAGCATTGCATTATAGGCCTGTCCCGCCTTGGTGGCCTCCCATTCCCGACGCAGGTGATCTGCTTCGTTGGCTAAGTGACAAATTTCCTCCAAGTCATCTGGATCAAGCAGCATCCAGCGGCAGGTACGCTGGGCTTTTCGCTCTACGATGTCAGCCTTGCCGGTGCTGGGGCATCCGCTGCGCTGGTCGAAGTGTTCGGCGGTCTCGAAAACTTCACTGCGGCAACATCTCGTTACTACGACTTGTTCTATACGGACGCAGAAAAGCTTGCGAACACCACGGGCGCGGTCTCGGAAGCGCTCGCAGAACTTGGCCTGAGCATGCCAGATACACAAGAAGCGTATCGGGCGATGGTCGATCAGGCAAAGGCGCTGAATACCGAACTTGGTGATGAGATGTTTGCCACTCTGGTAAACCTCGCCCCCCAGATGCGTGAGATATTCGATGCGGCGGCAGATGGCGCAACGGCAATGTCGTCCGCCAGCCAGATTGCAGCCGAGGCGACGGCGAATACCGCTGCGATCAGCGAGCAGTCCAAGCTACAGATCGACGCCGCGATGAGCACGATCCGAAGCGCGTTTGCGTCTGTCGGTATGACTGCACCGACAACTGTAGAAGGAATAACAGCAGCGGCTGGGGCTATGGCGTCAATGGGCGCGGCTGGGCAGGCTGCTGCAGCTAATATTGCGGGCGCGGTGGCGACAATCAGGGCGGCATCGGCGGCGGCAGCTAGTGCGGCTGCATCAGCGCAAGCGTCAGCAGCGCGGGCATCGTCAGCAGCATCAAAACCTGTAGATACGGATAAAAACGGCAATCCGGTAAACTACGGTAAGTATTGGACCGCGTCCGACGACAAAGATTACACCAAACTCACCTACGAGCAGATCGAGCATAAACTGGGGGCAATCAACGCCTCAAAGGGCGAAAAAATCCCATACAACCTAGCGCAAGCGGCTCGGTCAGCAAGTGGCGGTGGTGGCGGGTCATCCAGAAGTCGGGCATCGTCGGCAAAGTCCGCCCGTGAGGCGGCTGCGAACGCCGAGGCATCTGAATTTGAGCGGTTGCAGCGCCAGCTTTGGCAATTGCAGGGTTGCGACGACTTGATCCGCGCGGCGGAGATAGACGATCTAAAAAGTGATCGAAACCGGGCGATTTACGATCAAATTCAGGCGCTGGAAAAAATGACGGATGCGCTTGAGGGCATTGAGCCTTCCGGCTACGCGACCCGCAGCGAATACGAATGGGCGCGGGCGCGGGCTGGCAACGCCCCGGCAGAAGCCTTGGCGGCCGAGGAAGCGGCCAAAGAGGAAGCAAAGAAGGCCGCAGAAGAAGCGAAACAGGCAGCCGTCGAAACCCGTGATTACATGCGGAACGGCCTGCTGACGTGGATGAAAATGCTGCGCCTGATGAAAGAAGAGCGGATTGACCGCCTGACGGAGGACGCTGCGTAAATGTCCGATTTCAAAATCATCAAGGGGATCGATGTTACACCGTCGATCCTCTCAAGCAGCGTGCCGATTACTGAAACGCAATGGACCTCTGGCACATATGGCGTTGGGGCTGAGCGCTATGTGTTGCCGTCCTATGATCTGTATAGGTCAGCCATAGCTAGCAATACCGACGCGCCTGTTGCGGGGGCGGCAAAAGACCCGCAGACATGGGTTAAGATCGGCAAGGTCAACAGATGGAAAATGTTTTCGGAATCCATCGGCGAGAAGACTGTCTCCGACGATCCGGTCACAATCTCGATTGATGTGCCGCCGACGACGAACTCAATCGCTTTTTTCGGGGTCACGGGTGTCGATATCATCCGGGTCAAGACATTCACGGGCAGCACGGAGACCGGCGAATTTATCCTTGCCCTGACGAACTCGACAGCGATCGACAACTATTACGACTGGTTTTTCGCCCCCTTCGAGGAGGCTGAGGAAACCGTCAATTTTGATCTGCCCGGATATGGCACCGACCGAATAGAGATCACGATTGACAGCGATCAGACGATTGCCATCGGCAGCCTGGTGCTTGGCGAACAGTTTGTGATTGGTCGGACGCTCATCAACGTCAGGACCGGGATCGAAGATTTTTCGCTCAAGGAGCGCGACGAGTGGGGCGGCTTCGTGATTACGGAACGCGGTTTCAGCAAGACGATGGACCTGCCGATTTTGGTGGATTCGTCGCGCATCTGGGCTGTCACCCGCGCTCTTGCAAACGTCCGGGCAAAGTCAACTGTTTTTGTCGGATCAGAGGCGCACCCGGAAACAATAACCTTGGGATTTTACAAGTCGTTCGAGGTGCTGCGGCAAACAACGGAGCACGCCGAAATGAACATCGAAGTTGAAGGGATCGACCAGCGATGAGTATCAGCATACGTTTTACCGACTTCATCGGGCCGAACCGGGCGAACAAGGCCGAATTTAACGCGGCGATGAATGAATTTATGACGGTCGAATGGCCGACATGGATCGATGAGGCCAATGAGTTTGCCGATGCCGTGGATGCGACGGAAATCAGCATTCAGGATGCGGTTGTTCAGGTCGAATCCCTGTCCACCACGATTTTCGCGACGGCGGGCTACGTTGGCCACTGGATTTACCTCTCAGGCCCGCTGTCCATGCCGGCGACCACATCGC
Source organism: Paracoccus albus (assembly GCF_027913035.1). Classification (NCBI taxonomy): domain Bacteria; kingdom Pseudomonadati; phylum Pseudomonadota; class Alphaproteobacteria; order Rhodobacterales; family Paracoccaceae; genus Paracoccus; species Paracoccus albus. The sequence continues at coordinate 989,519 of NZ_CP115775.1, forward strand.
ACGAAAATGGGTTGTGGGTTCTGCAACAAGATATCCCCGAAGCCAGTGCGGTAGAGCCGGGCAGAAATCCTGCAACCTGGCGTCCTGTCGAGGAGGTTATAGGGGTGGCACAGGTCGATCTGACCGTCGAGTTTCTTGCCGTTGATCGGATCGCAACGAAGAATGAGTTTCTGAGCGGCGCGGCGGGTAAGGTGCTGACTGCTGATGTGGTCAAGGAGTCGACGGAATACGCCAACCTGTCGTCGACGGCCACGGTAACCGCCAATATGGCGACGGGGGTCAATTTCCACCTCACGACAACCCGAAACGTCACATTTGGGACGCCAACCAATCGCGTCGAGGGCCGATCCGGGTTTATCGTGATCGACCTCGGCGGCAGTCATACCGTTGGGTTTAACGGGACGTGGATCGTCCCATCGACGGTTGATCTGTCCGGTTCGAATGGCACCCGGCACATTCTGGGCTATGCCGTGCTGCCCGGTGGGCAGATACAGGTTAATCAAATCAACGAGGTGGCGTAATGCTGCCCGGATTGTCTGCCGCACCGCTGCTGGCGAGACCGCGATCTATTGTTGAGCGTCGGAAACTGACGAATTTGCTGACGTTTTATAATAATGACCGCCGCCCAAAAGGGGATGTGGCGCTGTTCTCGAACGGCAAGCAAACCAAGGGTAACGTTAATCCGACGCCAAGCATTGTTGAGTTGATTTCAGGCTCCAGATATTCTGCTGTTGGCGTCCTGCTCGGCGGGGTCAATAGTAGTAATTGGGATCACGATCCACTCAATGGGACGGCTGGTTTTGAGTGGGAAATCGTCGACGGTTCATACGCTTCCGAGACGTTCATTTGCTGTGGATTTAACTTGCCGGAGGGACGTCCGCCACGGAATTTCACTTCCGCCGATGTGCTTTGGAGTGGGGCATCGGAAGGCACCGGCGCCCTTAATCTGACAATTCCGACATCAACTGAGGTCACTGTTCCGTCAATTATCGTCGCTGGCTATGGTAGTTTCAACACCTCTACTAACCGTGGCATGACGACAATATGGGACGCCCCGGAACTGCCCGATATCACGGCGCAGAGGACAGGTGATTACGGCATCGTCACATCGATCAAGGCGTCCGCGTATACGGGATGTGGCGTGCCCCCATCGGGTGGTCCGGTTTGATTGTTAGTGCATCGTGGGCCTCTGGTCCATCGGGACGATGCTTTCGGGCGCAGGCGGACGGTAACCCAATGCGCTGTGCGGCCTGACTGTGTTGTAGTGGATACGCCATTGCTCGATCAGGACTTGGGCCTCCCTTAGGCTGTAGAAGATTTCTCCGTTGAGCAGTTCGTCGCGGAACCGGGCATTGAAGCTTTCACAGTATCCGTTTTCCCATGGTGAGCCTGGTTCGATGTAAGCCGTTTTCGCGCCGACGGCTGCAATCCACTCCCGCACCTTCTGCGCGATAAATTCCGGCCCATTGTCGGATCTTATGTATTCCGGCGTGCCGCGGAGGATGAACAGGTCGGTCAATGCATCCAGCACATCGGTTGAGTTGAGCTTGCGATCGACGCGGATCATCAGCGCCTCCCTGGTGTGTTCGTCAATGATATTCAGCGTCCGATAGACCCGCCCGTCAGCAGTGCGGTCTTGAACGAAGTCGTATGACCAGACATGGTTTGGACGCTCCGGCCTGAGCCGGACGCATGACCCATCGTTCAGCCAGAGCCGCCCTTTCTTCTTTTGCTTTTGCGGGACCTTCAGCCCTTCACGTCGCCAGATGCGCTCGACCCGCTTGTGGTTCACACACCAGCCCGCGTTGTTCAGCAGACCCGTCACCATGCGATATCCATAGCGCCCGTATTTGTCGGCCAGTTCGATGATGTCATCGGTCAGACGCTCTTCATTGGCGCGGCCCTGCGGTATCTTGCGCTGCGTAGATCGATGCTGACCGAGCGCGCGGCAGGCGCGGCGTTCGGACACGCCGAGTTCCCGCCGCACATGGTCGATGCACTTGCGACGACGCGAAGGGCTTAGAAGTTTCCCTTCGCCGCTTCCGTCAGGATGAGCTTGTCCAAGGTCAAATCGGACACCGCCCGTCGCAGCCGTTGGTTCTCTTTCTCCAGCTCTTTCAGCCGCGTGAGCTGCGACCGCTGCATCCCGCCATAGAGCTTACGCCAGCGGTAAAACGTCTGCTCCGTCACGCCGATCTGGCGCACCGCCTCGGCAATCGTTGCGCCTTGCCCTTGCAGAACTTCTACCTGCCGAAGCTTCGATACAACATCTTCGGGCTTCTCTCGTTTCCCAGCCATCGCTGATCCTCCAATATACGGGACAATCTATCCCAGTTGGTGGACCACTTTCAGGGGGCTACTCCACGGGGCTGCCGTGATGCAGGTCCCGCTTTTCTGGTATTTCCTGCCGCTTCACCTGTTCAACGGGTGGCATCGGCGGCGATAGCGATAGGATTTTGAATCTGCCGCCGTTTAACGCGCCCAAACTGTGCCGCAGCACAATTAAGTCGAAATCTAAACCCCTCGAATCAGGCCAAAACCGTGAACACAAGGCGGTTTTTGCGTGAACAAAGGCAATACCTCTGCCCTCCGAAGGCAGAGGCCAGAGGTTCGAATCCTCTCGGGTGCGCCATTTCGCATATTTCCCCGTCCAAATCACAGCGATCATATCGTAGCGCATCCATTGCCTTTTTGCGGTTCGGGCAATGTAGCTTCGTATGACGTGCGGGCTAAGACTCCAAACTCGGCATCTTCGCGCACAATTCTGAAAGTTGTCTGCCGGCCAGGAGGACTTCAGGCCGTGCTTCGTTTGCCCGTATCACCAGATGATATGCAGACTTGTTGGCCATAGCGGTGACGGGCAAGCCGACGAGACCGTGTTTTTTGCCCAGTGTGCAGCGGTTGGAAGTCGAAGCATTGCCAGCCCCAATCCCTCTGCCGCCGCCAAGAGGACCATGTCGTAGTCCTCAAATCTGCGATCCCGTTCTCGCGGACGATAGGCAATGCCGTGTCATGGCAGCACCCTTGTGCGAAGTGCGCGAAACAATCCGATTGTTGCGTCGCGGCCGTACCTGGTGCTATTCTCACAAAGAAAGCTGAGCGCTTTTGTTTTTGTTTTGATCCCTGTTCCGGTTGCCGCCGGGCAGGGGTTTTTGTTTCACTGTATCGTCGGAATTCTCCAGATGCCGGACCGGGCTGTATGGGTTTTGTACCGGTGTTCTTTACATGTTCCCGTACAAAAGCCGGAAAATCCCGTACGATGTTGCAAGGCCGTTTAGAAATGTCAGCGCAAAAAACTGTATTTACTTGATTTTTTGGCGACCCCGGCAGGATTTGAACCTGCAACCTGCCCCTTAGGAGGGGGCTGCTCTATCCAGTTGAGCCACGGGGCCGACGCGTCTCTTGTGCCGGTCTTGGCCTGATTTGGCAAGGTGCTTGCCCTGATGGGCTGTCATGCGCTAACTCAAGCAAACTGTACAGGTTACAAAACATGCCGCACCGCAACAAACGCCGTCCTCTGACACTTCGGGATGTGTCTGAAGCATCAGGCGTATCGGAGATGACCGTAAGCCGCGTGTTGCGGAATCGAGGAGATGTTTCTGCTGCGACGCGCGAAAAGGTGCTGACTGCGGCCAAAGCGCTTGGTTACGTTCCCAACAAGATTGCTGGCGGTCTGGCCAGCCAGCAGGTCAACCTTGTGGCCGTGGTTATTCCGTCGCTGTCCAACCTTGTCTTTCCCGATGTGCTGACGGGGATTTCGGCAGAGCTTGACGATACGCCGTATCAGCCGGTCATAGGGGTGACGAATTATTCCTTGTCGCGTGAGGAGGCTGTTCTTTACGACATGCTGTCCTGGCGGCCCTCGGGCGTGATTCTGGCCGGGCTGGAACATAATCTGGCCGCGCGCGCGATGCTGGATGCGGTTTCGGTTCCGGTGATCGAGATCATGGATGTCGATGGCGATCAGATAATCGATTCAGCCGTCGGCATCAGCCACAGGCAAGCCGGCCGGCAGATGGCGGAGGAAATCCTGGCGGCAGGATATCGCAAGATCGGTTTCATCGGAACGCATATGCCGGAAGATCACAGGGCAAAGAAGCGGCTTGAGGGGTTTGAGGCGGCGTTGAACGCAGCCGGTGTTACGCTTGCCGCGCGGGAGTTCTATCAGGGCGGCTCTTCGCTTTCGAAAGGCCGCGAACTGACCGAACGGATATTGCAGCGTCAACCAGATCTGGACTTTCTGTACTACTCTAACGACATGATAGGCGCGGGCGGACTGATCTGGTGTCTTGAAAAAGGATACGACATTCCCGGCCAACTTGGCCTTGCCGGGTTCAATGGTGTCGACCTGCTGGAGGGGCTGCCAGTGCGCCTGACGACCACGGATGCCCGCAGGGTTGAAATCGGGCGTCGCGCGGCAAGAATTGTGGCGGGCAAGGAGCCGCGTCCTGACAATGGAAAGCTGGCGCTTTCCCCTCATATAATGCCGGGTGATACGATCCGATCGGTGGGATGAGGCCGGGTTTGGCGGCGCGTCAGAGCGATGCCAATCATTGGGTAACCTTGCCGCGATTCGTTGCTGCGTCGCATAAAAATGCGGTAAACTGATATCCGCATTTTAATGCAGACGATTTTCGTTGCTATGCTGAGCTTACGACGCGGTCGGCCTTGCAAAACAAGCGCGGACTGACTGAAACCATGAAAAACGTCCCGAAGTTCGGCTCGCGGTAGCCTTTGCTATCGCGGGGCGGCACTGTGCCTGATCTGTCCGTTTCGGCGGTGCTTCGGTCATCAAGGTCACCTCTCAACGCACTTTGGCGCGATGGTCGGGCTTGTCGGGGCAGGGCGCAACACCGTGTATCGTTGGACTCTGGCTTCGCTATGTCTATACATAAAGGGGCCGGTCCGAACTCTGTCGGGCGGGCCGCCCGCATTGCCGCGGACTGCCGTGATGAGGACAGAATGCCTTCAGTCAGACCGAATGAAACCCATCATTCCCGCATTACCGAGGATATGCGCCGCAAGATCGTCGATGGCGAATGGCCGCCCGGTCATCAGCTCACGAAAGAGACGGAACTGGCAGAAAGCTATGGCGTGTCGCGCATGACGATGAACAAGGCGCTGACGCAGCTGACCGCTGAAGGGTTTCTGATCCGCCGAAAGCGAAGCGGCACCTTCGTCGCTCAATCCCGCGCTCAATCGGCGGTCATGGAAATCGGTGATATAGAGCGTGAGGTAACCGCACAGGGGTTGGAGTATCGCTGGCGTTTGTTAAGCGCAGTGATGCGTGTGCCAACCAAAACGGTCCGCAACATGCTCGATATGCCACCGGAACTGGATGGTCGGGGCTTCATGCTCGTTGAGGGGTTGCATTTTGCGCAGGGGGTGCCGTTCTGTCACGAGCTGCGGATCATAGATCCCGATATTGTGCCCGCCTCGATCGGGCAGGATTTTGCCGCCATCGTGCCTGGGCAGTGGCTTTTGCGCTCCATGCCGTGGACAGCCGCCAGCCACCGTGTGCGTGCGGTGAATGCCCGCGGCGCAGATGCGCAGAAGCTGTCGATCCCGTCGGGCAGGGCCTGTCTGGAGGTGTTGCGCAAGACCCGCATGGATCACGACTGGGTCACCCATGTCAGATTGCTATACCCCGGAGAGGCCCATCAATTGATCGCCGAATTCGCACCGTGACCTGTGCTCAGCCCGGCTCAAGCCCCGGCAGTCTGACATTTGCTGCCGCCGCTAACTCGCCAGAGCTTACCAGCCGGGCAGCGACGTCCAGGTCCGGTGCCATGTAGCGATCTTCCTGCAGTTCCGCCACATCCTGCCGCAGCCGTTCGACGACCGATGACAGCGCCGGGGAAGTGGACAACGGACGACGCATGGCGATGCCCTGCGCTGCAGAAATTGCCTCTATCCCGATGATGCTGAAAAGATTTTCGGTCATTTGCAGAAGTCGTCTTGCACCGTGGCAGGCCATCGAAACGTGATCTTCCTGATTGGCGGATGTCGGCGTTGAATCGATGCTGGCGGGATGCGCAAGCTGCTTGTTCTCGCTCATCAATGCGGCAGAGGTGACTTCCGCGATCATCAGGCCAGAGTTCAGCCCCGGCTTGGGCGTCAGGAATCCCGGCAGGCCAAAGCTCAACGCCGGATCGACCAGCAAGGCAATACGGCGCTGCGCGATTGCCCCGATCTCCGCCACGGCCAGTGCGATCTGATCGGCGGCAAAGGCGACCGGCTCGGCGTGGAAGTTTCCGCCGGACACGACGCTGCCATCCGACAGCACCAGCGGATTATCGGTGGCCGCGTTCGCCTCAATCTCCAGCGTGCGGGCGCATTGCCGCAACAGATCAAGGCAGGCGCCACCGACCTGTGGATGACAACGCAGGCAATAGGGGTCCTGCACACGCTCATCATTTTCGGCATGGCTGCTGCGGATTTCAGATCCCTCTAGCAACAGCGACAATGTCGCTGCCACATCAATCTGGCCCTGATGCCCGCGCAGGCCGTGGATTTCGGCGGCAAATGGGGCGGTCGAACCCATTGCCGCATCCGTTGAAAGCGCGCCGGTGACGACGGAAGCCTGAAACGCGCGCATGGCACGAAACAGGCCGGCAAGCGCAAGTGCCGTGGAAACCTGCGTGCCGTTGATCAGCGCCAGCCCCTCTTTCGCGGACAGTTGACAAGGTGCAAGCCCCGCGCTTGCCAGAGCGTCGGCAGACGGAAGCGTCCGGCCTTCGAATACCGCTTCGCCCTCACCGATCATCGCGGCGGCCATGTGGGCAAGTGGGGCCAGATCACCGGATGCGCCGACAGAACCCTTTTCCGGGATCACAGGCAACACGCCCTTTTCAAGCATCTGCTCCAGCAGCTCAATCAGCTCTGGCCGGACACCTGACGCACCCCGGCCCAGCGAAAGCAGCTTCAGCGCCATGACAAGGCGCGTCACTTCCGGCGACAGCGGCTCTCCGACGCCGCAGCAATGCGACAGGATCAGATTGCGCTGAAGCGTCGCCACATCATCTGCGGCAATCCGGATCGAGGCCAGCTTTCCGAAACCGGTGTTGATCCCGTAGACTGCCTGATCGCCTGCCGCGACCTCGGCAATTCGTTTCGCCGATGCGGTGATGGCTTTCTTTGCGCCCGCATCCAACCGTGCCGGCGTCTGTTTCCAGTATATGGAAGCAAGCATATCCAGCCCGACTTCTCCCGGTCTCAATGTCTTAGCCATGATCGTCCCCCAAAATCAGTCTGAATAAGTATATACATATTTTGCTGACTGAGAAGTGCGCAGTCACGCGAGCTATCCTTTTTAACGGTTCCGTCAGCGATAGCCGCGATTGACGCAGCAGGTTAATAGTGGCACCAATATGTATAGACATGTCTGCAAATGGGTTGCCCATGACGAATGACGTGGAAAACTGGCTGAAGTCCCAGATGTCTTACACGGGCAAACGTGTACTCGTGACAGGTGCCAGTCGTGGGATCGGTCGGTCGCTGGCTATGGGATTTGCCAAGGCCGGCGCCGATCTCATCTTGACCGCCCGCGACGCCAATGCGTTGGACGACGCCGCTGCCGAAATAGCTGATCTTGGTCGAAACGCCCAGAAAATCGCCTGCGATCAGCGCGATATAGACCAGATCCGCAAGACTTTAGGCGATCTTGGGCCGGTTGATGTTCTGGTTAACAATGCTGGTATAGAAGACGTGCGCCCCTCTGCCGACGTGGATGAGGCGCTGTGGGACAAAATCGTCGATACCAACCTGAAAGGTGCCTTCTTCGTGGCAAGTGTGGTTGCGGCTGGTATGGCAAAGCGCGGATCGGGCGCAATCATCAACATAGCCTCGCTGACCTCGTTCGTGGGGGTGCCCACCGCGACACCCTATACCGCATCAAAGTCCGGCATTCTCGGCGTGACGCGCGCGCTCGCGGCAGAGTGGGCGCCGATGGGTATCCGTGTGAACGCGATTGCACCGGGCTATTTCCGCACCGGGCTGACGGATGTGTTTTATCAGGATGAGGAGTGGGTCAGCGAGATGACGGGCAAGGTCCCGATGGGACGCTTGGGGAAGCTGGAAGATCTGCAAGGTGCTGCGCTTTTTCTGGGGGCGCCGGCATCTGCCTATATGACGGGCCAGTGTCTTGTTGTGGATGGCGGATATCTGGCGTCAATCTAGATGACGGGACGCGGGTTCATGCGCCCGCCATCCGGCTCTATACATCCGCAAAGCGCCGCGTTTAGATGCTGCCGGATCAATGGATATTGGACTTAGTGGACTGACGAATGAACGTGAAACCGGCCAAGCAAACTGACGCGCAGGACCACCCGGCGGTGCAGGTGCGCGACGTCAGCATGGACTTCGGCAATGGCGTTCTGGCCGTTGACCGCGCCAGCTTTGATCTGGAAGAGGGGCGGTTTCTGACGATCCTTGGACCGTCGGGATCGGGTAAGACAACGCTGCTGCGTATGATCGCTGGATTTCAGAAACCGACCAGCGGCGAAATAGCGATTGGCGGCAAGCCGGTGGATGCGATGCCGCCACATCGGCGCTCTGTCGGGATGGTGTTTCAAAAGCTCGCCTTGTTCCCGCATATGACAGCGGCTGAGAATGTGGCCTTCCCGCTCAAGATGCGGCGATTCAACCCATCGACCATCCCGTCACGCGTTGACCAGTTTCTTGATCTGGTGCGCCTTCGCGGCTATCGCGACCGGCGCGTGCACGAACTGTCTGGCGGCCAGCAACAGCGTGTCGCCATTGCGCGCGCACTTGTGTTCGAACCGGAGCTTCTGCTGCTGGACGAACCTTTGGCGGCGCTTGACCGGAAGCTGCGGGAAGAAATGCAGCTGGAATTCCGCCGCATCCAGCATGAGCTTGGCGTGACGACCATCAATGTCACCCATGACCAGAGAGAGGCGCTTGTCGTCTCGGACGATATTATCGTCATGGATGGTGGGCGCATCCAGCAGCAGGCGAAGCCAGCCACGATGTATCGTGATCCTGAGAACACCTTTGTTGCGGGCTTCCTGGGTGTTTCGACACATCTCGACGGCCGCGCGACCTCTGACGGGATCGAAGTGCAGGGGCTGAAACTGTCCGGCGCGGTGGAGGCGGGCATTCAGCCGGGTCGTGATGCGCACGCTGTGATCCGTGCCGAGCAGATCCGGATTGCTGCCTTACCCGAAACGCTCAGCGCCTATGATGTTTGCCTCACGGGACGTGTTGAGGATGTTATTTTTGAAGGCGAGCGGCTGCTCTATATCGTTTCGGTTCCCGAAATGCCCGACACGCTTTTCCGTATCTATCACCACGATCCTGACAATCTTGACCTTTTCGAGATTGGCCAAACCGCCTCAATCGCGTGGAACGCGCGTGACATGAAGATATTCGACCGGACGCAAAATGTCCGCAACCAACCACGACAGGGAGAATGACCATGAAATATCTGATCAATCGCCGCGCGATGTTGCGTGCAGGCGTCGCCAGCAGCGGTGCGATGGCTTTGTCGGCATTTCCCGCCACCCGCCTTTTTGCGCAGGAGCCTGAAAAGCCCGCGCAGATCATCGTTCGGGCATGGGGCGGCGAATGGGTGGAGTCGCTGAAGCGCGGTGTCTCTGACCCTTTCACCGAGGCGACAGGAATTCAGGTTGTCCATGATCTGACCGAGGATAACGAGATTCAGCCGAAGATCTGGGCGGCGGTTGCCCAGAACCGAACGCCGCCCATCCATATCAACTGGGACACGACGACAAACGCCACCAAGTCGGCTTTGCGCGGTGTAACCGAAGACCTGTCGGACCTGTCCAACCTGTCGAATACGACAGATCTGGCCAAACCCGTGGGCCTTGATGGTTTCCCGATCGTGAACACTTATGGTTACGTCTACGTTCTGGCCTACCGCCCCGAGGCCTTTCCCGACGGTCCGCCGACGTCTTGGAAAGACCTGCTGGACCCCATATTCAAGGGAAGGATCGCACTTTATAATGACGGGATCGGCTTTCACTTCCCGGCGCAGGTTGCGGGCGGTGGTTCGCTTGACGGCATCCCGGACGATATGCAGCCCTGCTGGGATTTCATATCGCAGATCAAGGAACAGGACCCGCTGCTTGGTGAAGACCCGGATTTCACCACATGGTTCCAGAATGGAGAGATTGACGCCGCCTGCACGATCTCGACCAACGCCCTTGCCGCGCGCAGCAACGGCATCGATATTGCCTGGACTGTCCCGGAAGAGGGGTGCAAGTTCGACACGGACGGGCTGTGGATACCGAAAGGTCTTCCCGAAAACGAACTCTACTGGGCCAAGCAATATATCAACTTTGCGATCTCGCCCGAGGCCCAGCAGGTCTGGCTTGACGGGTTGGGGCTTCCGGGGGTTGTGCCCGGTCTGACCCCGCCCGAGGGGCTGGCGGGGGATCCGTCCTATCCGACCGAGCCAGAGGATTTCGAAGATCTCATCCGTATCTCGTCGCTTGTTCAGGTCGAAAACGAAAGCGACTGGTTCGCGAAGTTCAAGGAAATCATGCAGGGCTGACCTGGCAGGCCGGGCGGAATTACCGCCCGGCCTGCTGCCTGCATCAGGGGCAATCGGAATGGCTGAAAATCGGGATGAGAAATTCAGATACCCCCTGCGTTGGCGTCTGATGGATGCCGCAGAGGCGGTGCTGGATATCATCTGGCCGCGCCGTTTCTCGGCATGGACTGGCTGGGTGTTGCTTTTGCCCGCAATCTTGCTGGTTGGCATACTCGTTCTGGGACTGGTGGTGATCGCCGACAGTTCATTGCACGTCCTTGATCGCAGCACCTTTCTGCCGTCGGAAGCGTATACGTTTGAAAACTACGCGACGATTGCCGACAGTGCGACCTATTGGCGGATATTCTGGCGCTCCGGCCTTGGTGCGTTGTTGACCGTTGTTTTTACGCTGATCCTTGCCTTCCCCTTCGCCTATATCCTTGTACGCACGCGCAGCGCACTGACACGCAAGCTTTTGCTGGTCGCGCTGTTTCTGCCGTTCTTCATCGGACAGGTTGTCAGGGCCTATGGAATGCTGATCCTGCTGGGCAGCAATGGTATGGCGAATGAGGCACTTGGTCTGATCGGGGTAGAGCCGCTGCGGCTTTTGTTCAACTTTCCGGCGGTCGTGTTCGGGCTGGTGCAATATATGCTGCCCTTTGCCGTGCTGATGCTTGCGCCCGCGCTGACGGGGATCCCGCAAGAGATCGAGACGGCGGCAAGCTCTTTGGGTGCGAACTGGTGGCGCAGCCTGTGGCATGTGGTTCTGCCGATGGCCAAGCCCGGTCTGGTGGGCGCCGGAGTGGTTGTGGGCACCCTTTCGCTGACCGATTTCGCCATGCCCGCGATGCTGGGCGGCGGGTCGCAGGATTTTATTGCCAACGCGATCTATGACCAGTTCTTCAGGACTGCGGATCAGGGGTTGGGTGCCGCACTTGCCATGCTTCTGGTGCTGCTCGGCTCGGTTCTGGTCGCGATCGTTATCGGGCTGTTTGGCGCAGGGACGATGGGGATGGGTGCGCGCAAATGATCAGCCCGACGCAAAGATTTCTGTTCCGTCTGATCGTTCTGTTCTGTCTGTTGATCCTGACATTGCCGACGATCATCGTCGTTGGCGCGTCTTTCACGCAGGGTAATATCATCGCATTCCCGCCCGAAGGCTTTTCGCTGCAATGGTATGAGAAAATCGCTATGGCGAGGGAGTTGCGTCAGGCCTTCTGGCGATCCCTGCTGGTCTCTTTCATCTGCCTGCTGGTATCGGTGCCAATCGGCACTCTGGCGGGTATCGCGCTGACACGCTATCGCCTGCGGTTTTCGAATGCGCTTCAGGTCTATCTGCTGCTGCCCTTTACCATTCCGCTGATCGGGTCCGGCATCGGCATGATGCTGGTGTTTGGGGGTTGGGGTATTCTTGGAAATGTCTGGCCGGTTGGCGTGGCCTGCGCGGTCATTAACCTGCCTTTCATTATCTGGTCTGTTTCATCCTCTGCCGCGTCGCTGGACCCGGACCTGGAGCTTGCGGCGGCCAATTGCGGGGCAGGGCGGGTAGAGACGTTCTTTCATGTCACCTTGCCCGGCGTCATGCCCGGCGTCATCACGGGCGGGCTGCTGATGTTCGTGCTGGCAATGACCGAATTCCTTGTCAGCCTGTTGCTGACAGATGCGCGGACTGTGACGCTGCCCGTGCAGATCTACAACAATATTCGTTCAATCATCACGCCGGACCTCGCCGCCATTTCGTCGGTCTTTGTGCTGCTGGCGCTGATTGCGGTCTGGCTACTGGACCGGTTGGTCGGGCTGGAAATTTTTCTCAAATCTAAATGAACCCGGAAGGATAGGATATGGCGAAGGTCAACCTGCAACGCCTTGCATCGCTGGAACCGGCCGCTCGGAAGGCGCTTGTCCGACGCTCCGAAACCGACCTTTCATACTTTCTGGAACGGGTTCAGCCGATCCTCGATGCCGTAAAGAAAGAAGGGGATGAAGCGCTTGCGCGGCTCGGTCGCGAATTCGACAAGGCCGACGGGCTGACACCAGGTGATCTGAAGGTGACGGATGCCGATTTCGATCGGGCCTTCGATCAGGTCGATCCGAAAGTCGTTGATGCAATCCGCTTTGGCATCGGCAATATCCGGTCCTTCCACGAAGAACAGAAGCCGGAACCGATGTGGCTGAAAGAGGTCAGGCCCGGCGCATTCGCAGGCGACCGCTTCACACCGATCAATTCGGTTGCACTGTATGTCCCGCGCGGCAAGGGGTCATTCCCGTCTGTGACCATGATGACATCCGTGCCGGGCGTCGTGGCTGGCGTCCCGAATCTTGCAATCGTGACGCCGCCCGGACCCGATGGCGCGGTCGATGCCGCGACCTTGGTGGCAGCGCGGCTGGCCGGGGTGGAAACGGTCTATAAGGTCGGCGGTGCGCAGGCAGTCGCGGCTGTCGCTTATGGGACCGACACCGTTCAGAAGGCCCGAAAGATCGTCGGTCCAGGCAGCCCGTGGGTGGTGGCGGCCAAGCGTCTTTTGGCGGGTGTGATTGATCCGGGGCTTCCTGCTGGGCCGTCCGAAAGCATCATTCTTGCCGATGAAACGGTGTCGGGCGCGCTCGCCGCTATGGATTTGCTGATAGAGGCAGAACATGGGCCGGACAGTTCAGCATGGCTTGTCACATCTTCAGAGCGCGTCGCTGAAGAGGCCCTTTCAGCATTGCCGGATCTGTGGTCACGCATGACGCCGCAGCGGGCAGAGTTTTCGCAAAAGGTTCTGTCAGGCCCTTCGGGCGGTGTCGTTGTGGCAAATGACATGGACGATGCCTGTGCTTTTGTGAATGAATACGCGCCGGAGCATCTGGAAATCCTCTCGACCCGGCCGTTTGAATATCTGGGTGAGATTACAGAAGCCGCGGAAATTCTGTTGGGTCCGCATACGCCGGTGTCCATCGCGAACTTTGCGCTTGGCCCCAATGCTGTCCTGCCGACCTCGATGGGGGCGGCGACCTATGGTCCGCTTTCGGTGAATGATTTCATGCGCCGTAGCTCCATCGGATATGTTACGCAAAAAGGCTATCCAGTCTTGGCCGATGCTGCACGCACCCTTGCCGAGTATGAGGGCTTTTCGTCACATGCAATCGCGGTCAGCGATTTGCGCCAGAGCTATCTGAAGGGATAGGACATGCGGGCGGTCAGACTTCATGGCATTCGTGACCTGCGCGTTGAAGATATCGCAGCCCCCTCTGCCCCCGGCATCGGGCAGGTCACAATCGCGGTGGCGTCCGCTGGTATCTGCGGCTCAGACCTCCACAATTTTTCGACGGGCGCGTGGATCACCCGCGCACCGTCAGTCGCTGGCCACGAATTTTGCGGCACGGTCACCGCCATTGGTGCAGGTGTCAGCAGCGTCACGCCCGGCCAGAAAGTGGTTCTGGACAGCCGAGTGATCTGCGGCGAATGCCCTGAATGCCGCGCCGGTCTCGGACAGGTTTGCCGGCACTTGGGTTTTCTGGGCGAGGTTATGGATGGCGGTTTCGCGGAATTGGTCACGGTGCCTGCGCGGAACGTGCTGCCCGCGCCAGAAGGCGTCGCTGATCGGCACCTGGCGATGGCCGAACCTTTGGCGGTGGCACTTCACGCGTTGCGCCGCCTTGCACTGCCAAAAGATGCGACCCTGCTGATTGCTGGCTGCGGTCCGATAGGCGGCCTTATCGCCTTGCTGGCATCGCGCGACGGTCATGTTGTGCTGGTGGCGGACAGGAACGAAGGGCGCGCACGGTTGGTGGCTGATACGACCGGAGCACAGATCGTCCGGCTTGCCGACCATGCCGCTTTGGCGCAGCGATTTGCGGTCGATACGACTGGCAGTGACGCAGTCATCTCGTCCCTTCTGTCTTCCCTGTCGGGCGCGGGCAGGTTGGCGCTTGTGGGAATAGGGAAGCCAAAGCCGGTAATAGACCCCGTCTATTTGGTCGAGCGAGAGATTTCCTTGCTTGGCTGCCATGCCTTCACGGATGAGGATTTGCGTGATGCCACATCCCTGCTGGCTGATCTGTCAGATGCGCTCGACGATTTTATAGGTGAGGAAATCACGTTGCATGATGTGCCGTCGGCCTATGAGCGCTTGATTGTCGGCACGGCTGAGGGTCTGAAAACAATCATTTGCTGCGGGGAGGCCTAGATTGGCATCCCCCTCACGCACCGCCCAAATACGCGCAACCGCGCAGCACGATCCTGCATCGGCAGAGTCAATGCTGGAAAAACTGATCGCCGAGCTGTTCGATATCCCGGTTTCGGACCTGCGGATCAATCGCGATCAATATTCGCTCAACTCGCTTAACGGCTTCTTCGATTCCGGTGACGACAGGTTCTTCTTCAAGTTCCATCAGGAAGAGGGAGAGGAGGCGATGCGGGGTGAATATTATCGCGCCGATATCCTTTCACGCGCGGGACTGCCCGTCGATCAGCCGGTGCATATGTCAACGCTTCCCGGTGAACAGGTACTGGTTTACAGGCGCCGGCAAGAGCCGCGATTTTCCGATGTGCTTTTCGATCTGGATCAACTGCCTGATCCGGCGGCGATGCATCGGGCAGCTGCGGCGGAGGCCGAACTTAATGACCGGCTGCTCTACAGTGCCATTGTCAGCCTGCGCCCAATTTCGCCGCAGGGTTCGCGTGCAGAGCCGATCCACCGCCTGTTCCACGAACGTCTGATCGACCCGGAAACGGGGCAGTATCCCGGCGGTCGGCTTGCGCGCTTCTATGTTGGCAAAACTTTCGAGTTTCCCGGTGGCGTGACGCTCGATTGGCCGGCGTTTCGTGACGCACGGCCGGTGCTGAACGGGCTGGAGTATACACGCAGCTTTGGCGAAATGATCGACCTGGCACATGCCCGCTATGCGCCCGATCAGCTGGCGGATGCGGGTGGGATTGTGGCACATGGCGATGCCCATAACGCGAATGTCTGGTATGAGGCGGGGCGGGAGGCTGACCGGTTGGCATTCTTCGATCCTGCCTTCGCGGGTGACAAGGTTCCCTCGCTTCTGGCAGAGGTTAAATCTACCTTCCACAATATCTTTGCCCATCCCTTCTGGCTTTATAACCCCGAGCTGGCGGCCGAACGGTATAGTGCACATGCCGCTTTTTCAGGGGGCAGGCTGGCGATCGAAACCGATTGGTCGCCCGGTCCTGTCCGCAAGCGGCTGCTTGAGGTGAAGGCGCGGCACTATTGGAAAGGCTGGCTGGCAGAGCTTCGACGCCGCGACATGCTGCCCGAGGATTGGGAAGACGTCATCCGGATTGGCCTTTTCCTCTCGCCCACCCTGGTGATGAATCTTCGCGCCAATAGCGCTCGGCACAACCCAACCTCTTCGGCCATTGCGATGTTCGTCGCGCTGTCCGCCGGCTCGCGCCCCCTGTCTGGCCGAGATATTTTTACCGATTTTTTCGATGAGGTCGCCCCGCGATGAGCAGGCTGGAACGGCGATATGTCAATGTCGAGGATTTCGCCCGCGCCGCGCGTCGCAGGTTACCGCGCATTTTCGCGGACTATATTGATGGCGGTGCATTTTCCGAAACGACCATGCACCGCAATAGTGCAGATTTCGAACGCATCGCTCTGCGACAAAGGGTCCTGAGGCCGCTCGGAACGCCCGATCTCTCGGTCGCTGTTGGGGAAAGTCGTTATGCGCTTCCATGCGGGCCGGGGCCGGTCGGATTTCAGGGGCTTTACCGGCGCGATGGCGATATAGCGATTGCGCAAGGTGCGGCGGCGGCTGGCGTGCCATTTGTGCTTTCGACTTTTTCCATCAACGGTCTTGAGGCGATCGCAAATGCTGCGGGCAAAGTGCCGGATTTTCAGCTTTATCTGGACCGGGACCCCGACATAAATGCTGCGCGGCTGGAGCTTTGCCGAGCGGTTGGCGTCAGGCGCATATTCCTGACGGTGGACACCGCGATTACCTCGATCCGAGAGCGCGACGTCAGAAACGGGTTCCGAAGCGTCGACCGGCTGACTCCGGGGTTGATCTGGCAATTTGCGCGTAAGCCAGGGTGGTCGCTGAACATTCTGCGGCGCGGTATGCCGCAGGTGGATATCGTCCGCGATGATGCGCAGTTTGGCAAAGGTGCCCTTGCCCAGGCGACGCAGCTTTCGTCGCGCTTGGAAAAAAACCTGACCTGGAATTTGGTTAGCGATCTTCGGCAGCAGTGGGCGGGCGAGTTAATCGTCAAAGGCATCAGCGACCCTGAAGATGCCAGACGCGCGATAGAATGCGGCGCGGAGGGTGTCGTGCTTTCCAATCATGGGGGGCGGCAGCTCGACCATGGTACATCGACCGTTTCGCGCATAGCCGAAATCAGGGATGCCCTCGGTTCAGGGCCCATTCTTTATGTTGACAGTGGCTTCAGGCGCGGATCCGACATCGTGAAGGCACTCGCCTTAGGTGCAGATTTTGTTCTGCTGGGTCGGCCCTTTGCGTGGGCCGTCGCTGCTGAGGGGCAATCGGGTGTGGACAGGTTGTTCCAGCTACTGCGCCAGGAGGTGCAGATAACGCTTCAACTCATGGGGCTGTCTACCGTCGAAGAACTGCAAACTGGCGGGCGAAAGAACCTGATTATATAGTGCGCTAAGCAGGTTGCGCGGCGCTTTGGCTTGTTGGACGTGGTGATCGACAGTTGGCAATGGCCAGTCACAGGAAGTTTCAAGATACACACCCTTCTCACAGTCCGATTGCGCAGACATGGAGACAGCCTTTCGGCCAGTCGATCATCACCATGCTAATCTTCTCTATACCTCTTCTGGCTCAGGCAGAGACTATCTTTGATGGCAGCACAACTCTTTGGGCGATCTGAATTGCGGCAGATATGTCGGAAAATGAGTCTGAAGAGGAAGCTTTTCACGGCGCATCAACAAGTTGAGCGGGTGGCTTGACCTCGCTTGGCGGAAAGGTTTCATTCAAAACATGCCAACCCGGAGATCATGAGTTGAGTTCCAGCACTGCCGCCGCGCGGCGCCTTGCAACAGGGGAGGCGATAGGGGTCTCGCTCGCCGAAGAGGCAGCGATAGCCGTCAGCTATGACGGCACGACGCATGCAGTGCTGATGGGCACGCCCGATGACCTGGAAGATTTTGCCTATGGCTTCTCTCTGACTGAAGGTATTGCCGATCCAAATGAAATCGAAGCGGTCACGCCAGAGAAGACGGCGCTTGGCATTGATCTGCGAATCTGGCTGAAGCCCGATGCCGGGCAGCGCTTTATCGCACGGCGGCGCAGGACAGTCGGGCCAGTCGGCTGTGGGCTGTGCGGTGTGGAAACCCTTGAGGCGGCAATGCGAGTTCTGGAGCCGGTCACGGGCGATTGTGTCATAACGGCGAGCGACCTGGACACGGCCATTGTGGCGATGAGTGACGGTCAAGCGCTGCGCGATGCCACAGGTGCAACGCATGGTGCAGGCTTTTATGTTCCCGGCGAAGGGCTGGTTGCGCTGCGCGAGGATGTCGGACGGCATAATGCTTTGGACAAGCTGGCGGGTTCGTTGATCCGTGGCGGTCAGACCGCGCTTTTCGCGCATGGCGCTGCGATCATGACCAGCCGGATATCTGTCGATCTGGTGCAGAAAACTGCGGCGATGGGGGTCCCGGTTCTGATCGCTCTGTCCGCGCCTACGACTGCGGCGGTCGCGGCGGCGCGATCTGCCGGGATCGGATTGGTGACGCGGGCGCGAACTGCCGCCAATGCCGAAATTCTGTGCCGGCCTGACAGGTTTGGACTGGACTGACAGGCCTAATCGCGCAGCTTCGCCATCAGAAGCCATGCGGTGCCAGAGCAGGCAAGCGCGGCCAGCATGATCGGTGTAGGTGTCCCGTCAAAGGCCAGCCCGACCGGAATTGCGACAAGTACGGCACCAAGCGCGGAAAGTGCCGCGACAATGCTGGCCGTCATGCCCGCCAGATGCGGCATGTTCTGCATCGCCAGTGCGTTGAGATTGCCGAAGGTCACACCGGCCATGAAGAAGATGCTGACCGCCCAGATGAAGAAGCCATAGAACGCGGCATCGCCGTGCAACGCCCCGCTTGCGACCAGCAACAGCCCCAGAGACGCAGCCACCACCTGCATCGCATAGGCTGCCCGCGCGATGCGGCGCATGCCGTAGCGCATGACGTAACGCGCATTGGCGATGGTTCCCAACCCCGACAGCAGCGCCATAAGGGCGAACCATTTGGTGAAGCTGTCCGCGCGGCCATAGGTGTCGCCGAAAAGTTGCTCAGAGCTGGCAAGCAGCGAAAACATCTGCGCAAAACCCATTGTCAGAACAAGCGTACAAAGCATGACCTGACGATTGCCGAGGATCTCGCGCGCCGACAACATCAGCCGTTTGCGGCTTAGCGGAACACGGCGGTCGGGGGGCAGTGTCTCTGGCTGGCGCAGCCAGACCCAGGCGATGCCGATCAGGCCGAACAGGATGAAGGCAACGAACACGGCGCGCCACGTCCCTGCGGCATCCATGATCAATTCCCCCAGGGCCGGCGCCAGCGCGGGGATCATGATGAAAATCATCATGACAAAGCTGGTGATGCGGGCCATCTCTCGCCCGGCATAAAGGTCACGGATCAGGGCGGTACCAGCAATGCGCGGCCCGGATGCGCCCATGCCCTGAAAGAAGCGCAGAACCAGCAGCAGCGTCAGGCTGTTGGCGAAGATCGCACCGGCGGCCGCCAGAATATACAGGGTGGAACCCAGCATAATGGCGGGCTTGCGGCCTATCGCATCGGAAATGGGCCCCACGCAGGCGGTCCCGACACCCATACCGGCCATGAAGGACATCAGCACAAGCTGCGCACGGTTATGGTTGTCGGGGCTGAGCTCTTCCGCGATGTCGGAAAGCGCCGGCAGCATCGCGTCGATCGAAAACGCCACGGTGGCAAACAAGACTGCAAGCATGGCGACGAATTCAGGCAGCGGCATTCTGCGCGCAACGACGGATTTTGGGGCCGTCGGTTTCGGGGACGACATCATCAGCATCCTTTTTTGGATGATTTTGCATAGACCTTTGCCGGCTCATCGGCAAGCGCTGTCTGACTGGCAATATTGTGCGTCGCAGGCTATCCGTTCAGTCTTTGTGCCTCACCTCGCTGGAAAGGATCACATGACGCGCCATGTCTTGCTAAGCTCTGTGAAGGATGAAGGGCCATTCGTTCTGGAGTTTGTGGCCCATCACCGCGTTCTCGGCTTCGATGCGATCCATGTCGCCAGCAATGATTGCAGCGACGGCACGGATCTGCTGCTGGATGCGCTTGCCGGGAATGGCGCGATAAAACACCTGCGCAATGAACTGACACCGGGGGAGCGTCCGCAGCGCCGCGCCTATGAAAAAATGCGCGAGGCATTCGGGACTGATGATGCTGATTGGGTGATGGCGCTTGATGTGGATGAATTCCTTTTCGTCGATACGGGGACAGGCCGCGTCGGCGACCTGACGGCGCTTGCAGGCGCGAAGGTCGATGTGATCGCCCTCTCGGCGCTGAGCTTTGGCACATCGGACAGCGAAAGCTGGCAACCGGGCCTCGTTACCGAACAGTTCGTGCGTCGCCTGCCTTCGGACAGCGCGGCCAATGCGCCGGTCAAAAGCCTCAGCCGGGGAAGGGGGCGCTGGCGCGGCATTCAGAACCATCACCCGGTCGGCTATCGGGGTCAGGGCGACATTACCGTCATGCGCGGCGATGGTGCGGTCATGACGATCGCCAATGACGACAAGATATGGACCCATCTGCGCAACTTCCCCCCTGGGCTGATTGCGCATGACGGGGCGTGGTACAATCACTATCCGGTCAAATCCATCGACTCCTTCCTGCTGCGCGGCTTGCGCGGCAATGGGGCAGAGCCGGTGGGCGACACCACCAAGCAGCGGTGGGATGAGGCCTATTGGTCGAAATTCGCCGCCGCCCGGATCGAAGACCGCCGGATCATCGAACGTTACGGCAAAGAGCTGCGCGCCGAAATGAACCGACTGCTTTCACTGCCGGGTGTGGCCGAGGCAAATGCAGATGCCGAAGCCCTTTATGCCGAACGGATCGCGGCTCTGGACAGTCTGGACGGTTGACAGAGCTGTGTTTCCGTCGCATTTGAACAGGCTGACATAACCCGCAACCGGGCGTTCCGTGGGCGCCAAACCGACGAGGAGACGGCTATGAGCCAGATTTCCCTTACATTTCCCGATGGCAATTCGCGCGATTATCCCGCCGGGATCACCGCCGCCGAGGTCGCGCAATCCATTGCGCCCAGCCTTGCCAAGAAGGCCATCTCCGCCAGCCTCGACGGGCGGCATATCGACCTTGCATGGCCGATCAATGACAGCGGCAGCATCGCCATCAACACGATGAAGGACGACGCCCCGGCACTTGAACTGATCCGCCACGATTTCGCCCATGTCATGGCCCGTGCCGTGCAGGAAATTTGGCCCGATGTGAAGGTCACCATCGGCCCGGTTCGCGACTATGGCTGGTTCTACGATTTCGACCGTGAGGAACCCTTTACGCCCGAAGACCTCGGCCAGATCGAGGCGAAGATGAAGCAGATCATCAATGCGCGTGAGCCGGTGCGCACCGAGGTTTGGGACCGCGACCGCGCCGTCGCCTATTACAAAGAGCGGGGCGAGCCCTTCAAGGTCGAACTGATCGAGCGTATCCCCGGCGACGAAGACCTGCGCATGTATTGGCATGGTGACTGGCAGGATCTGTGTCGCGGACCGCATCTTCAGACGACGGGGCAACTGCCTGCGGATGCTTTTAAACTGACCCACGTCGCCGGCGCCTATTGGCTGGGTGACAGCAGCCGTCCCATGCTTCAGCGCATCTATGGCGTGGCCTTCCGCAACAAGGACGAACTGAAGGCCCATCTGCATATGCTGGAAGAGGCTGCCAAGCGCGACCACCGCAAGCTGGGCCGTGAGATGGACCTGTTTCACATGCAGGAAGAGGCGCCGGGTCAGGTATTCTGGCACCCGAATGGCTGGAACATCTATGTCGCGCTGCAAGATTACATGCGTCGCCGCCAGCGTGAAGGCGGCTATGTCGAGGTGAACACGCCGCAGGTCGTCAGCCGTAAACTGTGGGAAGAATCCGGTCACTGGGAAAATTATCAGGACCACATGTTCATCGTCGAGGTGGATGAAGAACATGCCAAGACCAAGACGGTCAATGCCCTGAAGCCGATGAACTGTCCGTGTCATGTGCAGATATTCAATGTCGGGCTGAAGTCCTATCGCGACCTGCCTCTGCGAATGGCCGAGTTTGGATCGTGCAACCGGTATGAGCCATCGGGCGCGCTGCACGGGATCATGCGGGTACGCGGCTTTACGCAGGACGACGCGCATATCTTCTGCACCGAAGATCAGATCGAAAGCGAAACGATCCGCTATATCGAATTCCTGACGCGCGTTTACCGTGATCTGGGATTTGAGGATTTCCGCGTCAAATTCGCCACGCGCCCGGAAACGCGCGCCGGGTCCGATGAAATCTGGGACAAGGCGGAATCGGCACTTCTGGCCGCGACGCGGGCATCGGGGATCGAGCCCGAGATCAATCCGGGCGAGGGCGCTTTTTACGGGCCAAAGCTGGAATTCGTGCTGACCGACGCGATTGGTCGCGATTGGCAATGCGGCACGCATCAGGTCGATTTCGTTCTGCCCGAACGGCTGGATGCCAGCTATATCGGCGAAGACGGGGCCAAGCATCGCCCCGTCATGTTGCACCGTGCGACGCTGGGATCGTTTGAGCGCTTCATCGGTATCCTGATCGAGAACTTCGCCGGCAAACTGCCCTTATGGCTTGCGCCGCGACAGGTGGTTGTTGCCTCTATCGTGTCGGATGCGGATGACTATGTGCACGACGTCGTCTCAGCCCTAAGCGCTGCCGGAATCCGCGCCGAGGCTGATACACGGAATGAGAAAATTAACTATAAAGTCAGGGAACATTCCGTCGCGAAAGTGCCGGTGATTCTGGCCATTGGCATGAAAGAGGTCGAAGAGCGTACCGTATCCATGCGCAGGCTAGACCAGCAGGGAAGCCGCAGTATCTCACTGGAAGAGGCGATTTCGCAGCTTAGGAATGAGGCAAATCCGCCCGATTTGGGCTGAAATACGCCGATGTCATCAAAGATTAATGCTGTCGAAACAGTTCGGCGGCGTTTCTGGGTTGCGTTTTTGCAGCTTTACTTCAAGGGTTGGGCTGTGAGCATGACTTTCTACCGCCTCCCTTCACGGGGCAGCCGGAATATCGAAAGGGCTGCACGGCCCGTCGCAAATCCGCGCCGGGAAACTTGAAGGAGAGAACGGAATGGCCACTGGCACCGTTAAATGGTTCAACACCACTAAAGGCTACGGCTTCATTGCACCCGATGATGGCGGTAAGGATATTTTTGTACATATTTCTGCCGTCGAGCGCGCCGGGTTGACCGGTCTGCAGGACAACCAGAAGATCAGCTTTGAACTTCAGTCCGGCCGCGACGGTCGCGAATCTGCTTCGGATCTGAAGCTGCTCTGATATCTTGTTGCGGGGGTGGCGAGGTCTCGCCTTCCCGCAGCTATTCGCTTGGTTTGAGCATCTGGATGGCCTTGGCCCGTGCGGTCAGTTGGCCACCACGCGGCGTCGCCACGCACTCAGTGCTGCGTGACCATTGTGCCACCCTGTTTCCCACATTATCTCAACGCTACGTGTTGGGTCCCAAGACCCGCCATGGGTTATGCCGAAAACAGGATGCCCAAATGACGACGCTGGATATATTTGCCGACCCGACATGCCCGTGGTGCCTCATCGGCAAAGCAGAGCTGGATCAGGCGCTAGAATCGCGACCAGAGCATCCGTTTTCGGTGACTTGGCACCCGTTTCGCCTGAACCCCGACCTGCCCGAATCCGGAATGAATCACGTCGACTATATGAAGGCCCGTTTCAAGGATGAGGCCGGAATCATCGCCGCCAACGAACCGGTTTTACGCGCCGCAGAGCGGTTGGGTCTGTGGATCAATATGGCCGCGATCAAGCGCGTTCCGTCGACGCTGAATGCCTTTCGCCTGATGCATTGGGCTGGGATCGAGGGGGCGCAAAGCCGTGTCATGTCCGGCCTGATGCGTGCCCATTGGCGCGAGGGTAAAGATATTTCCGCCCAACAGACCCTTGCCGAGATTGCAGCGGGCGCGGGCATGGATTCGCAAATGGTGCTGCGTCTTTTGGGAACCGATGCTGATATTGACGAGGTTCTGACCCGCGAAGCACATGCCAGAGAACGTGGTATCCGGGCTGTTCCGACCTTTATCATCGGGGATGCAAACGTGGTTTCCGGCGCGCAGCCTGCCGATCTTTGGCGGCAGGTGATTGATGAGCTTGCCACAGGCGGCACTGACTGACAGTCATAAAACAACAAGCAGTCCGCCAGCCGATCCTTCCGCGGGACCGGATAAGGTCGCTCCAAATGCAAAGGCCCGCCAAAGGCGGGCCGTTAGCTTCGGGCGCGTTGAGGTTTAAGAACCCCAGGTCCGGATCGGTCCGCAGTCCATATGCACAAAATTCGAGCGCGAGTATTTGCCAACGCCGCCGGCACGGCAGGCCGCTGCGGCCTTGTACATCTGGTTAACCGAACGCGACTTAAGGCGCAGATCAGCTGCCTTGCCGGTCATGTGAAGCGAGTTTCTCGCGACACCAGAGGAACGCGCGCGGAGCATCGCGTTGGTGCGCGGCGAACGATAACCGGAAAGCATCATGTAAGGTTCGTTCGTCTGCAGCAGACGATGCGCGGCGGTTGCGATGTCGAGATTGCGCGGGTCGATCCCGATCGCCTCGCCAGTCCGCCAGTCGCGCATGAAATAATTGATCTCATTCAGCGCGTCGCGGATGTATTTCCCGTCGATCCAGTAAACGGTGTCGATGCTTTCGCCGGTTCGCGGCGAATACATGCTGATGCGCCTGTAATCGCCAGAGCGGCGCAAAATTCCAAATGCATTGGCTGCAACCGGGGCAGCCGCAACGGTGGTGGCGGCGAAAATACCCATGATGCCGCGGCGGGTGATGTCGATTGTCATTTCAGATCGCCTGTCCTGCTTTTCTTTACTCACCACGCGGAGTGGCCCGTTCCTTGTCTAATCCGGAACTGGTAAAGAATATGTCACTACTTCGCTGCATGCCGAAAGCGTTTCGTTCCCATATGGGCGAAACATTGCCCGATTCGGCAAAAATCCGCCGATCTGTGCTCTTGAAGGCACGATTGCTCAAGGATTTCAGGATATGCGCCCCCCTCACGCGGCTTTGCTGGACGTTAACCAAGGTGAATGGCAAAATAGTTAAAAAGCCCGAGCAGAGGTCAAAACGTGAACGAGTATGCGAATCGGCTGTGGCGTGCAGCCGCTATCGGTGTTGCACTGGCGGCACTACCGTCCCTGGCGGCGGCGTTCCCTGCGCCGAAGCTGGACTTTACCGAATTTGAGATGCAGTTGGCAGAGACAGTTGCCCCTGATCCCGGATTGGCGGCCTTTTACGGTGCCCATGCCTTGCAGCCGGTTTTCCTGGGCCAAGATGCGACGCCCCGCCGGGCCGCGTTGCTGGACGCAGTTGCAACCGCGCCGCAACATGGTCTGCCGCCGCAGCGCTATGAGACCTCTGGCCTCGAACGTGATGCCACTTCGCAGGATGTCGCGACAGAGCTTCGCTATGCGCGCGTGTTATCGCTTTGGGCCAATGATGTGTCCAACGGATTGGTGAATCCGTCGCGCACGGATTCGATGAACAAGCGCGAGGTCGTGCCTGTTGATATGGTCGCGCTGCTGGAAGAGATGACGACCGGCGATCCGGTCCGGGCGCTTGCCGCGCTTCCACCCGGTGATCCCGCATATTTGCGGATGAAAGAGATGCTGGCGAAGCGGGCTTCTCTGGTTGCGCCCGCTGGCACGCCAGAGGTCGCCTCTGGTGTCTATAAGCTTGGCGTTTCAGGACCGGAGGTGGCCAATCTTCGGCAACGGCTGGCCAGCGTCGGATTCCAGACCGCGGCAGCGCCCGTCGATCCGCAGGCATTCGACGAGGGGCTTGCCGCTGCCGTAACAGCCTATCAGCAAGCGGCGGGGATTCCGGATGACGGAATTGCCGGGCCGAAAACGCTGGCACAGTTGAACGGCGCGGATGCCGGCCCACAAACCCGCCGCCTGATGATCGCTATGGAACGGCTGCGTTGGCTGAACGGGCATGACCTGAACACGCGCATGATCTGGGTTAATATTCCCAGCTATATGGCCGAAATCCGGGAAGGCGGGCAGACCACATTTGAAACCCGGGTCGTCGTCGGTAAATCGGATCCGGACTGGGAGACCCCGGAGTTCAGCGAAACGATGGAATTCGTTGTCCCGAATCCACGTTGGAATGTGCCCCGCTCTATCGCCGCGCAGTCCTATCTTTCGAAATTGCGTGCAAACCGCTATGCGGTGGCGCATCTGGATGTCGTTGACAGCAAGGGCCGCGTGATCCCGCGCGAGAATATCGACTTCAATAAGTATTCGGACAGCAACTTCCCGTATTTCCTGCGTCAGAAGCCGTCCCCGGATAACGCGCTTGGTCAGGTCAAGTTCATGTTCCCGAATCCATGGAACATCTATCTGCACGATACGCCGTCGAAGGGGCTGTTCGCCAATGCCAACCGCGCATATTCGCATGGCTGCGTGCGCGTTGGCCGGCCATTCGATCTGGCCTACCAGTTGCTGCGCGGAAACAGCAGCGATCCACAAGGCATGTTCCATAATGTGCTGAGCAAGGGCGACGAACGCTGGATCAAGCTGGAAGAACCTCTGCCGATCCATCTGGTCTATTTCACCACGATCCCGGGTCCGGATGGCCAATTGCGCAACTACCCTGATGTCTATGGACGCGATGCGCGGGTTTGGGACGCGATGCAAAAGGCGGCAGAGGCTTCCAGCTAGGGGCAATTGGCTGTCACCGCGCCGCAGCGGTGGTTGCGAAACCGGAGAGGGGCTGGCAATGGGGCGCGCGGATGTCTAGATCATCCGCAAAAGGAGGCCCCTATGCAGGTCACGATCAAGGATCTCGCCGCTGCACTGAGCGCCCGTGCCTGGGGCGACCTGTCGATGCAGGTGTCGGGCGCTGCTGAACCGGGGCAATCTGAGCCGGATCAGATCGCGCTTGCCATGTCGCCGAAATATGCCGAGGCTTTGCGTCCGGGCGGGGCAGCCATTCTGGCAGAGGGTATGGACCCCGAGACATACGGCCTGAAGGCCGCGATCTTTGCGCCACGGCCGCGGCTTGTCATGGCCGGATTGACGCGCAGCTTCGATCCTGGCCCTGACATCGCGCGTGGTATCCATCCCTCAGCGGTCGTCGATCCCTCGGCAAAGGTTGCCGGGGATGCTGCAATCGGGCCATTTGTTGTGATTGGCGAGGGCGTGGAGATTGGCCCTGGTGCCCGGATAGCCAGCCATGTCTCTGTCGCGCGCGGCACGAAAATCGGCGCAGACGCCCTTATCCTCAACGGCGTACGTATTCAGCATGGCGTCACCATAGGCGAGCGTGTCATCGTGCAGCCAGGTGCCGTCATCGGTGCCGACGGCTTTTCATTCGTTACTCCCGAGGAATCTGGTGTCGAGCAAATGCGCAAAAACCTCGGAAAACGCGACGATTTCACACCTCAGAAGTGGGTCCGCATTCACTCACTTGGTGGGGTGACGATTGGCGATGATGTTGAAATCGGCGCTGCTGCGGCGATTGACCGGGGAACCATCCGCGACACAAAGATCGGCAGTGGCACGAAACTGGATAACCTCGTCCATATTGGCCACAATGCCGTGGTGGGCGAGGATTGCCTGATCTGCGGGCAGGTCGGCATCGCCGGATCGTCGGTGATCGGCAATCGGGTGGTTCTGGCGGGGCAATGCGGTGTTTCCGATAATATAAATGTGGGCGATGACGTGATTGCCGGGGGTGCCACGAAAATCTTCAGCCGCGTGCCAGCCGGACGGATCGTTCTGGGCAGTCCTGCCGTCGAAATGACCACCCGGATGGAGATGGATCGCGCTGCGCGACGCCTGCCGCGTCTTTCTGCCACTGTCGCCAAGCTTCAGAAAACTGTAACAGAATTGTTGGACAAGGCCTGAGTGCACAGTACAACTGCCATCGGAGGATCAGATGAGCGACACACAACAGCGTATCCGGGAAATCATTGCCGAACAGGCAATGCTGGATGTCGGACAGGTCACCGACGACGCGACGCCAGCCGATCTGGGCATTGACAGCCTTGGCCTGGTTGAATCGATTTTTGCGCTTGAGGAGGAGTTCGACATAAATATCCCCTTCAACGCCAATGAGCCCGAAAAATCAGAGTTCGATATTTCGAATATGGGCAACATCATTGCGGCGGTCGAAAAGCTGGTGGCCCAGAAAGCATGATCGGAAGGCGCAGGCGGGTCAGGAAGCGGAACGGTATGCATCGGGTCGTCATCACGGGAATGGGCACGGTCAACGCTCTTGGTGTTGATGTGCCTACAACGCTCGAAGCCTTTCGAGAGGGGCGCTGCGGGATATCCCAGCTCGATTTCCGCGATGTAGAGCGGCTGACGATCCAGATCGGGGCGCAGATCCATGACTGGCAGCCCGAAACATGGTTCAACCGCCAGCAAATCCTTCTTTATGACAAGTTTACCCAGTTTACGCTTCTGGCCGCGAAAGAGGCGGTGACGCAGTCCGGTCTGGAGTTTCAGGGCGAATTGGGCCTGTGTTCAGGCGTCGTGCTGGGAACGGCTGGCGGCGGGCTGAACACATGGGATGAAAACTATCGCGTGGTTTACGAGGAAGGGAAGAACCGGGTTCATCCCTTCGTGGTGCCAAAGCTGATGAACAACGCCGCGGCAAGTCATGTCAGTATGGAGTTCGGCCTGCGCGGACCGTCCTTCACCGTGGCAACGGCCTGCGCCAGTTCGAACCACGCGATGGGGCAGGCCTTTCAGATGGTGCGATCTGGCGCTGCGCAGGTCATGCTGGCCGGCGGGTCTGAAGCGATGCTGTGTTTTGGCGGGGTTAAGGCATGGGAAGGCCTGCGCGTCATGTCCAAGGATGCCTGCCGCCCGTTCTCTGCCAACCGCAACGGCATGGTGCAGGGGGAGGGTGCGGGTGTTTTCGTGTTCGAGGAATATGAACATGCACGTGCACGCGGCGCTGAAATTCTGGCGGAAGTGGTCGGCTTTGCCATGTCCTCGGATGCTCAGGACATCGTCATGCCATCGGCGCAGGGGGCAGAGCGTGCGATTACAGGCGCGATGCGCGATGCCGGTCTGAACCCGGAGGAAATCGGTTATATCAACGCGCATGGCACCGGCACCGCGGCGAATGACAAGACAGAATGTGCAGCCGTCGCCCATGCCTTTGGACATCATGCCGATCGGCTGATGATCTCATCGACGAAATCCATGCATGGTCATATCATCGGCGGCACGGGGGCCGTCGAATTATTGGCCTGTATCATGGCTTTACGCGACGGAGTTATCGCGCCGACAATCGGTTATGAAGAGCCGGACCCCGAATGTGCACTTGATGTCGTCCCGAACGAGGCAAGGGAAGCAAAGGTCGAAGCGGTCCTTTCCAACGCATTTGCTTTTGGTGGTCTGAACGCTGTGATCGCTTTGCGCAGGGCCTAGCGGGACCGCGAAAAGCGTCGCCGCGCCTGCAATCCGCGATGGAGCCAACGCAGACCACCTTCTGTGGATTTGCGTGGTGTATATTCGGCCGAAACCCAGCCCGAATACCCGGATCGTTCGACCTCCTCCATGAATCGCGAATAGTCGATCTCGTTTTCTCGTGGTTCATTCCGGTCGGGCGCGCCGGCAATCTGGATGTGGTGAACCCGCCGCTGGCATCGTTGGAAGGTTCCAATAACGTCGCCAGTGATCATATAGGCTTGGTGCGCATCGAACTGCAGGCCAACATTAGATGCCCCGACGGCTTCGATCACCTGCAAAGCAAGATCGAAGGAGTTCAGGAAATAGCCCGGAACATCGGTGGCGTTCATCGGCTCTATCGTCAGGCTGACATGTGGTGCGCGGCCTGCAGCCCAACGCAAATTATCGACAAAGCAGTCATGGGCTTCCGGACCTTCTGCCTTGCCCGCCATGATGTGGATGTGCCGCGCCGACAGCGCCTGAGCGACGCGAAGCGTCCGCTCAAAATCAAGACGGAAACGGTCCTGCGCCTCTGGCAGAGCGGCGAAACCGCGCGGCCCCCCGGCCCAGTTCGGCGGCGGGCAGTTGATCAGTACGACGTCCAGACCCGCTGTGCGTGCGGCCCGGCGCAGGTCGCGCGCGGGCAGGTCATAAGGAAACAGAATTTCTGCGCCTTGAAAGCCCGCTTGTCTGGCAGCATCGAAACGCTGCAACATGGGCAGTTCATTGAACAGAAGTGTGAGATTTGCGGCGAAACGGGCCATAATGGTTACAACTCCAGTGGGAAGAACTTACCTGCCGAGTTGATTCCTATGCGGCCATCGGGCCCCGGGACGGCGGCTTCGGCAAGCCGGTAAAAGCACTTTCGGGCGATCAGGGCGCGCAGCCCGTGACGAATTTCGACATATGGCCTTGGTTCTTCCGGCGTGCCAGAGATGATCAGCGGATGGTCTTCATCCAGACGCGCCGTATCACCGATATTGGTGGTGAACAACGCGCCCTCTGGCCCGATCTCAACGTCCATCGCGATGAAGGGCGCATCTTCTACCTTGATCCCGATCTTTTCGACCGGGGTCACAAGATAGTGTCGTCCATCCTCAAACTTCAGGATATTGGCGAACATACGCACCATATTTGGCCGCCCAATGGGTGAGCCTTCGTGAAACCAGGTGCCATCGGCGCGGATTTCCATATCCATTTCACCGCAGTATGGCGGATTCCACAAATGGACCGGCGCCGGTCCGCGCAGACCTTCCTTGCGCGCCGCTGCGGTTATGCCTTCGCCGCGGTTTTCTGCTTCCGCGGTCGCTTCCGCCCTATGTGGCCGTTTACCCATTTCACCCAGAAACGATACATGCTTTCTTATGTCATAGAGCAGAATGAGAGAGTTGTCATGACCGAGGATGACAAACTGGTTGACGAGGTTACCCATCTTGGTGGCCGGCTGATGGATGCCCGCGCCAGTATCGAACGCCGTTTCGTCGGGCAGCACGAAGTGGTCGAGCAGGTGCTTGCCGCCATATTGTCCGGCGGTCACGCGCTGCTGGTCGGGCAGCCCGGGCTGGGAAAGACCATGCTGGTCGATACGCTGGCGACTGTGCTGGGAATGGACGATGCGCGAATCCAGTTCACGCCAGACCTGATGCCCGCCGATATTCTCGGCTCTGAGGTGCTGGATGTCGCCTCGGACGGGCGCAGAGAGTTCCGCTTTGTCGAAGGGCCGGTTTTCACGCAGCTTCTGATGGCAGATGAGATCAACCGGGCCAGCCCGCGCACGCAATCCGCGCTGTTGCAGGCCATGCAGGAAGGGCAGGTCACGATAGGTGGCGCACATCGTCCGTTGGGCAAGCCCTTCCATGTTCTGGCCACGCAAAACCCGATCGAGCAGGAGGGGACTTATCCACTGCCCGAGGCGCAGCTTGACCGTTTTCTGCTTCAGGTGGATGTCGACTATCCGGATCGCGACACGGAACGCGCCATTTTGCTGGCCACAACCGGGATAGAGGCTGACATGCCACATGCCGTGCTTGATGCCGAAGGTCTGATTGCTGCACAGGCGCTGATCCGGCGGATGCCCGTGGGTGAGACCGTGGTGAATGCGATCCTCGATCTGGTACGCTCGCTGCGACCGGGGCCGGAAGGTGCGGACTGGGTTGCCGATACGCTTAGCTGGGGTCCGGGTCCGCGTGCGGCACAGGCGCTGATGCTTGTGACCCGTGCCCGCGCCGTGTTGAACGGCCGCTTTGCCCCAAGCCTCGAAGATGTCGATGCGATGGCGGCACCCGTGCTGCGCCACCGCATGGCGCTTAGCTTCGGTGCGCGTGCCCGCGGCGAAACCACGGACGGTGTGATCGGGCGCGTCCGCGATGCTCAGTTCCGGAAGGCGGCGTGAGCGCAGCCGCAAACAGCGATGTTGCCATGTTGCGCGAACGGGCAGAGGTTGCGGCGGCAGCGCTGCCGCCGCTTGTGCTTGCGCGGGGTCCGGTAGCCCCCATCGTGGCGCCCGGCGGGCATGGCTTGCGGCGTCCCGGCCTTGGAGAAGATTTCTGGCAGTATCGCCTTGCGCATGAAGGTGATACGGCTGCGACGATTGACTGGCGCCGGTCCGCGCGAGGGGATTCGCAGTTCGTGCGCGACCGGGAACGCCAGACCGCCCGCACCGCCGTTATCTGGGTCGGTCGTGGGGCGGGGATGGCCTATAGCGGTCAGAAGGGACAAGGGGAAACCAAGTTTGACCGCGCCCGGCTGATCGGTCTGTCGCTGGCCTTGTCCATGATCCGGGGCGGGGAACGGGTTTCTTTGCTGGGTGGCGACGTGGGCGCAGGTGCGGTGCAGGCGGAAAAGATCAGCTTTTCGTTGGGCAACGCCGGTTTGCTGCCGCATGATGGCGACGATCCCGATCCCGCCGCGCTAAGGCCCGGTCAGATTGCTGTGCTGATTGACGATTTTCTGCAACAGGGCGATGCGCTTGACGCTTTCGTGCAGCGCATGGCTGACCTTGGTACGACGGGTGTGATGCTGCAGGTTCTGCATCCGGATGAAGAGGATTTTCCCTTTGCCGGGGCGGTCAGGTTTGAAACCGTCGGCGGTCTTCGCCACGAAACCCGCGATGCGGCCGGAATACGCCGCGCTTATATGGCGCGTCTTGACGCGCGGCGCGATCATCTTGCAGCGTTGGCCGGCCGTTGTGGCTTGGTCTTCGGCACCCATGATCTGGGGCGCCCCCCTTCCGAGGCGTTGATCTGGCTTCATGGAGTCCTGGCGGCACGATGATGGTTCTGGGTCCGATAGGTTTCGGCGCGCCGCTGATGCTGCTGGCGCTTGCCGCTTTGCCGGTTCTGTGGTGGCTGCTGCGGGCCCTGCCGCCGGTGCCGCGGCGCATCCGGTTTCCCGGAACCGTGCTTCTGCGCGGGCTGGAGGACCCGGATCCCATTGCGCGGCGGACGCCGTGGTGGCTGTTGCTGCTGCGCTTGCTTGCCGTCGCCGCCGCGATCCTTGCATTTGCACAGCCCGTCTGGCGACCGCCACCGCCCGTGGCTGACGGTGACGCCTTGCTGATCGTTATGGATGCCGGGGCGACGGCGGCACCCGGATGGAACAGTTCGCGCAGTCGCGCCACACGCGCGGCAGAGGCGGCGATTGCCGATGGTCAGCCCGTTGCCGTGCTGCTGGCGGACGGCCAGAATGACGAGGCTTTGGTCTTTGGCGCGGATGGCAGCGTGCCTGCCCTGCTGCGCGCGGCTGTGCCGCAGCCCTGGGGTGGCGTTTATCCCGCTGATCCTGTGGCGATGCTGGCGAATACACCGGAAGGCACGCTTCGGACGCTGTGGCTCAGCGACGGGTTGGATCACGATGGCCGGGATGCGTGGCTGCAGGAATTGCAAGCCCGCGGGCCGGTGCAAGTCGTCCCATCGCCCGCCGCCGCATTTACCCTGCACATGACCGAAAGCGGTTCTCGCCCGCTGCTGGAGGTGGCGACCATCGGCAAGGATGCGCCTGACATCCGCGCCCTCGGCCCCGATCCGCAGGGCATCCCGCGAGAGCTTGCCCGGCTGACCTCCGCAGCACCGTCGACTCGTGATGGTATCACGACACGTCCGGTGCCGGTCGATCTGCCGCCTGAAATGCTGGGACGGGTCACGCGCTTTCAGGTCGATGGCGTAGAATCTGCGGCTGCCGTGGTGCTGGGTGATGATCGGTTGCGCCGTCCTGTTGTTGCGATGATCGGTGAAGGGCGGGCAACCTCTGAAGGGCAGGTGCTTTTGTCGCCTGCCCATTTCCTGCGCAGCGCGCTGACCGGATCGGCCCGCCTGATCGAGGCGGGGTTGAGCGATGCGCTGTCCGCCAATCCCGATGTCATCGTGATGATGGATCGCGTCGGGCTTCAGCCTGACGGGGCGCTTGCAAACTGGCTGGATGAAGGCGGCTTGCTGATCCGCTTTGCTGGTCCGCGTATGGCCGCCGCACCCGATCTTCAGAATGAGCCGCTTTTGCCGGTTCGCCTGCGTCCGGGTGGCCGGGACATGGGTGGCGCGCTCAGCTGGGGGGAGCCCAGGCCTATCGCGCCCTTCGCGGCCGATGGTCCTTTCGCCGGATTGACGGTTCCCGAGGAGGTGACAATACGCGCCCAGTTGATGGCCGAACCTGCGCCGGAACTGGCAGAGCGCACGATTGCAGCACTCAGCGACGGAACGCCGCTGGTGACGCGGGCGGCGTTCGGTGACGGGCAGATCGTTCTGTTTCACTCTACAGCAAATGCCGATTGGTCGTCGCTGCCGATTTCCGGGCTTTTCGTTGATATGCTGGCGCGGCTTGTCGCCAGTGCCGGACGTAGCGCCGCGGAAACGGATGGGGCGGATGCGCGTGAGGGTATCTGGACAGCCTCGGAGGTTCTGGATGGTTTCGGACGGCTAAGCCCCGCCCGTGATACCCCGCCGATAGAGGGCGAGGTTCTGGCGAATGGTGCCGCGCCAGGTGTCCCTGCGGGGATCTATACCTCTGGCGAGCGTATTGCGGCGGTCAATGCCGGTGGACCGATAGTGGCGGCTGAATGGCCGGGGGCCCTGGTAGAGACGGATCGTCCTGCGGGTTTGCCTCTGCTGGGCTGGTTGCTTCTTGTGGCAGCGGTCACGCTTGTGCTTGACATGCTTGGCAGCATTGTCCTGCGGCGCGGCAGCATGGCGGCAGCGGCTTTGGCCGGGCTTTTGCTGGTGCCGGGCCTTCCGGGGCAGTCCGATGCGCAAGAGATTGACCCGGATCTTGCCCGCGCGGCCTCGGAATTCGCGATGGGCTATGTCCTGACGGGTGATGAAGAACTCGATGAGAGATCGCTGGCCGGGCTGACCGGGCTGTCACAGGTGCTGACCGCGCGCACAACGGTAGAGCCGACGCAGCCCGTTGCGGTTGATCTTGAGAGCGCCGACCTGTCGCTGATGACGTTTCTGTATTGGCCCATCGGTTCTGAACAGCCCGTTCCGTCAGCGCAAGCCTATCTTCAGCTCAACCGCTTTCTGCGCGGCGGCGGCATGATCCTCTTTGACACGCGCGATGCCGATATCGCCGGGACAGCGCCTGACGGATCAGACGATCTGCGTCGGCTGGTGGGACCGCTGGACATGCCACCACTTCAGCCGGTGCCGGATGACCATGTGCTGACGCGCAGCTTCTATCTGCTGCGGGATATGCCCGGACGCTTCACACAGGGCGAAGTCTGGGTCGAGGCGGCGGGCGCCGCAGCGGGAACCGTGAATGACGGGGTGTCGCCCGTGGTTCTTGGCGGCAACAGCTGGGCAGAGGCATGGGCCGTCGATGATCGCGGGTTGCCGATGTTTGCAGTGGGTGTCGGAATTGATGGCGAGCGTCAGCGTGAACTGTCCTATCGCTTCGGCGTCAACCTGATCATGTATGTGCTGACCGGAAATTATAAATCCGATCAGATCCACGTGCCCGAGCTTCTTGAGCGCTTGCGAAGCGAGGATTTGAGATGAAATGGGGGTCTCTGGTTTTCGATCCGATTTTGACCCCGGTGATCGGCTGGCAGGCGGCGCTTTGGCTGGCTGCGGTCGTGGCACTGCTGGCCCTCGTGGTGGTGGCGTTCAGCCTTTGGCGCGGATTGCGGGGCGCGTGGTGGCGGGGTGCCGCGATGGCTTTGATTGCGCTCGCACTTGCCGGCCCGGGACTGGAACGGGGAACCGCACGTCCGCTGTCTGACATCGTGCTGCTGGTCGATGATCGCAGCGCCAGCCAGTCCCTGCCGGGCCGTCGCGAACAGGCCGATGCCGCGCTGACGCAGGCGGAAGAGCAGCTTGCCCAGCTGCCCGGAACGGAAATCCGCCGGATAACGGTCGATGATTCCGAAGACGGCACGTTGCTTGGCGCGGCACTGACCCGGGCTATTGCTGAAGAACCGGCGAACCGTCTGTCAGGCGTTGTGGTGTTCAGCGATGGCCTGGCACATGATGGCAATGCGGTCCCGGTTGATGCGCCTGCACCCGTGCATCTGCTGCAAACCGGTATGCCCGACGATTGGGACCGCCGGATCGTCGTTGACGAAGCCCCGCGCTTTGCCCTGATCGGAGAGCCTGTGACGATCCGCCTTCACATCGCCGACGAAGGTGCCGTGCCGGACGCCGCCAACGGTCCGACCCAGCTTCGCGTCAACCTTGACGGGGAAGAGATCAACAGCATCGCCGTCACGCCCGGCACGCAGGTCGAACTGCCCGTCACCTTCGAGGCCGCCGGACCCAACGTGCTGCAGCTTTCCTTGGACGACCAGCCCGACGAGTTGACGACCATCAACAATCGCATGGCGCTGACCGTGAATGCAGTGCGGGACCGTTTGCGGGTTCTGCTTGTGTCGGGGGAGCCCAATCCGGGTGAAAGAACATGGCGCAACCTGCTGAAATCGGATGCGAATGTTGATCTGATCCACTTCACGATTTTGCGGCCGCCGGAAAAATTCGATGGCGTACCTGTCAATGAGCTTGCCCTGATCCGTTTCCCGACCGAGGAATTGTTCATGGAGCGGATCAGGAATTTCGACCTGATCATCTTCGATCGCTACCGGATGCGCGGTATTCTTTTGCCGCAATATTACGACAATATCCGCCGCTATGTCGAAGAGGGCGGCGCGATCCTTGTGTCTGCGGGGCCCGAATTTGCCGGGGTGGAAAGTATCTCGCGCTCTGCCTTGGGGGAAATTCTGCCGGGTCGGCCAAGCGGTCGGCTGATAGATGCGCCGTTCACGCCGCGGCTGACCGATGATGGCAGGCGCCACCCTGTGACAGAGAGCCTGCCGGGTGCGCCGCCCGAAAGTGGCACGGTCGAGCCGGGCGAAAGCTGGGGTCGCTGGCTGCGCATGGTCGAGGCCTTCCCGACGCCCGACAGCACCATCGCCATGATCGGAGAGGGAAACCGCCCCCTTCTTATGCTGCGCAGGCAGGGCGAGGGGCGCGTGGCACTGATTGCCTCGGACCAGGTTTGGCTGTGGGGTCGGGGCTTCGAAGGTGGCGGGCCGCAGCTTGATCTGATGCGCCGCGTCGCGCATTGGTCGATGAAAGAGCCCGAGCTTGAGGAAGAGGCATTGGAGCTTGGCACCGGACCCGCGCTGACGCTGCATATCGCGCGGCGCAGCCTTGAGGATGTCGACGCGCCGGCAATCGTTATCGGCCCTGATGGCAGCGAAACAGAGGTCGCGTTGCAGGAAGAGCAGCCGGGCCGCTATGCGGCGACGCATAATGTCGGCTCCCCGGGCCTGTATACCGTGCGCCACGGCGAGCTAAGGCGGACAATCGCGATCGGTCCTGCCTCCCCGCGCGAATTTAACCGCACGGTCGCCAATCCTGCGGAACTTGCCGGATTGATTGAATCCAGCGGCGGCTCGGTTCAGCGGCTTTCGGACGGAATCCCGGATCTGCGGATGGTGGATGAAGGCCGCGCGACCGAAGGTCAGGGCATTTCCGGCAATTGGATCGGCATTTTCGCGCGCAATGCCGAGACCGTGACAGGCCTGTCGCGCAGCCCTGTTTTGCCCGGTTGGGCATGGCTGATGCTGATCGCGGGAACCATGCTGACCGGCTGGCTGATCGAGGGGCGCCGCCGGTTCTGATCAATCGCCGCCTTGCCAATCCGCCCACCGCTTTGCTAGCACCGCTACTAACCCTTTCGAAAGGCAGCCCAATGGCCGAGAACCAGACGACCGAAGCCGATATCGGCCTGATCCAGCGGATCATCCCCCACCGCTACCCATTTCTGCTGATCGACAAGGTGCGCGATATCGTGCCGCACAAGTCCGGCGTCGGGATCAAGAACGTCACCTTTAACGAGCCGCATTTTCAAGGCCACTTCCCCAATCAGCCGGTCATGCCGGGTGTGACCATTGTCGAGGCGATGGCCCAAACGGCGGCTGTCGTGGTCGGCGTCAGCCTCGATCTGGCGGATCGGGGGATGCGGACCTACTTCATGGCCATCGACAAGGTGAAGTTCCGCCGCATGGTCGTGCCGGGCGACGTTCTGGAACTGCATGTCACGGTGAAGCGCGGCGGCGGCAAGATCTGGAAATTCGAAGGCAAGGGCATGGTCGACGGCGAAATGGCCTGCGAGGCCGAATTCACCGCCATGATGGACCAGCCCGCGAAAGAGGCCGCGGATGGCTGAGACGCTGATCCACCCATCAGCAATTATCGAATGTGGGGCCGAGATCGGGCAGGGCGTCCGCATCGGGCCGTTCTGCCTGATCGGTTCGGATGTGCGCCTTGGCGACGGGGCAGAACTTAAATCCCATGTCGTCGTGACCGGCGATACCTCTGTCGGGTCCGAGACAGTGATATATCCGTTCGCGTCTATCGGTCACGATCCGCAGGATCTGAAATTCAACGGCGAGCATACACGGCTGGAAATCGGTTCGCGCAACCGCATCCGTGAATATGTGACCATGCAGCCGGGCACCGACGGAGGTGGCGGGGTCACCCGGATCGGCGATGATGGTCTGTTCATGGCGAACAGTCACGTCGCGCATGACTGTCGGATCGGCAACAATGTCATCCTCGTGAACTCTGTCGCCGTCGCCGGACATTGCATTGTCGAGGATGAGGTGATCGTGGGCGGGCTGTCGGGCATTCACCAGTTCGTCCGGCTGGGGCGCG
The DNA here is from genome assembly GCF_027913035.1 of Paracoccus albus. Taxonomy (NCBI): domain Bacteria; kingdom Pseudomonadati; phylum Pseudomonadota; class Alphaproteobacteria; order Rhodobacterales; family Paracoccaceae; genus Paracoccus; species Paracoccus albus. Next base: position 1,027,863 of record NZ_CP115775.1, read on the forward strand.
GGTCCATGATCGGTGCGCTGTCCATGGTGACCGCGGACGTGCTGCCCTATGGCCTGGTTCAGGGGCCACGCGCGCATCTGGACGGGCTGAACCTTGTCGGGCTGAAACGCCGCGGCGCGTCTCGGTCTGAAATAGCAGAGCTTCGTGCGACGCTTGCCAAGCTGCATGACGGTTCTTTCCGTGACACCGCGCGTGATCTCGGCGGCAGGCAGAACAGCACGATGGTGACGGAAATGCTGGATTTCATCCTTGGACCATCCGACCGGAGCTTCCTTAAACCGCTATGAGCCGTACAGCCATCATTGCAGGGCAGGGCGCATTGGCACCTGCCGTCGCCGCACAGCTTGACGATCCGGTCATTGCCGCACTGGAAGGATTCGCGCCGCCCTTGCCGCATGAGACCTTCCGGCTTGAACGGCTGGTTCCGTTTTTCGACTGGCTGTCAGCCCAAGGCGTGGACCGTGTGACCTTCGCCGGTGCCGTCCGGCGCCCGCGACTGGATCCCGAGGCGTTCGATCCGCGCACGGCCAGCCTTGTTCCGCGCATTCTTGCGGCGATGCAGTCGGGCGATGATGCCGCGCTGCGTGAGGTGATCGCGCTGTTCGAAGAAGCTGGCTTCTCGGTCGCCGGAACCGCCGATATCTGCCCCGATCTGGTGCCAGAGGCCGGTCTGCTGGTGGGGGAACCCACTGCCGCTGATATCGCCGATACCGACCGTGCCGCGGCGGTTGTCGAAGGGTTGGGGTCGCTGGACCTTGGGCAGGGCGCTGTCGTGGTGCAGGGGCTGTGCATGGCTGTCGAGACCTTGCCCGGAACCGATGCCATGCTGGATTTTGTCGCGACCCATCGCGACATGCGTCCGCGCCCCAACGGCCCGCGCGGCGTCTTCTGGAAGGCGCCCAAGCCCGATCAGGACAGGCGCGTGGATATGCCGACGATCGGGCCTGATACGGTTGATCGGGCGGTGCGCGCAGGGCTGGCGGGTATTGCCTGGCAAGCGGGCGGGGTGATCCTGCTGGATCGCGAAAGCTCTGTGGAACGCGCGCGCGATGCGGGCGTTTTCCTTTGGGCGCGCTGATCCTGCCGCCCGCATGAGAAATCGCGACGGCGAGGTAGAGTGATGAACGTCTTCCTGATCGCTGGCGAGGCTTCGGGCGACAAGCTCGGCGGGGCGCTGATGGCTGGGCTGACGGCGTTGCAGCCAGATATTTCCTTTGCAGGTATTGGCGGGCCGGATATGACGGCGCAGGGTCTCAACAGCCAGTTCCCGATGGATGAGCTGTCGGTGATGGGCATTGCCGAGGTGCTGCCCAAGTACCGCCACCTGAAGCGACGGATCGCGGAAACCGCACGCGCCGTTGCCGAAGGCCAGCCCGACGCGCTGATTACCATCGACAGCCCGGATTTCTGCCTGCGGGTCGCGCGTGCGGCGAAGGAGTTGGGTTATAGCGGACCGGTGATCCACTATGTCGCGCCCTCGGTCTGGGCGTGGCGTCCGGGTCGGGCGGCCAAGATGGCCAAGGTGGTCGATCACGTTCTGGCGCTGCTGCCGTTTGAGCCGCCATATATGGAGGCGGCCGGGATGAGCTGTGATTTTGTCGGCCATCCGGTCGTGGCCGAAGAACGCGCCGATCCCAGCCAGGCCGAGGCATTCAGGACAGCGCACAAGATCGCGCCGGATGCGCCGCTTATTCTGTGTCTGCCCGGATCGCGGCGGGGCGAGGTGTCGCGCCTTGCGCCCCGCTTTGACGAGGCGTTGATCCGTGTGCGCGACAGGATACCCGAATTGCGGGTCGTGATCCCGACCGTACCTGGCGTTTCACGGATGGTGCATGAAATGACCCGCCGCTGGCCAACAGCCCCGATTGTCGTAGAGGACGCGGCCCAGAAACGCGCAGCGTTCATGGCATCCGATCTGGCGCTCGCCGCTTCCGGCACGGTCAGCCTGGAGCTGGCGGCGAATGGCGTGCCGATGGTTATCGCCTACGACATGGCACCCTTGTCGCGCTTGTTGATCGGAATGCTGCTGAAGACGGATACAGTGACTCTGGTGAACCTCGTCAGCGAGACGCGTGCCGTGCCGGAGTTTCTGGGTCGCAACTGCCGCGCAGATGTCATCGCCGAGTCGCTGCTGGATCTGCTTGAGAGCCCCGAAAAACGCGCCGCCCAAACGGAAGCGATGGCCCTGACCATGCAGCGGCTTGGCGCGGGTGGTGCGCCACCCGGTCTGCGGGCGGCGAAATCGGTCGTTGATTTCCTGCGGAAGCGGGCTTAGCGGCGCGGCTGAATCCAGCCGCCACCCAACACGCGCGTACCCCCGGTTTCGTAGAACACACAGGCCTGACCCGGGCTGACACCTTCCTCTGGCTCCAGCAATTCCACCTCTGCGGTGCGTGGTCCGGTCGCACGCAGCATCGCCCCCCGCGGCGGGCGGGTAGAGCGGATGCGCACCGAAATTTCACGCTCTTCGCCGGAATCGAAGCTGCCGCCGCCGATCCAGTTCACTTCTCCGACGGGAACAATCCGCGTGGACAGGGCTTTTCGCGGACCGACGATGACGCGGCGCGCCTCGGGGTCCAGCTTGACGACGTAAAGCGGATCGCCAAGCCCGCCAATGCCAAGGCCGCGTCGTTGGCCGATGGTGTAATGGATCACACCGCGATGTTCGCCCAGAATATTGCCGTCGGTGTCCACGATCTCGCCGGGATCGGCCGCACCGGGACGCAACTTTTCGATGACCGAGGCATAGTTGCCATTCGGCACAAAGCAAATGTCCTGACTGTCCGGCTTGTCAGCCACAGACAGCCCGTATTTCGCGGCCATCTCGCGGGTTTCGGCCTTGCTGGCCAGATGCCCCAATGGAAAACGCAGGAAATTCAACTGCTCCTGCGTTGTGGAAAACAGAAAATAGCTCTGGTCGCGGTTCGGATCGGCAGCCATGTGCAATTCGGCACCGTCCATCCCGTCCCGACGCTGGATGTAGTGGCCTGTGGCCATACAATCCGCATCCAGATCCTTTGCCGTTTCCAGCAGGTCACGAAACTTCACCCGCTCATTGCAGCGGATGCAGGGTACAGGCGTCGCACCGGCCAGATAGGCATCGGCGAATTCGTCGATGACCGATTCACGGAACTTGTTTTCGTAATCGAGAACATAGTGCGGAAAGCCGATGCGTTCCGCCACGCGGCGGGCATCGTGAATATCCTGTCCTGCGCAGCAAGCACCCTTTTTCGCCAATGCAGCGCCATGATCGTAGAGTTGCAGCGTCACACCCACGACATCGTATCCCTGCTCGGCCAGACAGGCCGCCACGACAGAACTGTCGACGCCACCAGACATGGCGACAACGACCCGCGTTTCGGCGGGCGGTTTCGCAAAACCCAGTGAGTTCAGGCCAGCAGATGGCCGGATTGCAGTGGTGACGGTCACGGAATGTCCTTTCGGCGGCGTCTGATCAGCCAGCGTTTGTTGAAAATTATAGGAAGTTTTGCGCCGTTCTCAAGGGGTCAGTTCATGGGCAGTTAATCTTGGTGTGGCAAGAGTGCTGCAGAAAGGAATGCAGCATGTTTTTGCGAAAAGCCAATGGGCCCCGTGCCGTTACACTACCGGATGGTCGCGTCCTGTCCCTTGCAGACCTGCCGCCGCCACAGACCCGATGGGTCGTCAGTCGCAAGGAAATCGTAGTCAATGCCGTGCGTTTCGGGCTGATTACGCGCGATGAGGCGATTCAGCGCTACTGCCTGTCGGATGAGGAGTTTGATCACTGGTGCGCCATGATCGAAAAACACGGTTCCCGGTCCCTGCGGGTCACGGCTATACAAAAAAATAAACAACCATAGGTTGCATAATTTCGGATATTTATGTTCAGTAAGATCATATTAACTAAGTGAATCCACTATAGGGTCCAGAACTCTAATAAACGGGAACCGACATATGCGTATACTCCTGGTTGAAGATGATCCGGCGACGGCACGCGGTATCGAACTGATGCTGACTCATGCCAGCTACAATGTTTTCCGCACCGATTTGGGAGAGGAAGGGATCGATCTGGCCAAGCTGTACGACTATGATCTGATCCTTCTGGATCTGGACCTGCCTGATATGAGCGGAATCGACGTCCTTCGCCAGATCCGGCTGTCCAAGGTTGATACGCCGATCCTGATCCTCACCGGCTCGGACGATACCGAGGTTAAGCTGCGCGGCTTCGGTTTCGGCGCTGACGACTATATGACCAAACCGTTCCACCGCGAAGAGCTGGTGGCGCGGATCGCGGCGATCATCCGGCGTTCCAAGGGGCACAGCCACGCGCTGATCCAGACAGGCGACCTGATCGTCAACCTCGATGCCCGCTCGGTTGAGGTGAATGGAAAGCCTGTCCCGCTGACCGGCAAAGAGTATCAAATTCTTGAACTTCTGAGCCTGCGCAAGGGCACCACGCTGACCAAGGAGATGTTTCTGAACCATCTCTATGGCGGCATGGATGAGCCCGAACTGAAGATTATCGACGTGTTCATCTGCAAGCTTCGCAAGAAACTATCGGCGGCGCTGAATGGAGAGAACCATATCGAGACCGTCTGGGGACGCGGCTATGTTCTGCGAGACCCGCAGCCGGCAGACGAAAGGGTTGCGCTCGGCGCGTGATCGGCGCCAGCATCCGCAATCCCCGCGGCAGGATTTTGTGATCTTGGCTCCGCGCGGGATCGGCGGTGTCTGGCCTAACGCGCGATCCCGGTCTATCACCCTGTGGGGGCAGTTCATTGGAAACCACCCCCGCAGATGCAAACGGGGTGAAACATGGCGGGCACGGGTCGCAGCGGAAAAAGGGATAAGGTTTCTGACCACGAGGCTGACCGGTCCGAAGACCAGTCGGATGTGGTCTTGGCGGAACTGATCGACCTGCCTGACATTTCAAATATGGAACAGGATCAGGCTGCTGATCGTGTCGCTGCCCTTGTCGAACTGCTAGAGCAGGCAAATCTCGACTATCATCAAAAAGACGCGCCGAACATGTCGGATGCCGATTATGATCGGGCGAAACGCGCGCTTTCGACGCTGGAGGAGGCCTTTCCCGAACTCGCCCACCCGGACAGCCCCAGCAATCAGGTCGGTGCAGCGCCCTCAGAAGCGTTTGGCAAAATCACCCATGCGCAGAGGATGATGTCGCTTGCGAATGCGTTTGCCGATAGCGAAATCGACGAATTTGTAAGCCGCGTTCGCAGCTTCCTCGGCCTGAAAACGCAGGATGAGCTGGACTTTACCGCCGAACCCAAGATCGACGGCCTGTCGCTGTCGCTGCGCTATGAATCCGGAAAGCTGGTTCAGGCGGCGACGCGCGGTGATGGAACGGTTGGCGAGAATGTCACCGAAAACGCAAAGACTATTTCCGATATTCCGCAGCGGCTGACCGGCAATCCGCCCGAAATTCTGGAAGTGCGCGGCGAAGTTTACATGTCCCACAAGGATTTCGCAGCGTTGAATGCCAGTGATGGCGCCCGAGTCTTTGCCAACCCCAGGAACGCGGCGGCGGGCTCACTGCGGCAACTCGATCCGGAAATCACCCGCTCTCGACCGCTGCGCTTCTTTGCCTATGCCTGGGGAGAGATCAGTGAGGCTTTTGCCGAAACCCAGTTCGATGCCATCGCGAAACTGAAGGCGTATGGCTTTCAGACAAACCCGCTGACAAAGCTGTGCCACAATGCAGCAGAGATGATCGCGCAATGGCAGGCGATCGAAGAAAAGCGATCAAGCCTTGGCTATGACATCGACGGGGTCGTCTACAAGGTCAACGACCTGTCGCTGCAAAGCCGCCTCGGCTTTCGATCCACCACGCCGCGTTGGGCCATCGCGCATAAATTTCCGGCTGAAACCGCGTGGACACGTTTGCGCGATATTGAAATTCAGGTTGGCAGGACTGGCGCGCTTTCGCCAGTGGCACGGCTTGATCCGGTAACCGTTGGCGGGGTGACCGTGTCCAATGCCACCCTGCATAACGAGGACTATATCGCCGGTATCAACTCCAGCGGCGACCGGATACGTGATACGGATATCCGTATCGGCGACTGGGTGAAGGTCTATCGCGCCGGTGACGTGATCCCGAAGATTTCCGATGTCGATGAGGAAGAGCGCAGCGGCGATGAAACCGTATATCGTTTTCCTGAAACCTGTCCGGAATGCGGCTCGGACGCTATTCGGGAACCCGGCGACGCCGTGCGGCGCTGCACCGGTGGGATGATTTGTCCGGCGCAGGCAATTGAAAAAATGAAGCATTTTGTCAGCCGTGGTGCATTTGATATCGAAGGGTTAGGCGCAAAACAGGTCGAGGCTTTCTACCACGACGAGACTCTGCCGATCCGAGAGCCTGCAGATATCTTCACCCTCCAGGCGCGGGACGAAGCAGCGCTTGGCAAGTTGAAGAACCGCGACGGCTGGGGTGAGACTTCGGCCACGAACCTGTTCGACGCGATCGAGGCAAAGCGCAGCATTCCGCTGGCAAAGCTTATCTACGCGCTTGGCATCCGGCATGTCGGCGAAGGTGCTTCATCCGATCTGGCTCGGCATTTCACAAGCTGGGACAATCTTGCCGCAACCCTTGATGCCGCCATTCCCGCTGCAGAACGCCATGTCGAAGCCGATGAGGCGGTGCTGCATGAAAGGCAAAACGCAGCAGAGCAAGGCCGCCGCGCCCGGATTTCCGCGACCCGCGATGCCGTGTTGTCGCGTGCGCCTGCCTTGTCACAGGAATCGAAGTCGGCCTTTGAAGAGCTGATGTCAATCGACGGAATCGGCGCGGTGGTCGCGCAATCGCTTTGTGCGACCTTCGCGCAGGAGAAAGAGCGGAAGTCGATTGATACACTTGTCACGCAGTTGCGCGTCGAGGATGCAGAAATCGCGAACACTGCCGGCAGCAAGGTCGCAGGCAAGACAATTGTCTTTACCGGAACGCTGGAAAAAATGACCCGGGCAGAGGCGAAGGCGCGGGCAGAGGCGATGGGGGCCAAAGTGTCAGGCTCTGTCTCGGCGAAGACGGATATTCTGGTTGCGGGGCCCGGCGCGGGATCGAAGGCCACGAAGGCCGCCGAATTGGGCGTCGAGGTGATTGACGAGGATACATGGCTGACGCTGATCGGATAGCGCCAAAGGGACGCCCGCCCATCCTGTTTCCGTTGTTCGCGGAAACTGAAACTTTGCCGGGGATCGGGCCGAAAGCCGCGGCGGCTATGGAAACGATGGGGATCACGCGCCCGCGCGATCTTATATTCACATTGCCGACCGGCGGTGTGGCCAGACGGGCCGTCGCATCCATCGCGGATCTTCGCCCGCCAGAGATTGCGACGCTGACTGTCACGGTTTCGCGCCATATTGCGCCAACCGGCAGGGGACGTCCGCATCGGGTGATCTGCAGCGATGGAAAGGGCGATCTGGTGCTCGTTTTCTTCCATGCCCGCAAAGATTGGCTGGAGCGTGAATTGCCTGTCGGGCAACAGCGGATCGTTTCCGGCAAGGTTGAGCTGTTCGACGGCATTGCGCAAATGGTGCATCCCGATCACATCATGAAGGAAGGCGAAGCACCGCCCGCGGCCTATGAGCCGGTCTATCCTCTTTCTGCTGGGCTGACACAGCGTCAGATGTCAAAGGCGACAGAGGCTGCGCTGCTTCGCGCACCGGAATTGCCGGAATGGATCGACCAGTCGCTTCTCAGTCGAGAGGACTGGCCGGATTGGCAAACTGCGCTGAGGCAGGCCCATGCACCGCAAGGGCCTGCCGATCTGGCCGCAACGACGGCTGCGCGGGCAAGGCTGGCCTATGATGAATTGCTGGCCCATCAGGTGACTCTGGCTCTGGCGCGGCGGCAATACAGGCGCGGTCGCGGGCGACCGACGCAGGGCCACGGGAATTTGCGCCAGCATGTTCTGGATAGTCTGCCCTGGCCGCCGACCGCAGCGCAGCGCCGTGCCGTCGATGAGATTGCCGGCGACTTGGCGTCGAATCTGCGCATGAACCGCTTGCTTCAGGGCGATGTCGGCGCGGGTAAAACCCTTGTTGCGATGCTGTCCCTTTTGATCGCGGTCGAGGCTGGCGGGCAGGGTGTGCTGATGGCCCCGACAGAGATCCTCGCCCGGCAGCACCTTCGCGCCCTGATGCCATTGGCCGAAGCCGCCGGGATCAGGATCGAAGCGCTGACCGGCCGTGACAAGGGCGATGCGCGAGCCAATATCCTGACCGATCTGGCCGAGGGGCGCATAAATATCCTCGTCGGGACACATGCTGTCTTTCAGGATGAGGTGCGGTTCCACGATCTGCGCCTTGCGGTGATCGACGAACAGCACCGTTTCGGCGTAGCGCAGCGCGTGAAGCTTGCCGCGAAGGGAGAGGCCGCGCCGCCCGACGTGCTTGTCATGACCGCGACGCCGATCCCGCGGTCGCTGGCGCTGTCTCAATACGGCGATCTGGACCTGTCCGTGCTGGACGAAAAGCCTCCTGGCCGCAAACCTATCACGACGATCATGCTGGATGATCGGCGAATGGATGAGATTGTCGAACGGATCGGCAAGGCGATTGCCAGCGGTGCACGCGCCTATTGGGTCTGCCCTCTGGTCGAGGAATCAGAACTGTCGGACCTGACCGCTGCCGAGGCACGCTTTTCGGCCCTGCGCGCGCGTTTCGGCGAGGTGGTGCGGATGGTGCATGGCCAGATGCCGGCCGAGGAACGTGACGCGGCGATGGCTGACTTTGTGGCGGGGCGGGCGCAGATTCTGGTTGCGACCACGGTGATCGAGGTGGGCGTCGATGTGCCAGAGGCCTCGATCATGGTGATTGAGCGGGCGGAAAGTTTCGGTCTGGCCCAGTTGCATCAGTTGCGTGGTCGGGTGGGACGCGGGCAGGCGGCTTCAAGCTGCGTGCTGATGTATCACGCGCCCTTGTCCGAAACCGGCGCGAAACGGCTGCATACGCTGCGTGAAACAGAGGATGGCTTCCGCATCGCCGAGGTCGATCTGGAGATGCGGGGCGCAGGCGATCTGATCGGAACGGCGCAATCCGGGCTGCCACGCTTTCGAATCGCCGATCTGGAACGGCAGTCGGGCCTGATGCTGACCGCGCAAAGCGATGCGCGCGCATTTCTGGAACGTGACCCGGAGCTGAACAGTGAGCGGGGCCGGGCGATGCGCACGCTTTTATGGCTTATGGAACAAGAGCTTGCGATCGGTCTGATTAAGACTGGTTAAAATGTTCCTAAAAAGTTCTTGCGCGACTCAGTCGAATATGAGAACAAAAGGGCAACTCGAAGGGAGCTTGCCATGACCGACGCCGTGAAATCCGTTCTGTCCGCCGAAAATGCATCCGTTCGCGATCTTGTCGCGGATGCGGTGGGGGTGGTTGCGATTTCTGTCGCGGCGATTGTCATGTTCTGGCTGCCTGCGATTTTGTCTGCCTGACCTGTTCCGTTTCGGTCTTCCCCGGCCTTCGGACCAGTCCTTGCGGGTGGTATGGCATTGCGCCTGCCACCCGTTTTTTTATGCGGCGTTGCAGCATCGCGCCCAAATGGATTAAAAATCCTGCGTAAGAACGAGCAGGATCGGGCATGGAACAGCGGAATATCAATCTGGCGCTGCAGGGCGGCGGGGCGCATGGCGCCTTCACCTGGGGCGTTCTGGACAGGCTCCTGGATGAGCATTGGCTGGATTTCGCAGCGATCAGCGGGACTTCTGCCGGTGCGCTGAACGGTGCGGCGATGCAGGCGGGGCTGGCAGCGGCGCCGGGGCGCAACGGTCGTCGTGCTGCGCGCGAAAACCTGAGCCATGTCTGGTCCGAAATCGGTGAGGTCAGCGATTCGCGCGTGGTCCGCTGGCTGCACTCTTTCTTTCCGGCGCCCCGCAGCATGGAACGGGTGACAGAGCTTTTCTCTCCCTTCGCGTGGTTCGAGAGCCTGACAAGGCTGTTCAGCCCCTACGATTACGGCCCGTTCTACTCTAACCCGCTGAGCACCATTCTGAAAACGCTGCCATATCCCGATCTGGGGGCAGAAGGCTCGACCTGCATCTTTGTGAACGCGACCAATGTGCGCACCGGCTTGCCGCGTGTCTTCAGCGGGTCAGAGGTTACGGTCGATGCGGTGCTGGCCTCTGCCTGTTTGCCGACGATTTACCGGGCGGTGGAAATCTTCGATCCGCGCAGCGGTCAGAATGAGGAATATTGGGACGGCGGTTATTCGGGTAACCCTTCGCTGTGGCCTTTGTACGGGCAGGACTTTCCCCGCGACATCGTGATCGTCAACATCAACCCCATGCGCCGCGAAGAGGTGCCGCATTCGCCGGCGGCAATCGCGGATCGGGTGAACGAGGTCAGCTTCAACGCCGCCTTGCTGTCGGAACTGCGCGCGATCAATTTCGTCAAGCGGCTGCACAACGAAGGTCGGTTGCATGGCGGGCGCGTGATGAAAAACGTGCTTGTTCACATGATCATGGACGACACGCTGATGAACGACCTGTCGGCCCGCAGCAAGATCATGCCTGATCCCGGAATGCTTGATCTGATGTTCTCGGCGGGACAGACGGCAGCGCATCAGTTCATCGAGAACCATGCCGATGATATCGGTCAGCGCGATTCCACCGATTTGTCATCAATATTCTTGCCGCCGGTCGACGTCGGATAAACCAGCCCGCCGGAGATCACGAGCTTCGCGGCCTCTTCCGGTGTCATGTCCAGAATGTGGACATCCTGTTCAGGCACGAAAAGCAGAAAGCCGGAGGTCGGGTTGGGGGTCGTCGGCAGGAACACGGCAAGGAACTTTCCTTGCCCACGGCTGGCGGCTTCTTTGGCGATTTCACCCTTGGCCGGACCGGCGATGAAGCCCAATCCCCAGACGCCACGGCGTGGATATTCGACAAGGCAGGCGCGGTCGAATTTGCCGTCGCCCTGGCTGAGGATGGTTTCGGCAATCTGCTTGATACCGCCGTAAACGGCGCCGATGATGGGCATTCGTGCGAAAAGTGCCTCACCGCCGCCGATCACCAGTTTTCCGAACCAGCCCCGTGCCATCCAGCCGATCAGAAGCGTGACGATCAGGAAGACCACGACGCCCAGTCCGCGCAGGTCGATGCCGATATAGTTTTCGGGCCGCCAACGCAAAGGGATCAGCGGCAGAACCCAGCTGTCCATCCAACCCGTCAGCGTCCAGATCAGCCAGACGGTAATGCCAATGGGTGCGATGACGATCAGCCCGGTCAGAAACGACGCCCGCAATGCCGCTAGCGGCCCGGTACGGCGAATGATGCGGCGTTTGCGCCGGAGCGGGGGCAGGTCTTCGGTCATCGGTGGATTCCTTCGCAGCGATGCTCGTTCCCGCGCCCCGATCCGTCAAGTCCCGACTGCGATTCTAGTCGGTTATCGCGGAAAGTTCAGCGGCGATTTTTGCCCCGAGACGTGCATTGTTCAGCACCAGTTCGATATTGGCTTCCAGCGAGCGCCCCTCAGTCAGCTCAAAGATCCGTTGCAACAGATAGGGCGTGACGGCCTTTGCCGCGATCCGGTGACGCGCGGCATCTGCCAAAGCCTGATCGACGATCGGTGCTATCGTTGCGCGAGGGATCTCTGCCTGCACAGGTATGGGGTTGGTGACAAGCTGTCCGCCCGGAATACCAAGGGTTTTGCGCATCGCGGCCGCACGCGCGATCTCGGCGGCGCTGTCCATACGAAGCGGTGCCTTCAAGCCGGATTCGCGCGACCAGAATGCGGGAAGCTGGTCCTGACCATAGGCGATGACCGGAACCCCCAGGGTTTCCAGCACTTCCAGCGTTTTGGACAGGTCGAGAATGGCTTTCGCGCCCGCGCAGATAACGGTCACCGGGGTCTGGGCAAGCTCCTGCAGGTCGGCAGAGATATCAAAGCTGTTTTCTGCGCCGCGATGGACACCGCCAATGCCGCCCGTCGCAAAGACCTCGATCCCGGCAAGTTTTGCGCAGATCATCGTTGCGGCAACTGTCGTCGCGCCGGTTCGTCCGGTCGCAACGCAGACCGCCAGATCAGCGCGCGACAACTTCATAACCTGAGACTGTGGCGTTTTCGCCAGTGCCTGCATCGCCTCATCGTCAAGGCCCACGCGAATACGACCATCGATCACCGCTATGGTCGCGGGCGCTGCGCCGCCATCGCGGATTTCAGCCTCGACATTGCGGGCCATCTCTAGGTTTTGCGGGAATGGCATACCGTGGGTGATGATCGTCGATTCCAACGCGACGACCGGTGCGCCGTTATCCAGAGCGCGGGCGACTTCTGGGCTCAGTTCAATGGCGTTCATCATGGCATATCCTTTCCGGAAACATGGGCAGCGGCGGCCTGCGTGGCGCGGTGCAGCGATTCTTGACGGTCGGCACCGGCGCGTTCTGCAGCAATATGCGCCGCAAGGAAACTGTCGCCTGCACCTGTCACCCGGGCAATCGTCACCTTGGGCGGACGGGCGGCAATGACGCCATGTCCGGCAAGACCATCGGCCACGGTTTCGCCGCCATCTGTGACGATGACGCGATGCATCCCGCGATCCAGCATCGCCTGAGCCGCCGTCGGCCCGTCTGGCAGAGCATGGCCGCACAATACCTCTGCCTCAAAGCGGTTGAGGTAGAAGCAGCCATGCGCTGCACCTATCAGCGGCGCAAGACGCTCTGCCTTGCCGGGACTGGCCGGAACGATGCGCAGATCGGCCTGCGCCAGGCCCGGCTCTGCGGCAATGCGTGAAAGCTGATCCGTCGTCAGATTGCCGTCGATCACGGCCACGCCCTGCCAGGGATTCTCAGGCGATGACAGGCGTCCATCGCGAATGGGTTCAAGGATCATATCGCCTGCCTCTTCCAGCGAATGAGCATCGGCAATGGCTGCGATCAGCCCGTTCACATCTTCAATCGCCATATAGACATCGGTCGGCCCGCCGTCGCGGCACAGATAATCCGTCAACACACCGCATTTTTCGACGGCAGAAATCAGCGCCTCGCCCTCAGCATCTGGCCCTACCGCGGAAAGTATGGCCGGTGACATGCCCCAACGCGCAACGGCGAGTGCGACATTCAGCGCCACTCCGCCGGGCAGATGCGCGATGCGGCCGGGCTGATCGGCACCCGCCGCCATCTTGCGCGGGCTGCGCCCGATCACATCCCAAAGCATCGCACCGATGCATAGAAGATCTGGTGTCCTGTTCATTTGCCCGTCCCTGATCAGCGGATTGTCATATCAGCATCCGGCCAATGCAAGACCCAGCGGCGCATCAGTCTGCCGGGGGATCACTGTGATTTTCCGCAGGGGTTGAAGCATTGGGATACAGGTGCGTGGTGCCGACGCCAGCGGCCCGCGCAAGCTCCGGATCAAGGGACATGGTGATATATTCGCCACGGCGCCAGCGTACCGCGAGATCGTCATAGTGGCGGGAGAACGGATGTCCTGACTGGCCTGATGCGATGATAAAGACAGAGTTGTCGGGATCGGCAAGATCATAGACGCCACGATATGCCGATGCGCTTGCCGGTTGATAGGGCCTGTCGGGCGATGCAAGCTGCGGCGCCCGCGCCAAAGTCGTGTCACCGCCCGAAAGCGATTGGCGCAGATTGGCAATCCAGCCGAGTCTCGGGATCGGACCAAGGGCGGGGTGAATCTGCACCGCCTCATGCGCGTCGCCCCACCGCCAGCTTGTGACATCCGGCCCATAGCGCTCTGTCAGATCGTAAATCGCCTGATCGAGCGCCTGACGCGCCAGCGTAGGACAGGTCTCCACCGCTGCAGACTGGCGGATATCGCACCACGCCGCAGACCCGTTTCGGTTGCGATAGACGCGTTCGATGAAGCCGGGGCGCAATGCCCGGAAGCGATCGGCCAGCGGGCCAAGATCGTCGCGCACAAGTCGTTCCTGCAATGCGGCCAGCCATGCGGCATAGATCAGCGGTTCGGGCAGGTGCTCGCTCATCGCGCCGTCCCATTCCGCCAGCAGGCGAAGCGCATCCTGTCTTTGCCGTTCGGGTGTGCCGGGTGCTGCGGGTTCGCCGGTGAACCAAAGATCGGCACCGATCAGCGGCAACAGCGTGCGGGCGGCAGGGCTGACCACATCCAGCTGCATATCGATGAAGCTGTCGCGGCTGTGGACTTCACGGCCTTCCAGCAGGCGGCCAAGACGACCCTCCCTCAGCGCCGTGTCGCCATCGAAGCCAAGCGGCAGGTCGCCTTGCAGAGGCGGGAGCACGGCTGCACTCCGTGCGAGGCCGTTTGCCGTCGCGTCCTGCGTCTCTGCCTGTGCGAGCCCTTGCCAGCGGTTCGTCGCGATCCAACCGGGTGTCGGCATCCTTCCCAGGGTTGCGTGCTCGGCCAGACGCTGCGGCAGCAGGCCGACCAGATTCTGCGAAATGCCTCGTCTGTCCGCCAGCGTCAGCCGCATCGCGGGCGCACCCCAGATTGCACCTGCCTGCAGGGCACTGTCACGATCCTGCGCGGACATGATGCCGATCAATGCGCTCATCGTGCGGTCATTGGCAGACAGACCGGTCCAGGACAGCGAAGCCGCATGGCCTGACGGTATCACCGACAGCAGATCATAGCTTGCGCCAGACAGCAGCGGCCCGTTTTCCGTCGCCCGCAAGGTGATGGAACGGTCGGGCGCGTCGCGCACGCGAATGATCTCTCGGCGCGTGACAAGGTCCTGCCAGCCGCTGAGGCCGCGGTAGCGATTTGAATCGCCCGGCTGGATCTCCTCGATATGTATATCCGCGTCGTCGACCTGCGCGGGCACGACACCCCATGCCAGCTGTGCCGAGCGCCCGGACAATATGGCGGGTACGCCTGGAATGGTTGCCCCAATGACATCAGCCGAAGGCATCCGCAGCCGGGCAAGATACCAAAGCGACGGCATGGTCAGCGCGGCCTCTGCATCATTGGCAAGCAGGGCTTGTCCGGCGGTGGTTCGCTGCGCCTCTGCGGCAAAGCCACTGGCCGACATGCCGCTGAACGGCGTCAGGTAACCGGCAAGGTCAAGGGGCCATTCGTTGGCTCCGCCGGACTGCTGGCTGCCAACGCGCACGTTCGGGAACAGGGTCGAATAGACCGGAAGCGCAGGCTCCCCCAGACTGGCGACGATATCCTGACCACGCTCTGGCGCGGCAATAGACAACTGGGCTCGCAGAACCTCGGCCGGGATCTGACGGCTTGTGGCGGCAGCATACAGCTTCAGGATCGCCAGTGAATCGGATGGCTCCCAATAAGATATATCGTCGGGCAGCAAGAAGAATTCGGGCGCACCACGACCAAGCGCCTGCTCATTGACAATGCCGATCCATTGATTGACCCCGTCAGCATAGGCGCGCAGTGCGTCCTTCGTCTGTTCGTCCTGGACCGCATAGGATTCGCGCGCGACGCGCCCAAGTCCCAGCCTTCGGGCAAGATCGTCAAAGGCAACAGCACGCTCGCCATAGATTTCGGCCAGCCGTCCTTTCGCCGCGCGGCGCAATGTCGTCATCTGAAACAGACGATCCTGCGCGTGTGCCAGCCCAAGCGCGAAGAAGGCATCATGATCGCTTTCGGCGAATATATGCGGCACATTGTCGGTAGAGCGGACGATCTCTACCTCTGCCCCGATCCCTCCGACGCGATAGCTGGCGTTGTAGTCCGGCAAAGAGCGCATGGCGAAATACCAGACCAGCACCGCTGCAAGAACCAGCACGATGATCAGACCGATGGTCAGCCGAAGTGTCCAGCGGAACAGGGTCAGCATCTTCGGGAAGGTTCCTTACGAAAGCGGTGCTTGCTTGACCGCGGGCCTTGGTGGTGTTGTCCTGCGCGCTGTGTAGGCCATGCGTAAATGGCTTTCAACGCGGATAAATTAACGACGCAAGGGAAGGGGAAAATCATGGCGAAGCTGGCATTTCTTGGACTTGGGGTAATGGGTTATCCCATGGCCGGGCATCTGGCAAAGGCCGGGCATCAGGTGACGGTCTATAACCGCACCGGGGAAAAGGCCGCCAAATGGGTCAAGGAACATGGCGGCGCGTCGGCAGAAACACCGCGAGAGGCCGCAGTCGGGGCAGAGTTTGTCATGGCCTGCGTCGGCAATGATGACGATCTGCGCAGTGTATGTCTTGGTGATGACGGCGCATTCGCCGGGATGGAAAAGGGCGCGGTCTTTACCGATCATACGACCGTGTCCGCCCGCGTGACCCGTGAATTGGCGGACGCGGCGGCAGAAATCGGCGCGGCCTATGTCGATGCGCCGGTCTCAGGCGGGCAGGCCGGGGCAGAAAACGGCCAGCTTTCCATCATGTGCGGCGGAGAGCAGAAGGATTTCGACCGCGCGCAGCCGATCATGGACAGCTATGCGAAGATATGCCGCCTGATGGGGCCGGTCGGTGCCGGTCAGACCACAAAGATGTGCAATCAGATTGCCATTGCCGGACTGGTGCAGGGCCTGTCCGAATCTCTGCGCTTTGCCGAGGCATCGGGCCTGGACATCGAGAATGTGGTCGAGGTGATCAGCCAGGGCGCCGCCGGAAGCTGGCAGATGGTCAATCGCCACAAGACGATGGCAGCGGGTGAGTTCGAACACGGCTTTGCCGTCGACTGGATGCGCAAGGATCTTGGCATCTGCCTGTCGACCGCGGATGATCTGGAGGTCAGCCTTCCCGTCACAGCCCTTGTCGATCAGTTCTACAAGGATGTGCAGATGATGGGTGGCGGGCGGTGGGATACCTCGTCCCTGATTGCAAGACTACGCAAGTGATCGCTAAACGGGGCGGCCATCGCGACTGCCCCGCAGCGTTTTCTCACGGCACCTCGACGCCATTGCCGAGCTCGTAAAGCTCAAACCATGTCTCACGATCCAGCGTGACCTTTGTCGCGTCTGAAATCCGGCTGATGCGTTCCAGGTTGTTGGTGCCAAGCACGGGGATAATTTTCGCCGGATGATGAAGCAGCCACCCTATCGCGACCGCCGTAACATCCACGCCCTGTTCAGCGCCGATTTCCTTCAACCTGTTCAGGATCGGCTGTTGCGATTGGTCGAACAGCGCACCACCAGCCAGGGGCGACCACGCCATCGGTGAAATGTCGCGTTCCTGCAGGAACGCCACATCGCCGTTTCGGAACGGCTCGCTGTTCATCAGGCTCAGCTCGATCTGGTTGGTCACAAGCGGCGTGCGCATGGCCGATTGCAGCAAGGTCCAGTCGAACAGTCGAAAGTTCGACACGCCAACGGCGCGGACCTTGCCGGTTGTTACCAGCTCATCCAGCACAGCGCCCGTTTCGCGGTGATCCATCAGCGGATCAGGCCGGTGGATCAACAGCAGGTCCAGATAGTCCAGACCCATTTCCGCCAGCGAGGCATCGACCGAGGCCATGATATGCGCGCGGCCCGTATCGTAATGCTTGGTCCGCCGATCCGGAAATTTGTCAGAGATCAGCGCAATGTCCGCCTTGGACACGATTTCGATCCTGTCGCGCAGCTCTGGCGCGGCTTTCAGGGCCTGACCCAGAACACGCTGGCTTTCATAGTCGCCGTAAATATCGGCCTGATCGAAACTGGTGATACCCTGTTCCAAACAGGCTTCGATCTTGGCGCGGACGTTCGCTTCGCTGCGGTCGTTATCATCGGCAAGTCGCCACATGCCGTAAACGATCCGGCTGAGTTCCAGATCACCATTCAGGGCAATACGTTCCATCAGCGGCGTTCCCCGGCGGAAAGTGGGGTGGCGGGTGCTGCGTCCGGGACACGGCCATATTCATGCGGAAGCGAACAGGTTTTCAGATGCGGCATGACGAGGCGACCGAAATACTCGCATTCATCGATATGCGGATAGCCCGAAAAGATGAACGCGCGGATGCCCATCTTCTGATACGCCTCTATCTCGGACAGGATCTGATCGGCGGAACCGACAAGCGCCGCGCCGCAGCCTGAGCGCGCACGTCCGACGCCGGTCCAAAGATGCGGCTCTATAAAGCCATCCATATCCGCCAGTTCCCGGTTTTTCGCCTGATGCGAAACGCCAAGTGATCCGGAATCCAAAGCACGTTCGCGAATGGCGCGGCCCTGTTCGTCATCAAGCTTTGACACCAGTTCACGCGCATATTCACGTGCCTCCGCCTCTGTGTCGCGAACAATCATGTGAACACGCAGCCCGTAATCCAGCGTGCGGCCATAGCGTTCGGCGACGGCATTCACCGCCTTCATGCGACCGGCGAGTTCGTCCTTCGTTTCAGGCCACATCAGATAGGTGTCGCAATGCTGCCCACATAATTCCAATGCGTCAGGGCTGTATCCGCCGAAGTAAAGCAGCGGGCCGCCATTTTGCTGGTAAGGCTTCGCCGGATCGGTGGGGACGCCGTGGAACTGATAGACCTCGCCGTCGTGGTTGATTTCATCCCGTGACCACGCCTGTTTGAGGATCTCGACCACCTCGCGGGAACGTTGATAGCGGAATTTGCTGTCGGCCTTCTCACCCGGAAAATCGCTGCTGATGATATTGATCGTCAATCGACCCTTCAGCATGTGGTCCAGCGTCGCGATTGTGCGGGCCAGCATGATCGGCTGCATCTCACCGCAGCGGACGGCGGCAAGCATATTGATTTTGTCTGTGATGGGCGCACAGCCAGCAACGAAGCTGAGCGTATCTTGTCCCACCTGATAGGAGGATGGGCAAAGAATATTGCGAAAACCCTGCGCCTCTGCCGTCCTGACAATGTCCGAACAATGTTCCCAGCTGGAGCGCAATGCGCCATCGGGTACGCCAAGATAGCGATAATCGTCAGAGCACAGCGCCGAAAACCACGAAACTTCAGCCGCCTGCAGGTCGGGCGAGGTGATCGGAACGATGGTCATGCATTACCTCCTCGCTGAACTTAATTCCTGCTTAGCAGCGTTTATGCGGTGGATCAATGCTGTATCAATTTAAGGATTTTATATACAGTTGTAGGGGGGGCTTACCGGGCCCAAAAGCTGCCAAAGAAACTGCGGCATTTTACGGGTGGGACAAAGCGTTGATGCAAAGCCTATCGCCTGCGTGCAGAGATTTCATGACGGATCAGCAGCACGATTCCGACGGCCACCATCAGCGCAAGGGCGAACCAAGTCAGCGCATATGACAGATGCGTGTTGCGGAAATTGATGACCGTCAATCCGCCGACCGGATAGCCGCCGGGGTTCGGTGTGGCATCGGCGTCGATAAAGAAATCCGCTGGCTGGTCCAGTTGGCGGGCGTTGGCGATTGCGTCGATATCACGGGAATACCAGCGATCCTCTGATGGGTTATTGCTGCGCAGGAATGCACCGCCAGGCTCTGACAGACGTGCGAGGCCAACTATGGTCTGCGGACCGGAAATCTGCCCCTCGGCCCGTTCAGCAGCATTGCGCTTCTCTGGCGGCACGAAGCCACGGTTGACCAGAACGGTCTTGCCAGAGCCTGTCAGCATTGGGGTAAGCACCCAGAAACCCCCGCCAAGTTCTGTCACTGCCTGAACCAGCGTTTCCTTGTCATGATCGAAAATGCCGGTCACTTGCACCCGGCGGTATTCCTGCTGTGCCGGGGGTTGCGTGGTCAATTCTGCCCAGTCGATGGGTGCGGCATGAACCCTTTCATCGACATTGGCGATCAACTGACGTTTCCAGGCCAGCCGATCAACCTGCCAAAAGCCAAGCCACAGGAAGCCAGCCAGCATCAAAAGGCCAAGCGTCAGGACGGTTGCCATCTGCCACAGGGGGCGGATGGAATCTTCGGTGTCGCGACTCAAGGCGTGATCTGCGAGGTACCCGATGTTGGTGCCATGCCGGGCATCATATTCGCGTCCATGTGATACATCACCCACATTGTGCCGACGACGGCGATCATCAGCAGGATAATCGTGAACACAAGCGAGATCAGGGTCCAGCCACCCTCTTGCCGCGGGGTCATGTGCAGGAAATAAATCATATGAACGACCATCTGGGCCACCGCGCAGGCAAGCACCAGAAAGCCGGTCATACGGGCAGAGCCTATACCGCCTGACATGACCACGGCGAAGGGAATGACCGTCAGGATAACCGCTAGCACGAACCCGGTCAGGTAGTCGCGTTTCGTGCCATGCGGAAACTGCGAGGTCTGTTCGTCGTGATGGTCATGCGTGCTCATCAGATCATCCCCATCAGGTAAACGAAGGTAAAGACACCGATCCAGATCACGTCGAGGAAGTGCCAGAACAGCGACAGGCAGTTCAGGCGCCGTTGATTGGCCAGTGTTAGACCGTGCTTGCGGACCTGAACCACCGAAACGGCCAGCCAGATCAGGCCGAAGGTCACATGCAGTCCATGCGTGCCGACAAGCGTAAAGAATGCCGACAGGAACGCCGAACGGCCGGGCCCTGCGCCCTCATGGATCAGATGGCTGAACTCGTACAATTCGATGCAGAGGAAGGCGAGGCCAAAGCCTGCGGTGATACCCAGCCATTTCAGCACGCCCTTCTGATTACCTTCATGCATCGCCAGCATGGCAAAGCCGAAGGTGATAGACGAGATCAGCAGCATCGCCGTGTTCAGCGCGATCAACGGCAGGTCAAACAGATCTTTCGGGCCGGGACCACCGGCAACGCGGTCGCCTAGCACCGCAAAGGTCGCAAACAGGATCGCAAAGATGAGGCAGTCGCTCATCAGATAGATCCAGAAGCCAAGCGGCGTTGAATGGCCTTCGGGGTGATGCGGTTCCTCGGCGGGGTGGTAGACGCGCTCGTCGCCGGGATCTGTCAGGATTTCAGAACTCATTGCTTCGTCACACCGCGTTGCTGAGCGCCCGGGTCCGGGCTTCTTCGGTTTCGGTCACACTCGCCTCGGGGATGTAGAAATCCCGGTTGTAGTCGAAGCTGTGCCAGATCGCTGCTGCGATCAGCGCCACGAAGGACAGGATTGCCAGCCACCAGATATGCCAGACAAGCGCAAAGCCAAGCACCACGCTGATGGCCGCGATGATAACGCCGCTGCCTGTGTTCTTGGGCATATGGATGGGTCTGAAACCCGAAAGCGGGCGTTTGTATCCGTGCTCTTTCATGTCCTGCCAGGCGTCGACGTCATAGACCACCGGGGTGAAGGCGAAGTTATAGGCGGGCGGGGGCGAGGAGGTCGCCCATTCAAGTGTGCGCCCATCCCACGGGTCGCCGGTGACATCGCGCAGTTTTTCGCGGTCACGGATCGACATGGCAATTTGCATGACAAGCGCGAAGATACCGAAGGCAATGACCGCCGCGCCAAGGGCCGCAATCGCGAACCAGATTTGCAGAGACGGATCGTCGAATACGCGCAAGCGGCGCGTGACACCCATCAGGCCCATCACATAAAGCGGCGTGAAAGCCAGCCAGAATCCGACGACCCAGCACCAGAAGCTGACATGTCCCCAGAACTGGTTCATCCTGTAACCGAAAGCCTTCGGCCACCAGAAGTTGATCCCCGCGAAGATGCCATAGACCACGCCGCCGATGATGACGTTGTGGAAATGCGCCACGAGGAAAAGCGAGTTGTGAACGATGAAATCCGCCGGTGGCACAGCCAGCATGACGCCAGTCATCCCGCCAATCACGAAGGTCAGCATGAAGGCAACCGACCACATCATCGGCAACTCATAACGGATCTTGCCCTTATACATGGTGAACAGCCAGTTGAAGATCTTCGCCCCCGTCGGGATCGAGATAATCATCGTGGCAATCCCGAAGAAAGAGTTCACCGAAGCGCCCGAGCCCATCGTGAAGAAATGGTGCAACCAGACGAGGTAGCTGAGGATGGTGATGCACACCGTCGCATAGACCATCGAGTTATAGCCGAACAGCCGCTTGCCGCAGAAGGTCGAGACAACTTCGGAAAAGATGCCGAAGGCGGGCAGGATCAGAATATAGACCTCCGGATGGCCCCAGATCCATATCAGGTTGATATAGAGCATCGGGTTGCCGCCAAGGTCATTGGTGAAGAAGTTCATCCCCAGATAGCGATCGAGGGACAGCAGAACCAGCGTCGCCGTCAGCACCGGGAATGTCGCCACGATCAGGATGTTCGCGCAAAGTGACGTCCATGTGAACACCGGCATCCGCATCAGGGTCATGCCCGGACAACGCATCTTCAGGATCGTCACGATAAGGTTGATCCCCGATAGCGTCGTCCCGACGCCGGCGATCTGCAGACCCCAGATATAGTAGTCGACGCCCTCCCTCGGACTGGCGACGACCCCGGATAATGGCGGGAAAGCCAGCCAGCCGGTCTGCGCGAACTCACCGATGAACAGCGAAACCATCGTCAGAACAGCGCCGCCGACCGTCATCCAGAAGCTGAAATTGTTCAGGAAAGGGAAGGCAACGTCACGCGCGCCGATCTGCAGCGGGACCACGAAATTCATCAGCCCGGTGACGAAGGGCATGGCTACGAAGAAGATCATAATCGTGCCGTGGGCAGTAAAAATCTGATCGTAATGGTGGGCGTTCAGGTATCCCTCGGACCCGTTGAAGGCGATAGCCTGCTGAAGGCGCATCATCACCGCATCGGCAAATCCGCGAAGGAACATGACGAGCCCCAACACCATATACATGACGCCAATTTTCTTATGGTCCACACTGGTGAACCATTCCTTCCAAAGATAGCCCCAGAGCCGGTAATAGGTCACCGCAGCCACAAGCGCCACGCCGAGGACCACGACCACGATGAAGGTGCCGACGACGATTGGGTCAGTGGGCAGTTTGTCCCAGGCGAGACGCCCGAAAAGGAAGGTGGAGTCGGTTACGTTCTGTTCGATAGCCATCTTCTCACCTGTCAATTCGTGGTCGCAGGGGCTTGTTCGGCGGGCGCGTGGTGCGTGCCATCGTGCTGATTGCCGCTATTGTCGGCGGCTTCAGGTGGTTGTTGAAACGCGCCGCCTTCGCCCCAATGCAAGGTCGCGGGGGTATCTGACACGGTTTCATCAGCGGGGGCCGTGCCTTGTTGTGTGGGAGCCTCCACGGGCTGTTCGGGCGCCTGGTGATCCATTCCGCCATGCTCGCCGTGGCCGGTCGCCTCGTGCTCACCCGCCTGATGCCCACCCGCTTCTGAGGCATTGGCTGCACCATGACCGCCTTCGCTGCCGTGATTGCTGGCCATCATCTCATCCATGCAGGTCTGACCCGGCTCTACACAGCGGTTAAGGATGTCGTGATAAAGCGTCTCATCGCCAAGCGCGTAAAAGGCCGCAGGCACATTTTCGCTTGGTTCAAGAAGTTCGCGATATGCGTCGCGGTCCAGCACTTCGCCGGAATTCCGTGCCTTCTCGACCCATGCGGCGAAATCCTCTTCCTCAAGCCCGTGGAAGGGGAAGTTCATGCCTGAAAATCCGGCGCCGCTGTAGTGAGAGGACATGCCCTTATACTCGCCCGCCTCGTTGATGACGGCGTGAAGCTGGGTCTGCATCCCCGGCATGGTATAGATCATTCCGGCCAGAGTGGGGACATAGAAGGCGTTCATCACCTCGGTCGAGGTCAGTTCGAACCGGATTGGGCGGTCCAGCGGCGCGGCGAGGTCGTTGACCGTGGCAATGCCGTATTCGGGATAGAAAAACAGCCATTTCCAGTCCATCGACACGACCTGCACCACCAACGGTTCCGCATCGTCGGCCACACCATGCGTTTCACTGTCCAGCGGACGATACGGGTCCAGCTTATGCGTGCTGACCCATGTCAGCGCCCCAAGCCAGATGATGATGACCAGCGGTGCGGCCCAGATCAGAAGTTCAAGCTGAACGGAATGGTGGAAGCCGGGATCGTATTGTTCGTCGGCATCTTCGCTGCTGCTGCGATAGCGGATAGCGAACCAGACAATGGCAACCAGAACCGGCAAAACGATCACAAGGATCAGCGCCGTGGTGATACCCAGAACATCGCGCGTCTTGGCCGCGACATCGCCATTCGGGGAAAGTACTTCTGATCCGCAGCCAGACAGAAACAGGATCAGACCAATTGAAAGGGAACGAAGCAAATTTCGCATTCTAAAATCCCAAACTCCTGCTGTCGCATTCTGGCGGAATCAAAATTCTATCCCGCCCGATGGTTAGGTGGATTAACCGAGTCTTAAGTATAGGAAATCAAAGCGAGAAGCATTTGTCCATGCATCATCTGACTTGACATGCTACGGCTGCGGCTGCTCCCTAGGGGGAACGCCCGCCCAAAAAATGTAAGGCCAGAAAGGTTTCAGCCATGAATGCCGCCACAGATTCGGTCCCGGCTAGGCAGTCTCATCCGGTCAATCTGACCGATCTTGCCATTGGTGTGATAATTGGTCGCACCTCTGAATTCTTTGATTTCTTCGTCTTCGCGATTGCCGCAGTTCTGGTCTTTCCGCAGTTCATTTTCAGTTTTGCTTCGCCTGCCGACGGGGTGCTGTATGCGTTTCTTGTCCTTGCACTCGGCTTCGTCGCGCGTCCTGTCGGCACCTTCGTCTTTACCGAGATTGACCGGCGTTGGGGCAGGGGAACCAAGCTGACGACGGCACTGTTCCTGCTGGGGCTGTCGACCGTCGCGATTTCCTTCCTGCCCAGCTTTGAGCAAGAAGGCTGGCTGACAGTCGCCAGCCTGTGCTTGTTCCGTATGGGGCAGGGTGCCGCCCTTGGCGGTGCGTGGGACGGCATGTCTTCGCTGTTGGCGATGTATGCGCCTGCGGACCGGAAAGGTCGCTTTGCGACGCTGCCGCAGATCGGTGCGCCGCTGGGACTGATCCTTGCCTGCGGGCTGTTCATCTTCCTGCGCACCTCGCTGTCGGAAGAGGAGTTTCTGGCCTTCGGCTGGCGCTATCCGTTCTTTGTCGCCTTCGCGATCAACGTTGTGGCGCTGTTCGCACGCCTTCGCCTCGCCGTCAGCGAGGAATTCGAGTCGCTGTATGACGAGGCAGCACTGCGCCCGCGCATCAACCCGCGCCTGCTGCGTGAAGAAAGCATGAACATCATCGCCGGAACATTCGTTCCACTGGCCACGCTGGCCCTGTTCCATATGGTCACGGTTTTCCCGCTGGCATGGATTTATCTGAACGCGCCGGAGAACATCACCGGCTTCCTGCTGATCGAAATCGTCGGTGCTCTGATCGGATTGGGCAGCATCATCGCATCCGGCTTCATCGCGGATCGCATTGGCAGGCGGTCGCTGCTGCGCAACTGCGCAATCGCAATTGCCGTCTATGCCGTGATTTCGCCCCTGCTGCTGAGCCTCGGTTTCAGCGGAGAGGCGCTTTATGTCTTTATCGGCTTCGGGTTGCTGGGCCTGTCCTTCGGGCAATCCTCTGGCGCGGTTGCTTCAGGCTTTGCCAAGAAGAACCGCTATACGGCATCCAACCTGACCGCCGATCTGTCATGGATGTTCGGCGCGGGCTTTGCGCCCTTCGTTGCGCTTTATCTGACAGAGACATTCGGTCTTTGGTCAGCAGGGGCCTATCTGCTGTCGGGTGCGCTGTGTACGCTGGCGGCGCTGACGCTGTTCAAGCGAACGATGGATGCGCGCCGGAAAGAGGATAATTCCTGGCGCTGAGCCTCTGCATGACGCGCAAAAAGAAACAGCCGCCCGAACGGGCGGCTGTTCGCATTCATGCCGCGGGGATCATTCGACCTCGTAGATCCTGGCAATGTCATCCAGCATCAGGTTTGCCGAAATGACGCCGCCCGACGTGTTCCAGATTGCATCATCAACCTTGTGGACCCGGCCTTCCTTAACGGCAGACAATGACTGCCACAGCGGATCGGCCAATGCCTCTTCCTCGGCCGCGTTGCCTTCTCCATTGCCGGTGTCATAGGTGAAATAGAATATCCGGTCTCCGTCCATATCAGGGATGCTTTCCTTGCCGGTACGGATCGCGAATTCCTCGACATTCTGGTTCGGCGGGCGCTTAAAACCGATATCCTTCAGGATAACGCCGCTGAAGGTATCAAGCTGATAAATGCGGATCTGCGCGGCAAGGAAACGGATCATAGAGATCTCTTCATCGGTCTTGTCGCCCAGCTTTTCAGCCAGTTCATCGACATGGGCGTCATAGGCGTCAAACACCTCTTGCGCCTTATCTTCCATGCCAAGCGCTTCGGCATAGAGGCGCATATTCACTTTCCAGTCACCGCGCAGGCGCTCTGTCATGACGGTGGGTGCAATGGCGGAAAGCTGGGGATAGATTTCCTCTTGCCGCATCTTGTTGCCAAGGATCAGGTCGGGCTCGAGCGCGGCGATCATTTCAAGGTTCACGGCGGATTCACCACCCAGCGGTTCGACACCCTCCATCTGATCGGCAATGTGATCAAACCACGGGTCGCCATTGGCAGAGTTCACGGCACCAATCGGTTTGACGCCCATCGACAGCAACGCCTCGGTCCCTTCATTCGTCAGGATAACCACCCGCTCGGGCACGTCGGGAACTTCGGTCGTGCCCATCGCATGCGTGACTTCGCGCGCGAAAGATGCGTTGGGCGCGACGACGGCGAAAGCCGCCGCTATGGCGACGCCCAACATCGCGGCGCGGCGCGAGATTATTTTTTTCAACATGAATTCCGTCCTTTTCGAGTCTCGGTCTACCGACTGACCCGGTCGCGTATTGCCGTTTCCGGGTGCTTTAGGTAAATCTGACAGAATTCATAGGTTAACCGGGCCCGGTGTGTCTACCAGATTAAACATCCTGCTTCTGCTGAGCGTGCTGGTCGTGATGGCGATGATCGCGAGCCTGCATCTGGGCATGCGTTTTTACCCGCCGAACGTTGTCTGGGGCGCGTTGAGCGGACGCGAGACCGGTACTGACGCGCTGATCATCGCGACTTTGCGTGTGCCCCGGACCCTGATCGCCGCGTGCTGCGGCGCTGCACTTGGGTTGTCGGGCTTGCTGATGCAGGCTGCGTCGCGCAATCCGCTGGCAGAACCCGGTCTGCTGGGGGTGAATGCAGGCGCAGCACTTTGTGTGGTACTCTCGCTGACGATGTTCGGCCTTGGCAGCATGACCGGCCTTGCCGTCGCGGCCGGCGCGGGGGCTTTGTTTGCGATCACGCTTGTTCTCGTCCTGACCGCATTAGGGGAGGTCAGGGCCGATCCGACCTCGATTCTGCTGGTCGGGGTCACTTCGGCGGCGCTTTTCGGGGCGATCACTCAGGTGATCCTTCTCAGCAATGAGGCCGCATTGGAAACGTTGCTGTTCTGGCTGGCGGGTAGCTTTGCCGATCGTGACACAGCTCTGTTGTGGATCGGCGTCCCGGTCTTGTTGGCGGGGCTTGCAGCGACCTTATGGCTCGGCCCCGCTCTGGACCTGATGCAGACCGATGACGACAGTGCAGCTGCACTTGGCGTGCCGGTACAGCGCATGCGTTATCTGGCCTTCATGGCGGCAGCATTGCTGGCGGGCGGTACGGTCGCGATGGCGGGGCCCGTGGTGTTCCTTGGATTGGTCACACCGCATGTCGCGCGCCGCCTTTGTCCGGGTGCAGGGCATATCTGGCTGGCTTTCGCCTGCGTCCTGACCGGTGCGCTGATTGCGCTGCTGGCCGATATCCTTGCCCGTATCATCGTCGCCCCGGCAGAGGCCCCCATCGGCACAGTGCTGGCACTTGTCGGCGTGCCGGTGCTGATCCTTCAGCTTCGCCGAGGCGATGGCAGGCGGATGGCATGACGGTTGTGGAATTCAATGAGCGCATTCAGACACGTTCTGTCATCCCGGCGGGGCTGCTGGCAGCGATCCTGCTGCTTCTGGCGCTGATCGTGCTGGGGGCCGGGATCGGCTCTAGCTTCATGTCGCCACAACGCGTCATTGCCGCTTTGCTTGGGCAGGGCAGCCGCCCGGACGAGCTGATCTTGTGGAAGATGCGCCTGCCGAGGGTGTTTCTGGCCGCGACGGGCGGCGCGGCACTGGCGCTTGCCGGGGCGATCCTGCAGCGGGTTGCAAGAAACCCACTGGCAACCCCATCTATCCTTGGGATCACCGATGGTGCGGCCGTGGGGGTTGTCGGTTTCCTTTGGCTCTATTCGAACGAATCGAATGCGCTGATCGTCTCTATCCACTGGCTGCCTTTGGCTGCAGTCGCGGGGGCGGCGGCTTTCACGCTTGTCACCGGCTCTCTGACTTTGGCGGACCGGCGTCGGGGGCCGTTGGGTCTGATCCTGTATGGTATTGCCATTGCAGCACTGGCGAAGGCGCTTGTGACCCTGCTGATGATTATGGGGCCGGTCTATCTTGCCGGGCAGGCGATGACGTGGCTGGCCGGATCGGTCGGGGCGGCGCATTGGTCCGATGTCGCCATACTCAGCGCGATACTGGTCCTGAGCGTTCCGCTGATTGCGCTTGCGGCACGGGTGCTTGCGCAGTTGCGGCTGGACCCTGACAGCGCAAGGTCAACCGGGCTTTCACTTGGGCCTGCTCAAATTGCGATGGTCGGGCTGGCAGTGCTGCTGACGGCATCCGCCGTAGCCTTCGTCGGTGCCATCGGTTTCGTCGGCCTGATCGCCCCGCATGCCGCGCGGCGTCTGGTGGGCGAGGGCGGGGCGGCATGGCTTCCCGTCTCGGCATTGATTGGATCGTCGCTTGTCTTGGCGGCGGATATCTTCGCCCGGATCATAGCCCCGCCGATCGAGGTTCCGGCTGGGGCTGTGACCGCCGTATTGGGCGCACCGCTTTTCATTCTGTTGCTGATCCGGGGAAGGACCGTGCGTGGATAAGCCGCTGTTCCAGTTGAAGAAGACAAGCATTGGCTATGGCCGCGCCGCGGTGATTGACGGCATGGACCTCGACCTGCCCGCCGGAAAGGTGATTGCGCTGTGCGGTCCGAATGGAAGCGGTAAGTCGACTGTCTTGCGGGCGCTGCGCAGGCTGCTGGCGCTTCGCGGGGGGGAGATTGCACTGAACGGGCGCGCGTTGAAGGAATGGCCGGAAAAGGAACTGGCGCGAAGCCTGGCCATGCTGGCGCAATCACCCGATGCGCCGGATGAAATGACCGTTGCCGAGCTGGCCATGCTCGGCCGCTATGCCCATCGCAAGGCGCTCGCCGGGCCTTCCATGGCAGATCGCAGGGCCTGTGGCGATGCATTGGCAGCGACCGGGCTGAAGGATCATGCCAACACGCCGCTGGGGTCGCTGTCGGGCGGGCAGCGCCAGCGGGCATGGATCGCTATGGTCCTGGCGCAGGCATCCGGAACCATCCTGCTGGACGAACCGACCAACCATCTTGATGTGTCTCATGCGATGGAGGTGCTGGAGCTGGTCCGCCGTCTGAACCGTACGGCCGGGCGCAGCATCGTCGTGGTGCTGCACGACCTGAACCTCGCTGCCCGTTATGCCGATCATGTGGTGCTGTTCGACAAGGGGCAGGTGATTGCGCAAGGCGATGTTGGCGAGGTGCTGACAGAGGCTCTGCTGTCGCAGGTCTATGGCATAGACGTGCGCATCATGCGCCCCGAAGATCTGGGCTATCCGGTTATCGTTCCGCTGAAAGTGCGAGAGGCTGTGTCAGGGCAGGTCAGCGACTGAGTGCTGCGCTGAAAGCCCTCAAATCCCCAGATAAGCCTCACGGATACGAGGGTCTGCGATCAGTTCGTCAGCGGCGCCGTGCATCGAAATCCGTCCGGTTTCCATGACATAGCCGCGATCCGCGATCTTCAGTGCACCGAATGCGTTCTGTTCAACCAGCAGAACCGTCACATTCAGCGCCTTCAGCCCAGACACAACGTCGAAAATCTGCTGCACCAGGATCGGGGCCAAGCCCATTGAGGGTTCGTCAAGCAACAGGCAGCTTGGCCGTCCCATCAGGGCCCGCGCAATCGCCAGCATCTGCTGCTGCCCGCCGGACAGACCACCTGCCGAGAGATTGCGCTTTTCGCGCAGGATCGGGAACATGGTGAAAGCGTCTTCCATATCCTTTTCGACCCGATCATCCGAGAAGCGGAACGCGCCAAGACGCAGGTTTTCCTCAACCGTCAGATTGGTGAAGATCTGGCGGCCTTCGGGTGATTGGGTGATGCCGCGCGCGATCCTCTTGAAGGCTGGAATCGCTGTGATCGCCTCGCCCCGGAACTGAATGTCACCGCCAGATACAGGTTGAGTGCCCGATATGCAGCGCAGCAGGGTTGTCTTGCCCGCACCATTCGCGCCGACAACCGTGACGATTTCGCCTGATTGGACGTTCAGGTCGATGCCGTGCAGCACCTCTATCCGCCCGTAGCGAGAGCGCAGATCGCGTATCTCAAGCATCGGCATCCTCCGTGGCGTCAGTGCCCAGATAGGCCGCGATCACGGCGGGGTTCCGACTGACCGTGGCGGGGTCGCCCTCGGCAATTTTCTCGCCGTGATCCAGCACCACGATATGGTTCGAAATCCGCATCACCATCTTCATGTCATGTTCCACCAGCAGAATGGCGACACCGGATTTCGCGACCTCGGCGATCATCTGGTCGATCTCTTCGGTCTCGACCGCGTTGCAGCCTGCTGCCGGTTCATCCAGCAAGAGCACCTTCGGGCTCAGCGCCAACGCACGCGCGATTTCCAGACGTTTCAGCCGGCCATAGGACAGGTTGGCGGCTTCCGCTTCTGCCGCCCGTTCAAGGCCCACGCGTTCCAGCAGTTTCATCGCGCCCCTCCGCGCCGCCGCCGCCCGAGAGCGAGAGCCCGGCAGCCGCAGAAGATCTGCCAGAAGGCTGCCGGATTCCGTCAGGTGATAACCGGCAATCGCGTTTTCCAGCACGGTCATGTTCTGAAAAATCTGAAGGTTCTGGAATGTCCGCGACATGCCGCGCCGCGCCAGCAGATCCGGGCGCATCCCGGTGACGTCCTGACCTTCCAGCATGACCTTGCCGGCATCGGGCTGATAGACGCCGGAAATCATGTTGAACAGCGTTGTCTTGCCAGCACCGTTCGGCCCGATCACCGACAGGATTTCGCCCGGCTTGACACTGAAACTGACCTCATTGACGGCGCGCAGTCCACCGAAAGAAATGCCGAGGTTTTCGACTGACAGAAGCGCGCTCATTCGTCTTTCCCCCGGATGCGTTTCATGATCGAGGGCAACAAGCCGTCACGCATGAAGATCATCACCAGCATCATGATTAGGCCCAGCAGAAGCTGTTCATATTCGGCAAACGCGGTCAGCACCTGCGGCAGCGTGGTCAGGATCACCGCGCCGAATATTGCCCCAAGGACCGATCCCGCACCGCCCAGCACGGTCATCGTTACCCATTCGATGGAATGCATGTATCCCGCCACATCAGGCGTGACGAATTCATTTTGCAGCGCCACCATCGACCCTGCGGCAGAGGCATAGACGGCGGAGATCACGAAGGCCTGCAGCTTGTATTTCGCGACATCCACGCCAACGGTGCGCGCGGCGACCTCTGAGCCGTGCACGGCGCGCAGGGCGCGACCTGTCGGGCTGTCTTGCAGGTTCAGTGCCAGCCAGACGCCGACGACCAGAACGATGGCACAAAGCCAGTACCAGAATTGAGAGTTCTTCAGGTCGATCCCCACCGATTCAGCCAGATCGCGCAGGCCGGAATCGGTGACGGTCATGCCGTCGGGACCGCCGGTCAGCCATGTCTCATTGGTCAGGACCATATAGACGAGGATGCCGAAACCCAGTGTCGCCACAGCAAGGTAATAGCCCTTGAGCCGCAGGATCGGACGCCCGACCAGCCATGCCAGCACGGCAGAGATCGCTGCCCCAAGCACCGCCGCCAGGACTGGCGGGATCCCCCAATGCACCGGCATCAATGCGCAGGAATACGCGCCGATCCCCGCGAAACCGGCATGGCCAAGGCTGATCTGTCCGGCATAGCCGATCAGGATCACCATGCCTGTGACGGCAAGCCCGTTGATGAAGATCAGAGAGCCGACGCGGTAATAAAAGCTGGACGGAAAGAAGATCGGCGCCAATACGATCAGCGGTATCAGAACCAGCAAGGTTGCGGATTTATGGGACAGCCGCATCACACACGCTCCGTCTGTTTGGCGCCGAACAGACCTTGCGGCATGACGAACAGAACCAGCAGGATGATGACGAAGGCGGCTGCATCCTTGTATTGCGACGAAAGGTAGCCCGCGGTCATCGCCTCGATGATCCCCAGCAATATGCCGCCGACCAGGGCACCTTTCGGGTTGCCCATGCCGCCCAGCATCGCAGCAGCAAAGCCCTTCAGCGCCAGTGCGATGCCGACATCATAGGATGTGTTGGTGATGGGTGTGATGAGCACACCGGCAAGCGCGCCGATCCCCGCCGACAGCGCGAAGGACAGTGTCATTACCCAGTTGGTGTTGATCCCCACCAGTTGCGCCGCCAGCCGGTTGTTCGAGGTCGCCAGCACCGCCTTGCCGGTCAGTGTTCTGGTGAAGAAAAGGTAGAGGGCGAAGAAGACCGCAATTCCGCCCGCGATCACCCAGAGCGACTGAGGCAGGATCGTCGCCCCGCCGATGCGGAAGGGCGCGTCGCCCGAGAAGGACGGGAATCGGTGGATCTGCTTGCCGAAAAGAACCTGCGCCACACCACGCAGGAAAATGGATGCGCCGATGGTGATGATGATCAGCGACACGACCGGCGCACCGCGGGCAGGCTCAATCGCCAGCTTGTTCAGCGCCACACCGATTGCAGCTGTCGCGACAATCGCGACAAGCGCCGCAAGGGGCAGGGGAAGGCCCGCCGCATAGGTGAAGACGGTGATCATACCGCCCAGCATGACGAATTCGCCCTGCGCGAAGTTCACCACATCCGATGCGTTATAGATGATGGTAAAGCCAAGCGCGACGAGCGCATAGACAGCACCGACCGTCAGCCCCGAGAACAGGAATTGCAGCAGTTCCGACATGGTCCCCTCGCATAGGAAAGGGCGCGGGGTTCAACCCGCGCCCGTGTCAGTCGATTATTCGACGATCGTCCACTCGCCGCCCTTGATCTCTAGCATCTCGAAGGCATCGAGTGTCAGGCCAAGGTGATCTTCGGCGCTGTAATTGACCTCTCCGGCGGTGCCGACGAAGCCTGCCGTCTGCTCGATGGCGTCGCGGATGGCTGCGGGCTCGGTGCTGCCAGCCGTTTCGATTGCGGCCTTCAGAATATACAGCGCGTCAAAGGCATGTCCCCCGAAGGTCGAGACATCCTCTCCGGTTTCCTCTTCATAGGCATCGCGGTAGCCCTGAACGACGGGCTTCTGCGGGTTGTCGTCGCCAAGCTGATCGGCAACCAGCAGGGCGGCTGCTGGCAAGCGGACGCCTTCGGCGGCTTCGGTCCCGGCCAGTTCTATGAACTGCTTCGAAGCCACGCCGTGCGACTGATACAGCGGCGCTTCGATGGCAAGCTGGGTGTGGTTGCGTGTCACGACTGCCGGACCCTGACCCATGCCGGAATTCAGGATCGCTTCCGCGCCCGAACCCTTGATGTTGGTCAGTTGCGGCGTCATGTCGGCATCCTGCGGGCCGTAGACCTCATCTGCCACGATTTCCACGCCAGAGGATTCGGCCACGCCCTTACATTGCGCCTGCATCGACTTGCCGAACCCGTCAGAGCCGGAGATCATGCCGATCTTGGAAAAGCCCTGCGCCTTCATGTCTTCAAAGATTTTCTCGCAGGCCATGCGGTCCGTATGCGGTGTCTTGAACACCCATTCATTCACCGGCTCGATGATTTCGACCGCACCGGCAAGGCTGATGAAGGGCACTTCTGCATCTTCGTAAACCGGAACCATCGCCATTGTCGTGCCGGTTGTCGTGCCGCCGATGACGGCTACGACCTCATCATCCTCGACAAGGCGGGTGGCGAAGGTGCGTGCCTTGTTCGCATCGCCGCCGTCATCATACATGATCAGATTGATCTGTTCGCCATTGATCCCGCCTTCGGCGTTGATCTTTTCGACCTCCATCCGCAGGGTTTTTGCTTCGGGGTCGCCAAGGAACGCGGCTGGACCGGTTTCCGAGATCGAAGCACCGATATTGATGTCGGCCAATGCCGGCATGGCGGCCATTGAACAGGTGGCTGCGGTCATCATCAGGTTGCGAAGAGTCATCCAGCTTTCCTCCCAGTTGCTGAATACGCGGCGCAGGGCGCGGCGTTTTTTGTATTTGCGATTCGGCAAAAGGCGGTCAAACTAGACATGACCTGCCAACCGCCTGCGATGATGCAGATTCGGCTGGTGCCTCCTCCCTTCCTCTCAAATATAATTGACTGACCGGTCGGTTTATGCAACATCTTTTTTCTAGGCCCGCATGGAGGGATAGCGGGCAGGAGGAAACGGCATGAGCGACGAATCGACCGTCCTGGAGGCGCTTGAGCAGGGTGTTCTGCGCCTGACGCTGAACCGGCCCGACAAACTGAACAGTTTTACGCCGGAGATGCATCTGGCGCTGCGCGCCGGGCTGGAACGGGCCGAGAGCGATCCGGACATCCGTGCCGTCCTTCTGACCGGATCGGGACGCGGCTTCTGTGCCGGACAGGATCTGGGCGACCGTGACCCGCGCAAAGGCGGGCCCGCGCCGGATCTTGGTTCAACGCTGGATCAATATTACAATCCGCTGGTGCGGATGATCCGCGGGCTGGACAAGCCGGTCGTCTGCGCGGTGAACGGTGTTGCCGCAGGGGCAGGGGCCAATGTGGCACTTGCGTGCGATATCGTGCTGGCCGCGCGTTCGGCGCGTTTCATTCAGGCATTCTCGAAGATCGGACTGATCCCTGACGCTGGCGGTTCATGGTCGCTTGCACGGATATTGGGGGAGCCAAGGGCCAAGGCGTTGACGCTGTTGGCAGAGCCTGTTGGTGCCGAACAGGCAGAGGCTTGGGGCATGATCTGGAAGGTCGTCGATGACGACGCTTTGCAGGAAGAGGCCATGACGATCGCGCGGAAGCTGGCGGCAGGACCGACCGTGGGGTTGGCGCTGACGAAAAAGCTGATCCAGCAGGCGGCCGATCACGATTTGCCTGCGCATCTTGATGCAGAGCGTGATGCGCAACGCCAAGCGGGACGGACCACAGATTATACTGAAGGCGTGACAGCATTTCTGGAAAAACGCGCGGCGGAGTTCAAAGGCAAATGAGGCGCGCTGCAGACATGACACCCGAAGAAATCGCACGGGCATCGGCTGATGCAATGTGGTCCACCGACCGCGCCAGCCAGCACCTTGGCATGAAGATCGAACATATCGCGCCGGGGCAGGCCACGCTGACAATGACCGTTACAGAGGAAATGACCAACGGCCATGAGAACGCGCATGGCGGCTATATCTTCACACTTGCCGACAGTGCTTTTGCCTTTGCCTGCAACAGCTACAACGCCGTGACAGTCGGCCAGCAGGCCAGCATCAACTATGTGTCGCCCGGAAAGCTGGGCGATGTGCTGACCGCGACTGCGACAGAGGCGTCCCGGACCGGGCGCAGCGGTGTCTATGACGTGAACGTCACCAATCAGGATGGCCGGCTGGTCGCGCATTTTCGCGGCCTGTCACGATCCATCAAGGGCAATTACCTGCCCGAATAACGCTGGAGGAGCGAGAGCATGGAAGACCTGACGCCAGACCCAAAGACGCTCGACCCGGCCGAAACGGCCTCGCGCGATGAAATCCAGTCGATGCAGCTCGAGCGGCTGAAATGGTCGCTGAACCATGCCTATCAGAACTCGCCTTTCTACAAAAAGCGCTTCGATGAGGCAGGCGTTCATCCTGACGATTTGCAGCAGCTATCGGATCTGTCAAAATTTCCCTTCACCTACAAACAGGATCTTCGCGACAACTATCCCTTCGGCATGTTCGCGGTCCCGCGTGAACAGCTTGTGCGTATCCATGCGTCATCCGGAACGACCGGAAAGCCGACCGTGGTCGGCTATACACGCAAGGATATCGACAACTGGGCCGATCTGATTGCGCGTTCCATCCGTGCTTCGGGCGGACGACCCGGCGATATCTGCCATGTCGCCTATGGCTACGGTCTGTTCACCGGTGGGCTTGGTGCGCATTACGGTGCCGAACGGCTGGGCTGCACGGTCGTGCCGATCTCTGGCGGGATGACCGAAAGGCAGGTCACGCTGATCGAGGACTTCAAGCCGCGCATCATCATGGTAACGCCCAGCTATATGCTGTCGATCCTCGATGAATATCGCCGCCGCGGCATGGACCCGCGCGAAAGCTCGCTTCAGGTCGGTGTTTTCGGGGCCGAACCCTGGACAAACAAGATGCGCGAAGAGATTGAACATGTCTTCGACATGCACGCCGTCGATATTTACGGTCTGTCGGAAATCATGGGGCCGGGCGTGGCCAATGAATGTGTCGAGACCAAGGACGGGCTGCATATCTGGGAGGATCATTTCCTGCCCGAGATCATCGA
The DNA here is from genome assembly GCF_027913035.1 of Paracoccus albus. Classification (NCBI taxonomy): domain Bacteria; kingdom Pseudomonadati; phylum Pseudomonadota; class Alphaproteobacteria; order Rhodobacterales; family Paracoccaceae; genus Paracoccus; species Paracoccus albus. Next base: position 1,064,141 of record NZ_CP115775.1, read on the forward strand.
CCCCGAGACCGGAGAGGTGCTGCCCGATGGTGAGATGGGCGAGCTGGTCTTCACCACGCTGACCAAGGAGGGCCTGCCGATGGTCCGCTATCGCACCCGCGACCTGACCCGGCTGCTGCCCGGCACGGCGCGCTCGGTCCGGCGGATGGAAAAGATCACCGGGCGCAGCGACGACATGATCATTCTGCGCGGCGTCAACGTCTTCCCGACCCAGATCGAAGAGCAGATCCTGAAAATCGCCTCGCTCGCGCCGCATTTCCAGATCGAACTGAATACGGGAAGCAACAGGATGGACAATATGACCGTCCATTGCGAATGCCTGCCTCAACATGCAGATGACTCGGCACGGGATGCTGCATCGAAAGAATTGGCGCATCATATCAAATCGGTCGTCGGCGTTTCCTCGAAAGTCGTCATTCATGATCCCGAGGGCGTCGCCCGATCGGAGGGTAAGGCAAAGCGCGTCGTCGACAACCGCCCGAAAGAGCGTTAACTAACCCACCTTCGTCTGCGGAGACCATGACGAGGACCAAGTAATGCGGTCGTCATGTCCGCATCAGCACAGGAAGATGCATGGCCCGAACCCGCGCCAGTGATTTTGCCGAGAAGCAGCAGGACCTGCTGCGCTGCGCGGCTGCCGTTATTGCCGAACAGGGCATGGACAAGGCGTCCATGTCGCAGATCGCAGAGCGCGCGGGCGTGTCGAAGGCACTGCTTTATCATTACTATCCCAGCAAGGATGCCCTGATCTTCGCGATCATCGAAACCCATCTGCTGGAGGTTGATGAGGCGGTCGAGGCTGCCGACGATCCGGCGCAGGACGACCGCGACCGATTGCGCAAGCTGGTCGGTGCGGTTCTGGATATCTATCGCGGTGCCGATAACGAGCATGTCGTGCAGTTGAACGCGAAGCGCGCCCTGACAGAGGATCAGCAGCAGGCGCTTGCGCAGATCGAACGGCGGATCGTGCGGCGGTTCTCGGTTGTGATAGATCGTATCAATCCCGAACTTCAGCAGGGCAGGCCGCTGCTGATGCCGGTAACGATGTCGCTGTTCGGTATGATGAACTGGGTTTATATGTGGTTCCGCGATGGTGGACCGATCACGCGCGAAGATTACGCCGATATTGCGACTACGTTGATCCTCGAAGGCGTGAAAGCCGTTCGCTGAGGTCACGTCGCGCAGAGGTGTGTTGCACCTTGGTCTCGGCTGCGGCAAATCCTTGGTCATGTGAGCAGTCAGCGCATTCGGGGGATTCAATGGATATCAGGAAGATTGACGACAGCATTTCAGTTGCACCGCAGATTCAGCCGGATGAGATGGCCGAGCTGGCAAGGCAGGGTTTCCGTGCCGTGATCTGCAATCGCCCGGATGGCGAAGCAGGCGACCAGCCCGAGCAAAGCGTCATGGCAGATGCCGCCGCCAAAGCCGGGCTTGAGTTCCGCTTTCTGCCCCTTGCGCCCGGCCAGCTGACACCGGATCTGATTTCCGACTTCGGCACAGCCGTGGATGAGATGCCCGGCCCTGTGCTTGCCTATTGCCGGTCCGGTACACGCTCGGCAACGCTCTGGGCGCTCAGCCAGTCAGGCAAAAGCACACCGGCAGAGATTCTGCGCAAGGCTGCTGATGCCGGCTATGATCTGGGCAATATCGCAGGCGCGCTTGCCGAACCACGCTGATGGATTCGGTCAGACTGGATAAATTTCTGTGGGCCGCGCGTTTTTACAAGACGCGCGCGCTGTCCCAGCAGATGATCGAAGGCGGCAAGGTCAAGATCGACGGTGAACGGGTGAAACCTGCCCGTGCCATCCGCCCCGGCACGATCATTTCGATCCGTCAGGGCCGCCAACGCCGCGAGATCGAGGTTCTGGCGCTTTCCGAAAAACGCGGATCGGCACCTGAGGCGCAGAAGCTGTATCGCGATCTTGAACAGCCGACAGAGATCGGCGTGTTCGATGATGATATGTAAGCTGCAAAACTGTCGGAATGGTAGGCCCGGAGGGATTTGAACCCCCAACCAAGGCGTTATGAGCGCCCTGCTCTAACCGTTGAGCTACAGGCCCATCCGACTGTGCATCTGACTATTCAGCCTGCGCCCGATGGTCAAGCAGAACTCGACCGCTGCGGTTCTGATCGACGCCGCACTGCAAGATGCTGAGCTTGCGGGATGAATTTTTGCCTCTGCCAGCCGGCAAAAGGCGCGTCTGGATTGCCTGCGGGGCGGGCCTGCGTTATCGGAGGCGGGACTCAGAGAAGGGGACCTCTATGGCCGAGCGCAAGAACGGTTTGTCTTATGCCGATGCGGGCGTCGATATCGATGCGGGTAACGAACTGGTCGAGCGGATCAAGCCTGCCGCAGCGGCGACGAAACGGCCGGGGGTGATGGCCGGTCTCGGCGGGTTCGGGGCGTTGTTTGACGTGAAGGCGGCGGGATATTCCGATCCTGTACTGGTCGCGGCCACGGACGGCGTCGGCACCAAGCTGCGTATCGGGATTGATACCGCAGAACTGGACGGGCTGGGCATCGACCTTGTCGCTATGTGTGTCAACGATCTGGTTTGTCAGGGCGCAGAGCCGTTGTTCTTTCTGGATTACTTCGCCACCGGAAAGCTGTCGGTGGATGAGGCAGCGCGGGTTGTCACAGGTATCGCCAAGGGTTGCCAGCGTTCTGGCTGCGCGCTGATCGGCGGAGAAACGGCGGAAATGCCGGGTATGTATCACGACGGCGATTTCGACCTTGCGGGTTTTGCGGTCGGTGCGATGGAACGTGGCACGGAACTGCCGAAAGCGGTCGCAGAGGGCGATATTCTTCTGGGCCTTGCTTCGGATGGGGTGCATTCGAACGGCTATTCTCTTGTGCGGAAGGTGGTGGAAGCGGCAGGCCTCGATTGGGGCAGCGCGTCGCCATTTTCCGATGAAACGCTGGGCAAGGCGCTGCTGGTGCCGACGCGGCTCTATGTGAAGCCCGCGCTTGCCGCGATCCGGGCGGGCGGTGTCCACGGGCTGGCGCATATAACCGGCGGCGGGCTGACCGAGAACCTGCCGCGCATCCTTCCTGATGTTTTGGGCGCAGAGATTGACCTGTCGGCCTGGTCCATGCCGCCGGTGTTCAAGTGGCTTTCCGATGCGGGCGGAATCGACACGGCAGAGATGCTGAAAACCTTCAATTGCGGCATTGGGATGGTTGTCGTGGCCGATGCTGGCCGCGCCGACACGCTTGTGGCGCTGCTGTCCGATGCCGGTGAACAGGTTGCGCGGATCGGGACGGTCACGGCCGGCAATGGCATACGCTATAGCGGCACCTTGGCGTGAAACGCGTCGCTATTCTGATTTCGGGCGGCGGGTCGAACATGGTCCGGCTTGCCGAAAGCATGACCGGCGATCATCCCGCGCGTGCCGTTATCGTCGGCTCAAACGATCCGGCAGCGGGTGGGTTGACGAAGGCGCGTGACCTGGGTGTCGATACATTCGCCGTCGATCACCGGCCCTTCGGCCGCGACCGCGCCGCATTTGAGGCGGAACTTATCCGTAATCTGGATGCGGCCCGACCCGATATCATCGCGCTTGCCGGATTCATGCGTATCCTCACACCCGATTTCGTGCGCCACTACAGCGGACGGATGTTGAATATCCATCCCTCTCTGCTGCCGAAATATCCCGGCCTGCACACCCATGCGCGCGCGATAGAGGCTGGTGATGCAGAGGCGGGGGCGAGCGTGCATGAAGTCACAGCCGATCTGGATGCCGGGCCGATCCTTGGGCAGGCGCGCGTGTCGATCCTTCCCGATGATGATCCTGCCAGCCTGGCCGCGCGGGTTCTGATTCAGGAGCATCGGCTTTATCCGGCAGTTCTCAAACGCTTTGCCGCGGGCGACCGGACACGCCTCGATCTGTAGCCGCTCCGGGATAAGTTGAACGCGCGTCCGATTTGCGGCAGGGTCGATCCATCCAGCCGAGGACGCCAGATGATCGAGAACCCCCGAGTCGGCCTGTTTGTCACCTGCCTCGTCGATGCGATGCGGCCGCAAATCGGCTTTGCGACCATCAAACTGCTTGAACAGGCCGGTTGCGTGGTCGAGGTGCCGCGCCGCCAGACCTGCTGCGGTCAACCCGCAGGAAACAGCGGCGACAAGGCAGGCGCGGCAGCGCTCGCAAAACAGGTGATCGCGGCGTTTGAGGGCTTTGACTACGTGGTCGGCCCTTCCGGGTCGTGTATCGGGCAGATAAGGTCCTATCCCAAGCTGTTTGCCGATCCCGGCTGGCGGCGCAGGGCAGAGGATCTTGCCGCGAAATCCTATGAGATCCTCAGCTTCCTGCATGACGTCAGGGGCTGGTCGCCGACAGATGTAAGACTGGAAGCCTCTGCCACCTATCATGACAGCTGTTCGGGACTGCGGGAACTGGGCGTGCAGGCCCAGCCCCGTGCCTTGCTGGAGCGGGTAGAAGGGTTGGAACTGGTGCCATTGGAAGGCGCGAATGTGTGCTGTGGCTTCGGCGGCACCTTCTGCGTCAAATACCCTGACATTTCGACCGCCATTCTCAGCGAGAAGACCGCAAATATCGCCGCCACCGGCGCGGACATCCTGCTTGCCGGTGATCTGGGATGCCTGATGAATATGGCTGGTCGACTGCATCGTGAAGGTGCCGCGACACGCTGCTTTCATACGGTCGAGGTGCTTGCCGGTATGTCTGACGGCCCTGCCATTGGCGAGGAGGACAAATGACAGCGCAAGGCAAACAGGACACATTCAAGCAGCGCGCCCACGACGCGCTTGCCGATCCGAACCTGAAAATCGCCATCGACCGCACGACAAATACCGCCCAGACCAAAAGGACGGCGGCCGTCGATGCGTTTCCAGAGTTTCAGGCGGCGAGGGAACGCGGTGCGGCGATCAAGGATCATGTGATCGCCAATCTGGACCACTATCTGATCGAGTTCGAACGCAACGCGACAGATGCCGGGGCGCAGGTGCACTGGGCGCGCGACGCAGCAGAGGCAGCCGACATCGTCACCCGCATCTGCACAGCGGCCGAGGCGAAGATCGTCACGCGATCCAAATCCATGCTGGGCGAAGAGATCGGGCTGCCACACGCGCTTGATGATGCGGGGATAGAGCGGGTGGAGACCGATCTGGCCGAACACATCATCCAGCTCGCCCAGGAGCGACCGAGTCATATCATCTGGCCCGCCATGCACCGCACGCGCGAAGACGTGGCAGAGCTGTTCTTCAAGGATCACCAGCCCCCGCCCGATGCCGATGATCCTGCCTCTATGGTGGCCTCGGCGCGGCGTGTGCTGCGCGAAAAATTCATGTCTGCCGACGTGGGTATATCCGGCGCGAATTTTCTGGTGGCCGATACCGGTGCGACCTGCACCGTCACGAATGAGGGCAATGCAGAGCTATCGACGACCCCGCCGCGCGTCCATATCGTGACAGCAGGGATCGAGAAGCTGGTCCCATCGACCGATCATGCAATGGCACTGCTTCGGCTTCTTGTGCGCTCTGCCACCGGCGGCGAGGTCACGCAATATACCACGTTTCACTGCGGGCCCAAGCGGTCGGGAGATGCCGATGGACCCGAGGAAATGCATATCGTGCTGGTCGATAATGGGCGCTCTCGCATGGTGGGGGACGAATTCCGCCAGATGCTGCGCTGCATCCGTTGCGGGGCCTGCATGAACCATTGCGTCGTCTATCGGCAGATCGGCGGACATGCCTATGGCGGCACCTATCCCGGCCCGATGGGCGCGGTGCTGACGCCGGTGCTGGACGGTCTGCCGCAAAGCCGCGATCTGCCCCATGCCTGCACCATGAACGGCCGCTGCGAAGAGGTCTGTCCGGTGCGTATCCCGCTCAAGACGCTTCTGAAAGCATGGCGGGTGCGCAGTTGGGACAGCCAGCAAGAGGTCGGGACAGTCCGTATGGGTCTCGGTCTGTGGGGCCATGCCGCGCGCAGGCCGTGGCTTTATCATCTGGGAACACGGCTGGCATTGCCGGTCATGCGGCTGTTTGGTCGTGGCGGCTGGATCAGGGGGATGCCGTTTGCATCAGGCTGGACCAGAACCCGCGATCTTCCGAAGCCGGCCTCGCGCAGCTTCATGTCGCAGCATCGCAAATACGGCAATGGTGGCCCGCAATGAGCGCAAAAGAAGATATTCTTGACGCGATCCGACAGGGGCTGACGCGCGGGCAGGGCGGGGCCTTACCCCGCCGCGCTCCAGAGGAGATCAGGGCAGAGGCCGCGTCGCTTCTGCACGACCTCGACGCGATCCGGCCCGATCTGGCCGCGGATGATCCCGTCGCCGCTTTCATCGAGAAATGCGCCAACCCAGCCCTTGGTGTCACGCTTTCGCGGGTGGCTGGCTGGCAGGCGCTGCCAAAGGCGGTGAAGTCCTATCTGGATCTGCACGGCCTTGCCCATGATCTGGCCGTCAGCGGTGATGTCAGGCTGAGTGAACTGGCGGATGCCGGGATCACGACCCATAAGACCTGCGCCGTCGATCAGGCCGCAGCGATCAGCATCGCCGGATGGGGCATCGCCGAAACCGGCTCTGTCGTGGTTCATTCCGCGCGGGATCAGCCGATCCTGAATGTGATGCTGCCGCGCCATTGGCTGGTTGTGGTCGAGGAATCGAAAATCCTGCCATTCCTGGATGATTACGCGACCTATGCCGCCATCCGCCCGCGCAATGTGGTGATCGTCACCGGCTCTTCCGGCACAACCGATATCGAAGGGTTCTTCGTCCGTGGCGCACATGGTCCGGGATTCGTTCATGTGCTACTGCTAGGGGCCTGATTTCGCGGAAGACCGGCACGATCCCGCCCTGTCGCAGCGTTGTCACATATCTGTCTTGCGCGGGTGGTAGGCCGCGATTACTCATCGGTGCCATTGATGGCGCCGGCTTCGGCCACAGGCGGCCGGAGTTGCACTAGGGAAAGGCTATTCATGCGTATTGCGGTTCTTGGCGGCGACGGATTTGTCGGCTGGCCGACCTCTCTTCATCTGTCCAATCTGGGACATGAGGTCCACATCATCGACAACCTGTCCCGCCGCTGGATTGATACCGAGCTGGGCGTCCAGTCGCTGACGCCAATGGATTCGATCCAGGAACGCTGCCGGATCTGGAAACAGGAAACCGGCAACACCATCCATTTCCACCTTCTTGACCTCTCGACAGAGTTCGAGCGTCTGAAGCAATGGTTTGCCGAAAACAAACCCGATGCGGTGATCCACTTCGCCGAACAGCGGGCCGCGCCCTATTCGATGAAATCCGACCGCCACAAGGTTTATACCGTCAACAATAACACCAATGCGACGCATAACGTGTTGGCGGCCTTGGTCGAAACCGGCATCGACGCGCATCTGGTTCACCTGGGCACGATGGGCGTTTACGGCTATTCCAGCGTCGGTGCACCGATCCCGGAAGGCTACCTGGATATCGAGATTGATACACCCACCGGCAAGAAGGCCCAGCAGGTGCTGTATCCGACGCGGCCCGGTTCGGTCTATCACATGACCAAAAGCCTCGATCAGATCATGTTCCAGTTTTATGCGCAGAATGACGGGCTGCGGATCACCGACCTTCATCAGGGCATTGTCTGGGGCACCCATACCGATCAGACCCGCCGGCATGAACAGTTGATCAACCGGTTCGATTATGACGGTGATTACGGCACTGTGCTGAACCGTTTTCTCATTCAGGCGGCAATTGGCTATCCGCTGACGGTGCATGGCACGGGCGGGCAGACGCGGGCCTTCATCCACATCCAGGACTGCGTGCGCTGTATCGAGCTGGCACTTGCCGATGCGCCCGAGGCAGGTGAGCGGGTGAAGATTTTCAACCAGATGACGGAAACCCACCGCGTCCGTGACTTGGCCGCAATGGTCGCGCGTCTTGCCGGGGCCAAGGTGATGAACCTGCCAAACCCACGCAAAGAGGCGGCCGAAAACGATCTGATCGTCAAGAACGACCAGTTCCTTGCGCTTGGTCTGAACCCGATCACGCTGGAAGAGGGGCTGCTTTCGGAAGTGGTCGATGTGGCGAAGAAATATCAGCACCGCATCGACCGCTCTCGCGTGCCGGCAGTGTCCGCCTGGACCAAGGAGATCGCGGCCGAGGTCGATCACGACCCCGAGGCGCATGCGCAGGATGCCCGCGCGGCGGAGTAGACAGGCGGCGAGGCTGGTCCCCACCCGGAATCAAGGCGCGCAGCGCCGCCGGGCAGCGCCGAACGGCCGTCCGGCGGCGATACAGGATAAAATGCTTCGCGCAGATGCAGCAGCGTCCACCCGGCGGCCGGACGCTGCCCTCTGTCGCCCCTTTTCGGGACCGGTGCGATGGCACGCAGTCAGGCGAAGAACCATCTGCAACTGGCCTTATTCGCCGGATCAGCCCCGTGTGCGAGGGGGGCGCGGCTTGTAGGCCGGAAGCGACCATCCCCAGATCAGGGTGCCCGCGCGAAGCAGGAATACCGCGAAGCCGCCGCCGGTTAGCGCAATTGCTGTCGGCAGGCCGAGCCAGGCCAGCAGCAGCGCGGTTACCGCCCCGCCAAAGGCGCAGGTCAGATACAGCTCGCTGCCCTTCAGCACCATTGGCACCTCATTGCCGACCACATCGCGCATCAGCCCGCCCATCGTGCCGGTAATGACACCTGCCATCACCACGATAACGGGGCCGAATCCCCCGGCTATCGCGACGCCAACACCTGCTGGCACCGCGACCGCCAGTGCCACTGCATCCAGCCAGAGAAGCCAGCGATAGCGGCTTTCCAGCATCGGTGCGGTCCAGTAGACGACGAACGCAGCAGCGGCAGCGATCAGGATCAGCTCTGGCTGAGCCACCCAGAAAACCGGGTCGCGCCCCAGCACCAGATCTCGCAGCGTGCCGCCCCCGACGGCGGTCAGCGCGGCCATGAACACAAACCCGATCATGTCCAGCTGCGCACGGCTGGCGACAAGCGCCCCGGTCAGCGCAAAGACCAGAACAGAGCCGTAATCGAGCGCCCAGATATAGGTGCCCAGCTTTTCAACTATATCCGGGTTCATGGCGTCCTCTGATGCGGCAGATGTTGGGCTGGCCGCGATCTGCCATGTTTTCGGGCATCAGAAAAGGGGATTGGCCTATTTGGCGGCTTGAAGATTGTTGTTCAGCAATGCACGAAACTCTGGCTTGAAGGAGCCGAAATTGCTTCCCGCGCCAATAACCAGTGCTATGTGGTTCAGCTTGCCGAAGCTCCCGTCTCTTATGGTTTCACGGATCGTGTTTCGTCAGAGCGGTTGCTGCAGGCTTGTTCGCTCAGCACAAGTGGGACGGCATGTCCGATCATTGCGGCGACGATCGTGACCGAGACGCTCACGAAATCAAATCCTTATCACTACTTTTTCAGGTGATGATCAGGCTGGAGCGCGATGAGCTTTTCATAATGATGACAGTGTCCTGGCGGCGATTTCGCGAATAGGTCGAGGATGGCCTGCCTGACGGCTGGCATGGTCGGTTGCGGTGGCGGTCCGGGAATTCTTTTTTTCCCGTTCTGCTGCCTTGGGGCGGCGGGATTGCAGGAAGGCGCAGGCGATCATCTTCATCAAGGCGTGTCGGTGAAGGCCCGTCCGGGACCGGCCCTTCTGGGCGCGGATACTTCTCGACCACTTCGGGAAATCTCACCGACGATATCATCATGCAATAGTTGGAATTACATTTCGACAAGTGATGCCTCCGGCGTCAGCCGGTGGGCCTTCACTTTGCAGGTTTCGATCAGCGACGCGATGCGGCCCCAAGACGATTCCGCCTTGGTCATGCCCGGCGAAGAGGGCATTTTTCTGTTGAGAGCGATAGGGCGGATCAGGTTTTCTACCCTCTTGGAGTCAATCTCGACACGACCGTCGTGCAGGAAGGTCTGCAACCCGTCCCGGTGAGTGTGGATGTAGTTCAGCTTTTCGCTCGGGCGGTATTTGGCGGAGATCTTGAGGCGCTGTCCCTGCGACCGGTCGCCGAAGGCGGTTAACAGCGGTATGGTGCGTGCCTGACGGATGGACAGGTAATGCGATTGGCCGGACCACAGCCGGGTGAGGCGATCGAATGACGTACAACCGATCACTGGTCCTGGACGTCGAAAATAGTTTGTGCGCGCTTTGGGTGGTTTTCAGCGATGACGATAGCCAGTGGTCGACGCTGCTGACCTGCTGGTTTCGATCGCCTTGCTGCGCTGCTCTTTGGGGTCAAGCCGGGTTATGCTTGGCCGGAAGTTGATCGTATCGCGCGCAATTCGCCTGCATGACTTTGCGCCTGTTTGTATCGAACCCGTGCCACATATGTCCGCAGACAGGGTACTTGCTGCCTCAGGTTGTCACGTCGGGCTCGTCGCGTCCTGTATACTTCTGTATCTGCGCAATCTCCTCTGCCGCCTTCACAACGGGGGCTAGAGCGTCATCCACTGCAAGATCAAGATGGCCATCGGCTCGCTGGTAGCGTTCCAGATAGACCCGCAGCGTCGCGCCTTCTGTTCCCGTGCCGGACAGGCGCATGACAATCCGCGAGCCGTCCGCAAACACGATCCGAATACCCTGTCTGGACGAGGTCGATCCGTCGATCGGATCATTATACTCGAAATCATCGGCGCTTTCGACGGTCAGGCCCGCAAATACCTGCCCTTGCAATTCCCCCAACATGCCCCGCAGACGTTCGACCAAAGCATTCGCGTGTTCCGTTGGCACAGCCTCATAGTCATGGCGCGAGTAATAGTTACGGCCGTATTCCGCCCAGTGCGCCTGCATAATTTCCTGCACAGACTGCTTTTTGGCCGCCAGAATGTTCAGCCAAAGCAGCACAGCCCAGAGACCGTCTTTTTCGCGCACATGGTCAGAACCCGTTCCAGCCGATTCTTCCCCACACAAGGTTGCTTTCCCGGCATCGAGGAGATTGCCGAAGAATTTCCATCCGGTCGGGGTCTCAAAGCAGCCGATGCCGGCTTTCTCGGCCACAAGGTCCGCTGCGCGCGATGTCGGCATGGAACGTGCTATACCGGACAACCCCGCCTGATAACCCGGTGCAAGATGCGCATTTGCTGCCAGCACGGCAAGGCTGTCAGACGGCGTTACATAGATGCCGCGACCGACGATCATGTTACGGTCGCCGTCGCCATCGGATGCCGCGCCAAAGTCGGGGGCGTCCTGGCCCATCATGACTTCCATCAGATCCTTGGCCCAGACCGGGTTGGGATCAGGATGTCCGCCGCCGAAATCGGGCAGGGGCTTTGCGTTCACAACGCTGCCCGCCGCTGCGCCAAGACGATTTTCAAGGATCTCGCGTGCGTAGGGGCCGGTCACGGCGTGCATGGCGTCGAAGCGAATGCGGAAGCCGCCCTGAAGCAATGACCGGATCGCATCAAAATCGAAAAGCTGCTCCATCAGGGTTGCGTAATCTGCGATGGGATCGACGACTTCGATTTCCATCTCGCCCATGGTCAGTTTGCCCGGTGCAGACAGATCGGCATCATGCGTCTCAAGGATGCGGTAAGTGTTGATCTCTTTCGTCCGTTCAAAGATCTTATCCGTGACGCCCTCGGTGGCCGGGCCGCCATTCGCGCCGTTGAACTTCAGGCCAAAATCTTCCGTCTCGCCACCGGGATTGTGGCTGGCGGACATGATGAAGCCGCCATCGGCATTGCGCTTGCGGATCAGGTTCGATGCGGCCGGGGTGGACAGAATGGCATCCTTGCCGACGATCATATGTTTCGCGCCTTGCGCCGCACACATGCGCAGGATCACTTGCGCCGCACGATCATTGAAGAAGCGGCCGTCACCGCCAAGGATCAGGGTTTTGCCCTTCACCCCGCCTATGGCGTCGATGATCGACTGAACGAAGTTTTCCAGATAGTGCGGCTGCATGAATACGCGGGTTTTCTTGCGCAATCCCGATGTGCCGGGCTTCTGGCCCTCGATAGCGGTGGTCTGAACGGTATTGATGGTCATGCGCGGGCTCCTTCTGGCATGAACACGACAATGGAATCGGCGGCGATCAGGGCGGTCGTGCCGTCTTCGCGGCGATCCTGCGCGATTGGCTCGGCAGTGTCGAGAACCCGCATCCAGTTGCCTTGCGGCAGGGGGGGCAGCACCATCTCGACCTCGTGCTGTCCGCCGTTCACCGCGATAAAGGCAGCATCATCTGCGAACTGCTTACGCTCGGGGGAGTTCGCGGCCATGCGCAGCTCAAGCGCAAGCGCGCGCAGATCGGGGCTTTGCCAGTCCGATGCAGAAGGCTCTGCCCCGCCGGGCAGATGCCAGACCAGATCGCGCCCGCCCTCGGGTATTGGGTAAGAATGCAGGAAACGGCGTTGATGCAGAACCGGATGGTCATCGCGCAGCCGGATAAGGCGCGCGGTGAAATCGGCAAGGGCATGATCGGGCGCAGACCAGTCGACCCAGCCGATCTGGTTGTCCTGACAATAGGCGTTGTTGTTTCCATCCTGCGAATTGGCGATTTCATCGCCTGCCAGCAACATCGGTGTGCCCTGTGACAGAAACAGCGTGGCCAGCAGATTGCGTCTGCGACGCGCGCGGGCATCGGCAATCATTGCATCATCGGTGGGACCTTCACGGCCCATATTGTCCGAGTAGTTTTCGTTATGGCCGTCTCGATTGCCCTCATGATTGGGCTGGTTGTGTTTGTGGTTGTAGCTGGTCAGGTCGGCCAGTGTGAACCCATCATGAGCGGTAATGAAATTGAGCGTGGCCTGCGGTGCGCGGCCGTGATGATCGAACACCGGAGCAGAACCTGTCACCCGTTCGGCCAGATCGGCGATGCTGCCGTCCCCACGCCAGAACCTGCGTACACCGTCGCGGAAACGGTCGTTCCATTCAAGGAAGGGCGGGGGGAAGTTGCCAAGCTGATAGCCGCCGGGTCCGACATCCCAGGGTTCGGCAATCAGGCGGACATTGGCCAGCACCGGGTCTTGACGCAGCGCCGAAAGCAGGCGGCCTTCGCGCATGAACCCCGACGCCTCTCGTCCCAGAACGGTGGCGAGATCAAAGCGGAAGCCGTCAACGCCCATATGTTCGACCCAATAACGCAGGGAATCCAGGATCATGCGGATCACCATCGGGTGGGCGCAATTCACTGTGTTTCCGGTGCCGGTGTCGTTGACGTAATAGCGAGGGTTTTCTGTCAGAAGCCGATAGTAGCTGGCGTTGTCCAAACCCCGGAAGGACAGGGTCGGACCCAATTCGTTCCCTTCGGCTGTATGGTTATAGACAACATCCAGAACTACCTCGATCCCTGCCTGATGCAGCCGGCTGACCATATCGCGAAACTCTGCCGGATCGCCCTGTGCGGTGTAGTTGGTTTCGGGCGCAAAGAAGGCCAGCGTGTTGTAGCCCCAGTAATTCGTCAGGCCCTTGCGCAGCAGAAACGCCTCATCCGCATGGGCCTGCACGGGCAGCAACTCCAGAGTTGTGATGCCAAGGCGCGTCATATGCTCAATCATCGCGTCAGATGCGAGACCCGCAAAACGACCGCGTTGATCCTGTGGAACACGCGGGTGCGCGGCGGTCAGACCCTTTGGATGGGCCTCGTAGATCACGACCTGGTCGCGCGCCACGCGGCGAGAGCGGGGCAGGGTGAGTGCATCCTCTGTTACGATGCATTTGGGCATGAAAGGTGCGGAATCGCGGCAGCCGAAGGACAGATCGGCCTGCGCCGCGCGGCTGTCATATCCCAGCAGCGCATCATCGTGGATGACCCTGCCTGTCAGGCGCCGCGCGTAGGGGTCGATCAGAAGCTTGGCGGGGTTAAAGCGATGACCAAGCTGCGGCTCATAGGGACCATAGGCACGCAGACCGTAAAGCGCACCGGGTTGCAAACCGGGGATGAAACCGTGCCAGATATCGCCCAGACGGTCGGGCAGCGTCAGTTGCTGGACCTCTTGCTGACCGTCGGCGGAGAACAGGCAGACATCTATCTTCTCGGCATTTGCAGAGAAAACCGCGAAATTCACGCCATCGCCCGTTGGATGCGCACCCAGCCGGTCTGCACTTCCGGCCGTGATAGAGTATTTCCGTTCAGTCATAGAGCTTTCAGCGTCCGGTCAACCTGTCATAGAGCGCCGCATATTCGCGGGCCGAGGCGTCCCATCCGACCGGATGGGCCATCGCCCTTGCGACCATCCGCTGCCAGATATCCTGTTGGCCGTAAAGGTCTGAAACCTTTTGCAACGCAAGCTTCAGCGCATCGGCGGTAACTGGCGCGAATTGCACCCCCGTTGCCACCTGATCGCGCAATGCCGCGACATTGGCGTCGATCACAGAATCCGCCAGCCCGCCCGTCCGCGCCACCAGCGGCAGGGCGCCATAGGCCAGACCATACATCTGGGTCAGACCGCTGGGTTCGAACCGCGAGGGAACAAGGACGACATCGGCGCCAGCAAACATGCGGTGCGACATTGCCTCATCATAGCCGATATGGACCCCGATCCGACCCGGCCAGCGTGCGGCGGCGCGAAGGTAGCCCTCCTGCAGATCCGGCTCTCCCGTGCCAAGAACCGCAAGCTGACCGCCCCGTGCGACAAGGCCGGGCAGGCATTCCAGCAGCAGGTCCAGACCCTTTTGCCGGGTCAGCCGGCTGACCACGATGAAAACAGGGCCGCCGTTGTCGTCCAGGCCGAATTCCTCTCGTAAAGCCGCTGTGCAGGCCTGTTTACCCGACATATCGTCTGCCGAATACCGCGAGGGGATCAGTGGATCGGTTGCGGGGCTCCAAACCGCCAGATCGACGCCGTTGAGGATGCCGGTCATCGCATCGCCGCGCGCACGGATGACACCTTCAAGACCGAACCCGAATTCCGGCGTGGTCAGTTCCACAGCATAGCTTGGAGACACAGTGGAAATCGCATCGGCATATACCAGCCCGGCTTTCAGCGTCGAGACCTTGCCCCAGTATTCATAACCCTCTGGCGTGAAGCCCGCGGGTGGCAGGCGAAGCTCGTCCACTGCCCGAGCAGAGGCGACGCCCTGAAAGGCAATGTTGTGAATCGTCATGACCGAAGGCAAAGCGTCCTGCGCCCAAAGCGGCGCCAGACCGGCCTGCCAGTCATGGGCGTGCAGCAGATCGGGCTGCCAGCCATCCGAAAGACCCCGCTTGGAAATCTCTGCTGCAGCCCAGCCGAGCGCGGCAAAGCGCCGGGGGTTGTCCGGCCAGTCCGTTCCGCTTTCATCAAGGTAGGGCGATCCGGCACGATCAAACAGATGCGGCGCATCGAGCAAAAGCAGATCAAGTCCCGCCGCCTTGCCGCCCAGCACCCTTGCCGGACCGCCGAACAGATCGTTATCGGACCAAAGTTCTGCGCCGGCCTCCAGTTTCTCCAACAGTCCGCGATAGGCGGGGATCAGCGTGCGAAGTTGCCAGCCAAGGGGCGACAGTGCAGATGGCAAAGCGCCGACCACATCGGCCAGACCGCCGGTCTTGACCAGCGGAGCACATTCGGACGCGACCGATAGGACGCGGCCGGTGAGCGGTGCGGGTTTGACGGGTTTTCGCACTGCCGGTGCCTTTGTCATGCCGAGGCTGCCATGCGATCCAGCATGGCCTGCGTGATCAGCGTCACCCCGCCTTCACTTACACGGAACCACTTCGCATCCTCTTCCGGGTCCTCGCCCACGATCAATCCTTCGGGGATATCGACGCCGCGATCCACGACGACATTGGTCAGCTGAACGTGGCGGCCAATATTCACATATGGCAGCGCCACCACCGATTTAAGCGAGGAATAGCTGTTCGCCTTCACGCCGGTGAACAGCAGAGAGTTCCTCACCTCGGATCCGGAGATAATGCACCCGCCTGACACCATCGAACTGACGGCATGACCCCGCCGGTCCTCGTCGTCGTGAATGAACTTCGCCGGTGGCGTGATCTCGGCGTAGGTCCAGATCGGCCAGTCGCGGTCATACAGGTCCAACTCGGGCGAGAAATCGGTCAGGTCGATATTCGCCCGCCAGAACGCATCGATCGTTCCCACATCGCGCCAATATGCCGGAGCTTCCGGGCTGGAGCGAACGCAACTGTCGGTAAAGCGATGCGCAACAGCTTTGCCGTTCATCACAATCTCCGGGATCAGGTCATGTCCAAAATCATGGCTGGAATTGGCGTCGCCGGAATCCTTGCGCAGCAACTCGCGCAGGAACTTCCAGTCGAATACATAGATTCCCATCGAGGCCAGCGTCGAATCCGGATCATCCGGCATTCCCGGCGGGTCCTTCGGCTTTTCAAGGAAGGAAACGATCCGCCCATCCGCATCAACATCCATTACCCCAAAGGCCGAGGCCTCGGCCCGCGGCACGGTCAGGCAGCCCACCGTCACATCGGCGCCGCTGTCGACATGCTGTTGCAGCATCAGTTCGTAGTCCATCTTGTAGATGTGATCACCGGCCAGAACGATCAGGTAGTCCACGTCATAGCTGTCGATAATGTGTATGTTCTGTGCCACCGCATCGGCGGTGCCGCGATACCAGTTTTCTTCGTCCATCTGTTGGGACGCCGGCAGTATGTCCAGAAATTCATTCCGCACGGACCTGAAGAAGGACCAGCCCCGGTTCAGGTGCCGGATCAGGCTGTGCGCCTTGTATTGCGTGGCCACCGCCATTTTACGGATGCCAGAGTTCAGCGCATTGGACAGGGCAAAGTCGATGATGCGGGACTTTCCGCCGAAATAGACGGCAGGTTTCGCGCGCCGGTCCGTGAGTTCTTTCAAGCGAGAGCCGCGTCCACCGGCCAGAACATAAGCCATCGCACGCGAAGACAGGCGATGCGGTCTTTGTGAAGTCATGGGTTTCCTCCCCCCCAAAGGTGAAATCAGGCGGCCTCGTAAATCAGCACAGAAAGCGGCGGCAGGTCGACAAGCGCAGACTGGTCATAGCCTTGCCATTCATCACCATCCGCCGTCAGAATTTCAGATGTTGCCATGTTGGAGCCGCCGTAAACGCCAGCATCGCTGTTCAGTCGCAAACGCCATTTACCATCGCGCGGCAGTCCTATTCGCCAGCCGTGGCGCGGGACGGGTGTAAAGTTGCAGATGGCCACCACAGGCGCGTCGCCTTCTTCGCCGTAACGGGCATAGGCAAGGACGGATTCCTGTGCCGCGCCCCCTTCGATCCAGCCGAAACCTTCCGGCGCATTATCGCGCCGGTGCAGCGCGGGCAGTTCGCGGTACAGACCATTCAGGTCGCGGATCAGCGATTGCACGCCCTTGTGGCGCGGATCGTCCAGCAGATGCCAGTCCAGTGACGTGTCGTGGTTCCATTCCTTCCACTGCGCAAATTCGCAGCCCATGAACAGCAGCTTCTTGCCCGGATGCGTCCACATGAAGCCGTAATAGGCCCGAAGATTCGCAAACTTCTGCCAGACATCGCCGGGCATCTTCTCGATCATAGAGCCTTTTCCGTGGACCACCTCATCATGGCTGATCGGCAAGATGAAATTTTCAGAAAAGGCATAGACCAGTCCGAAGGTCAGCTGGCTGTGGTGGTGACTGCGATGGACGGGCTCGTGCTTGATGTAATCCAGCGTGTCATTCATCCAGCCCATGTTCCATTTGAACCCGAAGCCAAGGCCGCCGCCATCGACCGGTCGCGACACGCCGGGAAATGCGGTGGATTCCTCGGCAACCGTCATGATGCCCGGCACTTGGCCATAAGCGACCGTGTTGACGTTGCGCAGAAACTCTATCGCTTCCAGATTTTCGCGGCCGCCGTGGATATTCGGCACCCATTCACCTGCCTTGCGCGAATAGTCGCGATAGAGCATCGAAGCGACAGCATCCACGCGCAACCCGTCGATATGGTATTCCTCCAACCAGTACAGCGCGTTGGCGGTCAGGTAGTTTGAAACCTCTCGTCGTCCATAATTGTAGATCAGGGTGTTCCAGTCCTGATGGAACCCCTCGCGCGGGTCGGCATGTTCATAAAGCGCCGTGCCGTCGAAGCGGGCAAGCCCGTGGGCGTCGGACGGGAAATGCCCCGGCACCCAGTCCAGCAACACGCCGATCCCTGCCGCATGGGCGGCGTCGATCAGGGCGCGGAATTCGTCGGGCGTGCCAAAGCGGATCGTCGGCGCATACAGCCCGACCGGCTGGTACCCCCAGGATCCGTCAAAGGGAAACTCGGAAACCGGCAGCAATTCCAGATGGGTGAATCCCATATCGACGACATAGGGGATCAGGGACTTCGCATGTTCCAGATAAGACAGCGGCCGGTTGCCATCCTCTGCCACCCGACGCCAGCTTCCCAGATGGACCTCATAGATAGAGATCGGGGCGGCAACGTTCTGGGCGACTGCGCGGTCAGCCATCCATGTCGCATCTTGCCAGTCATGATCCTGAATGTCGCGCACGACAGAAGCCGTGGCCGGCGGATGTTCCGCGCCAAAGCCAACCGGATCGGCCTTCTGGGGCAGGGGCTCGCCATGTGCCCCGGTAATCGCGTATTTATAGGACGCGCCCGCACCGATATGCGGGATGAAGATTTCCCACACCCCGGTCGATCCGCGCCGCCGCATCCCATGCCTGCGAGCGTCCCAATTGTTGAAATCGCCCAGCAAGGCCACACGTCGGGCATTTGGCGCCCAGACAGCAAAATGCACCCCGTCGACGCCCTGATGCGTCATGACATGCGCGCCCAGCACCCGCCAAAGTTGGCGATGCGTGCCTTCACCGATCAGATGTTCGTCGATCTCGCCAAGCACCGGGGAAAAGCGATAGGCGTCCTCATACTCCCACTCATTGTCGCTGTCTTTGCCTCGCAGCAGATAGGGGGCCAGTTCGGGCATGATGCCGATGAACAGGCCCGGTGCATCATCGACCGGATCCATCGGATAGATCCCCTTGATCGTGGCAAGCGACATTTCGGCGGCACCATGATCCAGTGCCAGAACGCGCCAGCCGTCGCCATGCGGATGCGGACCCAGCAAAGTAAAAGGCTCAGTCTCGCGCCCGTCGGCAAGCGCGCGGGCCCGCTCGGGCAAAAGGGCGGTGCGTCGGCCCTCAGCGTCCTCAGCCTGCCACGAGACCGAGTTCCTGTGCCGTTTGATCATCGCGTGCCCCCTCAATCTTCCAGATCTTACCCATATATTCCCGGACCGAGCGATCGGATGAGAACCAACCCATACGCGCGGTATTCAGCGCAGCCATGCGGTTCCATGCCTGCTTGTTCCCATATGAGGCATCAATGAGCTTCTGAGTCGATTGGTAATCGGCAAAATCGGAGCAGACGAGATAGGTGTCCCAATTCGTCAGAATATCGACAAGGCGACCGTAGCGCGCCGGGTCACCACCAAATGTACCAAGTGCGATCAGACTGATGGCGCGTGACAACGCAGCCGAATCTGCAATCGCCTTGCGGGCATGGTCTGGTACCTGGCGGCGGGCCTCGACCTGCTCTGTCGTCATGCCGAACAGAAAGAAGTTTTCGGCCCCGACATGCTCGCGGATTTCGACATTCGCCCCGTCCAGCGTGCCAATGGTCAGCGCACCGTTCAGTGAAAGCTTCATATTGCCCGTGCCCGAGGCTTCCTTGCCCGCCGTTGAAATCTGCTCTGACAGATCAGCCGCCGGGATCAGCCGTACCGCCATCGAAACATTGTAATTCGGCGGATAGACCACCATCAGGCGGCCTTTCATCAGTGGATCGTTGTTCACGACCGCAGCGACGTCATTAATCAGATGAATAATTTCCTTGGCAACAGCATAGCCCGGTGCCGCCTTGCCGCCGAATATCTTGACGCGGGGCTGCCAGTCGGCATCGGGGTTCTGGCGGATTTCATCCCAGCGAGCGATGGTTTCCAGCACGTTCAGCAACTGGCGTTTATATTCGTGAATGCGCTTGATCTGCACATCGAAGATCGCCTCGGGATCGGGCGTCAATCCGATGGTTTCGCCCAGCCAGTTGGACAGCGCCACCTTGTTGTGACGCTTCGCAGCCGCATAACGGTCGAGCCAGCCGTTGTCGCTGACATGGGCCTCCAGCCCGGTCAGCTGGTCGAGGTGGTTGACCCAATCCTCTGAGCCCAGCGTCTCCGTTATCAGACCCGATAGTGCCGGATTGGCCGAATAAAGCCAGCGGCGCGGCGTCACGCCATTGGTGACGTTGACGATACGGTCGGGATGCAGCGCGTTCAGATCGTGAAAAACCGATTCCTTCATCAGGTCGGTGTGCAGCGCGGATACGCCGTTCACATGACCCGACTGCATGAAGGCCAGCGTTCCCATATGCACAGAGCCATGGTGGATCGCCGAAAGCTCCCAAGGGCGGGACGGGTTGCGGCGCTTGTGGTGGTCGTCGATCCGCTCCACCAGATCCATGTGGCGCGGCAGGACCTTCCGGAAAAGCCCTTCGGACCAAGCTTCCAACGCTTCGGGCAGAAGGGTGTGGTTGGTATAGTTCAACACGCGCACGGCCATATCGGCGGCATCGTCGAACGGCTGGTCGAAATCGTCGATAAGCACACGCACAAGTTCCGCACCAGCAATGGCCGGATGCGTGTCGTTCATCTGTATCGCCACGCGATCGGGCAGTCGGGCGATGGGCTCGCCGCCCTGCGCGAAGCGGCGCATGATGTCGCGGACAGAGGCGGCGGTGAAGAAATATTCCTGCTTCAGCCGGAGTTCCTTGCCGGCTTCCGTCGAATCGTCGGGATACAGAACACGGGTGATCGTCCGGGCCAGCGACTCTGCCACGCCAGCGGCGACATATTCGCCGCGATTGAACCGTTCGAGGTCGAATTCCTGCACCGGCTTGCCTGACCAGAGGCGCAGTGTGTTGGCCCATTTCCCGCGCCAGCCGACAATGGGCATGTCATAGGCTGCGGCGATGACACTTTCTTCCGGATGCCAGACCTTTTTCGGTCCGTCCCCTTCGATCCAACCGCCGAAGCCGATCTCATAGGCTGCCTCGGGGCGCTCAAACTCCCACGGGTTGCGGGATTTCAGCCAGCTTTCGGCGGTTTCGACCTGTCGGCCGTGATCGAATCTCTGCCGGAACAGCCCGTGCTCATAGCGCAGGCCGTAGCCATAGGCGGGGCAACCCACCGTCGCCATGCTTTCCATATAGCAGGCCGCCAGTCGGCCCAGCCCGCCATTGCCAAGCGCGGCTTCGGGTTCATTATGGATCACCTCGTCATAATCCACGCCGAAACCTTTCAGTGCCCCGCGCGCGGCATCGTCCAGACCCAGATTGACGACCGAATCTTCCAGCAGGCGACCGATCAGGAATTCCATCGAAAGATAATGAACCCGCTTCAGCCCGCGTCCGTAAATCGCACGGGTCGAGGCAAACCACGGCTCGACAATCCGGTCGCGTACGGCCAGAGACAATGCGACCCGCCAGTCATGCAAAGAAGCATGTGCCGCATCCTTGCCGATGGAATAGACCAGATGATCCTGAATCGACTGGCCGAGTTCCTTGGGGCTGGCGCTGACCGCTGGCTGTGTCATCATGGCGTTCCGTATGTCTGATATGTTAGCGGCAACATTACGGCGGAGCGTCGTCGTATTCAATGGTTCGAAAGCGCGGTGGAGGTGTGACGATGGTGAATGACTGGTGGCGTGGCTCTGTGACATATCAGGTCTATCCGAGATCCTTTCAGGACAGCAATGGTGACGGGATAGGTGATCTGAAGGGTATCACCGAACGGCTGCGCTATATTGCCAGCCTCGGTGTCGATGCCGTGTGGCTGTCGCCGATCTTCACCTCTCCGATGGCCGATATGGGCTATGACGTGTCCGACTATACCGACATTGATCCTCTGTTCGGGACATTGGAGGATTTTGACAGGTTCGTGGCGAAAGCGCATGAATTCGGGCTGAAAGTTGTCATTGATCAGGTGCTCAGCCATTCCTCTGACCAGCATCCTTTCTTTGTTGAAAGCCGGAAGGATCGCGAAAATCCGAAAGCCGACTGGTACGTCTGGGCCGATGCGCAATCAGACGGCACGCCGCCCAATAACTGGTCATCGGTCTTTGGTGGCTCTGCCTGGGAATGGGACGGGCACCGCAAGCAGTATTATCTGCACAACTTCCTGAGCTCGCAGCCGGATTTCAACTTTCACAACAAAGAGGTTCAGGACTGGCTGCTGGACACCATGCGGTTCTGGCTGGATCGGGGCGTGGATGGATTCCGTCTGGATACGGTGAACTTCTATTTCCACGACGCGAAGCTGCGCAAGAACCCGGCCCGCAAGGGGGAGCCGCAGGTCAATCCCTACGAAATGCAGCTTCACAAGTTTTCCAAGACTCGGCCGGAGAACCTCGATTTCCTCGCCCGGATGCGAGAGCTGACGGATGAATACGGCGCCTCGATGGTGGGTGAGGTCGGCGATTCGACCCGCGCAGTCGAGATCATGGCCGAATATACATCGGGCGATAAGCATCTGCATCAGGCCTACAGCTTCGACATGCTCGGCCCGGAATTCACGCCGAAGCATTTCCGCCAGAAGATCGAAACCTTCTTCAAGAAAGCACCCGATGGCTGGCCGACATGGGCTTTTTCGAACCACGATGTCATTCGCCATCTGACGCGGTGGGAAGAACATGGCGCCGATCAGGACAGTCTTGCAAAGCTGGCGGCAGCGATGCTGCTTTCCTTCCCCGGTTCCGTTTGCCTCTATCAGGGCGAAGAATTGGGTCAGACGGAAACCGAGCTGGAGTTTGCCGAACTGACGGACCCGCCGGGGATACGTTTCTGGCCGGATTACAAGGGCAGGGATGGTTGCCGAACGCCGATGGTCTGGGACGCTAACGGCAACACCTCGGGCGGGTTTTCCGAAGGTAGACCGTGGTTGCCCGTCAAGCCGCCCCAACTGGCCCGCAATGTCGCGGCACAAGAGGCGCAGAGCGATTCCGTGCTGCACTTTTACCGGCATATGCTGGAATTCCGGGCGGAACGGGTTGAACTGCATGGACGTGGTCCGGCCCATTTCTACAACCGGCCGAACCCCGTGTTGATGTTCCAGCGTGAAGGGCTGATCTGTGCCTTCAACCTTGGAACAGAGGCGGTGGATACGAACCTTCCGCCGGAAGGTCAGGGCGGAATTCTTGTCGGCCCGTCGCAAACGGCGGAGTTAAACGGGCGTGAACTTAAACTCGGTCCGAACGGATTTGCATTTGTGGATGTCGCCTGAGCGGCAATGAAGTTTCACCAGCAGCTGTCAATGGCTGCTGGCAAGCTTACGCCGCAGTTTGCCCGTCAGGCGCAAGCCGTCGCGCATACTCAGGCTCAGAAGCGTGATGTTGATCGCGCCCGCGATCAATTCGATTGTTTGAACGGCAACGAACGCCGCGTCGAACTGTGCTGCCTGTGCCTTGGCGGAAAGATACAGCGCTGACGGGATCAGGATCAAAATCCCGTTCGCCGCGATGATCGGCATGCGCTTCCGCTTCGCCTCGACCACCGGGCCGCGCCGTTTTTGCCCCATGCGGAAACCGGACGCGCCGACAGCGGCCATTGCAGGGAGCAGGATCAGCAAGCCCCAGGGTATCAGCGTCTTGACGCCGGTGATCAGGTCGAGGTCACCGGACAGTTCGGACAGGAATGTGCTTAGCCAGAAGGTCAGGGTGGTCAGCAGCGCGACGGCAGCAGCGATGGGGTGAATGATCTTTGTCATCTGAAGTCTCCTTCAACTATCCAATAGCAAGCTATATATCATTGCATAGCACGCTATTCAAGTATTAGGTGGTGATATGACATTCAGTAAAAGAAACTCCGCTGGCTACCTCGCCAACCATATGGCCCGCATTTTCGAGCGTGGTCTTGCCGCGCGCATCAAGCCGCTGGGCCTGTCGACCGGCACGTTCCCCGCGCTTCTCGAATTATGGGAAGAAGATGGGCTGTCGCAGAAACAGCTGGTCGAGCGGCTGGATATTGAGCAGGCGACGATGGCGAATACCCTTTCCCGGATGGAGCGGGACGGGCTGATCCGCCGCAAAACCGATGAAACCGATCGCAGGGTTCAGCGGGTCTGGCTGACGCAGGCGGCGCGGGACAAACGCGGCGCGGCAATCGCAGCTGCGAACGAAACCAATGACAGCGCAATGGCGGGGCTGACCGCTGCAGAACAGGATCAGTTCCGGGACCTGATGCGCAAGCTGATCGACACCTACCGGGCGGCGCCATCGGATGAGGGTGACACAGATTGAAAAAGGGGCCGCTATATGCGACCCCTCAAACGATCAGTGGACTTCTGTGCGGATCAGAACGATTTCGAAACACTCAGCGTAATGGTCCGACCCGGGCCGTAAGCCGGCTGGATATCACGGCTGCCAGCCACGCGTTTCACATAGCTTGACCGCTCGTAATAGGTTTCGTCGAACAGGTTATCGACACCAAGGCGCAGCTTGGCTCCGTTCGCCTGCGGTGGTGTCCATTCGGCATAGGCGTTCACGATGCTGTAGCTGTCGTGTTTGTCGAAGCTTGCAGCCTCCATCGCGTCGTCTGACAATTCGCCCGCCCATTCCAGCGTCGCGCCCAGTTTCAGGTCATATTGCGGAAGTTCCTGATCGACATAGAGCGTCGCCATATCCCCGACCGGCATCAGAGAGCCGCCCGTGGGCAACGCGAAATCGCCGTCAGAAGTCACATCGGCCTTCGTGTAGGTCGCGCCAACGCGCCCGTTTGACCAGTCATAGCTGGCGTTAAGGGTGAACCCCTTGCTGCGGCCTTCCTCGGCGTTGGTCAGCATACCCGCGCCGACATCGTAATCACCCAGACCGTCCAGACGGGTATCAAAGAAGGTCAAGCCACCACGCCAGTTCGCACCGCTCGCATTCAGGCCGATCTTGTAGTTCTTTGCGGTCGCCGGTTCGAGATCCGGATCGGTGATGAAAGCGGCATCGCGGGCATGAAGCAGCCCGTACTCGCCGATGTCAAAGCCCATCCATGTATGCGACGCGCCCGCAAAGACTTCGAACATATCGTTGAAACGATAGGACAGGGTCGCGTTGGCACTTGCGCCAGAGCTTTCGAAGCGGTCGTTGTTCCAGTCTGTCAGGCGATGATGGTCATAGCGCATACCGGTCGACAGGTCGAAGCCGTTGCCAAAGTCGAAACGACCCTGAACGAAGGTGCCAACCTGAAAGGTGGTAAAGTTCCATTCCGGCCCCGGCGCGCCGGAGTGGTCGCCGTAATTGTAGACCATGTAGTCATTATCGGCGAAATCGACGCCAGCGGTGATCGTGCCCTGCGCCAAGGTAAAGGTATTCTTCAGAACACCGCCGAAGGAATCGCGATCCAGTTCCATATCGCCATTCGGTCGAGAGCTTCCATCGACGGGATCAATCAGGTCGCCGACGATATAGTTGGGGCGCCAGTAATTGGTTGAACCGATATAAAGTTCTGCGCTCGGGTCCCATGTATCGGTGGGCGATGTCGCGGTCCATGACAGGCGCAAAGTCTCGCTGTCGACCTCAAGCGGGAAAACCTCTGTGTCGCGGTTGAGGTCCATGTTCATCTTGATGACCCGGTCGGCATCGTCGCGCGACCGGTCATAGGCAAGCTCGAACCGGCTTCCGCCGACCTCGTAACCCAGCTTCACCAGAACGCCTTGCGCTGCGGGTTCCGTGCCGGGCATCTCGCGGCCATTGCCGGCGGTGTAATTTTCACCGTTCTGGCCGTGTAGCATGACAAAGTAATCGAAGCCGCCATAGACGCCATAGCCGGCAAGGCTGCCAGCAAACCCGCGACCGTTGTCGCCATATGACAGAGAGGCACGGCCACCGATGTTCTTGCCATCTTCCAGCAGATCACGCGCACCAACAGTTTCATAGCGCACAGCACCTGCCGCCGCTGCAAATCCGGCATCGGCTGCGGCCGCGCCCGCCTCGACTTCGACCGAACGGATAAAGGCCGGGTCGATCACATTTGATCCGGTATGGTGCCAGCTTTGCGGGCCTTGCGGCACGCCGTCCACGCTGACCGCCAGTTTCGACTGTTCGATCCCGAAGACATAGACGCGCTTCGACGGTCCCGCGCCGCCAGAGACGGTAACAGCCGATTCACGCGCGAACAGTTCGGACACGTTGTCCGGTTGAAGCTCTTCGACATCCTCGGCGGTGACGACAGCGCCGCCGGTGGTCTCGATATTCTCCTCGCCAGCCGCGACCAGGGTGAGTGTATCAAGAACGATTGGTTCCTGTCCCCAGGCAGTGGCGGTCATCAGGGCAAGGGTCGAAACCCCGGCCAGCGGAAGCATGGTTTTGCGCAACATTGTTCCCTCATTTCGCAAGGGGACTCTGTGGCTGAAAACTGGCTGAGATTCCCGATAATTTCTATTGGTTAATTTTGTGCCTCGCTGAGTTCAATGAACAAACCGGCACGCGTCGGCGCACGATGCAATGATGCAACACCAGTCCGCGTCGGCTGTGGGTTTCAATAGGCCGCGCTTGCGCCTATCGTCTGGACAGATCGTCGCGGATCAAGGGGGGAAGCTTGTTTCTGTCGGTACTGGATATGTTCAAGATCGGAGTGGGGCCGTCGTCGTCACACACGATGGGGCCGATGATCGCGGCGAACCGCTTCGCTACTGAACATCTGGACACCCTGTCCGAAGGCAGTTTGGTCGAGGTTGTGCTGTGGGGATCTCTGGCCTTTACCGGCAAGGGACATGCCACCGACCGGGCGGTGATCCTTGGGCTTGCGGGCATCAGGCCGGAAACGCTTGACCCGCAGCAGGCAGAGCAGGTCATGACCTGCGTCCGCGACCGGCGGATGCTTCCGCTTGAAGGTGGCGCATCACTGGATTTCGACGCCGATACCGCGATCCGCTTCGCCTATGGCGAACGTCTGGAAGCTCATAGCAACGCGCTGACCTTCCGGCTCAAAAACGGACAAGAGGTGGTGGCCGAGGAAACCTTCTATTCGATCGGGGGCGGCTTTGTGCTGACAGAGGAGGAGCTGAGCGCTGCACGTGATGCGCCCGGTCCCGAAGATCAGAATGTGCCTTTTCCCTTTGGCAGTGCAGAAGGGATGCTTCGCATGGCGGCAGATTCGGGGCTGTCCATCAGCGAAATGAAGCGCCGAAATGAACTTGCATGCCGGTCAGAGGCCGATCTGAAAGAAGCGCTTGGGCGGGTTGTCGGCACCATGTTCGCCTGCATAGAGCGGGGCCTGGAAACCCGGCAGCGCGAGCTTCCCGGCGGGCTTGGCCTGGAACGTCGGGCACCCAGCCTTGCCCAAGACATGCCGGGGCGGAACCTTATGCCGCATAGCGCCTTCGAAAAGGTCGCGGCTTATGCGATTGCCGTGAATGAGGAGAATGCCGCCGGTGGTCGTATCGTGACGGCGCCGACGAATGGGGCGGCGGGTATCGTCCCGGCCGTGATGCGATATGCGAGAGAGGTTCTGGACCTGCCCGAGGATGATCCGGCATTGCATCGCTATCTGCTGACGGCTGCCGCGATTGGCGGGATCATCAAGGCGAATGCCTCGATCTCTGGCGCGGAATGCGGCTGTCAGGCAGAGGTGGGGTCTGCGTCTGCGATGGCTGCCGCGGGGCTTGCGGAGCTTCTGGGTGGGACGCCCGCACAGGTCGAAAACGCCGCCGAGATTGCGCTTGAGCATCATCTGGGGATGACCTGCGACCCTGTTCTGGGATTGGTGCAGGTGCCTTGTATCGAACGCAACGCCCTTGGCTCGGTCAAGGCGATCACGGCCGCAGCCCTTGCCCTGCGCGGTACTGGAGAGCATTTCATGCCGCTGGACGCCTGTATCGAAACGATGCGTCAGACAGGCGAAGATATGCTGGAAAAGTACAAGGAAACCTCGCTTGGCGGGTTGGCGGTGAACTCTCCAAATTGCTGACTGTGCCGGCGCTGCGCGATTTCACACAAAAAAGCTGAAACCAGAATCCCCTGACAGTCGTTCGGCGTTAGCGAACGCGGAGTTTCGGGTTAACCATCTGGCCGGGCGTCCGCGGGAGGCGTAATTTTGCGCCGAGGAATTGGGGCGGCACCGATCAACGTGCCGCCGATTTTAATAAAAGGATAGGATACTATGGCTAAGACCAAGATTGGCGTCATCATCAGCACCACACGCGACGTCCGCTTTGCTGACAAACCGGCAAAATGGCTGATGGACAACGTCCAGAAGCGCGATGACATGGAGTTCGAACTTCTGGACCTGCGCGATTTCGATCTGCCGTTCTTCGATGAGAAGGCATCGAATCTGTGGGTGCCCAGCGAAGACCCCAAGGTGGTTGCATGGCAGAAGAAGCTGGCGGAATTTGACGGCTATATCATTCTGACTGCCGAATATAACCACTCGATCCCCGGTGTGCTGAAGAATGCCCTGGATCAGGCCTATAAGGAATGGAACCACAAGCCCGTCGCGGCAATGGGCTATGGCGGTGTCGGTGCTGCACGCGCCATCGAACATCTGCGCGGTATCGCCGTCGAGTTGAAGATGGTTCCCGTCCGCGACGCCGTTCATCTTGGCGGCGGAGAGTTTCTGAAGGTCAGCCCGCTTGGCGAAAACGGCGAGATGTCCGAAGTTGATGAGGTTCTGCAGCCTTCGCTGGAAGCCATGCTGGACGAACTGGCATGGTGGGCAGAGGCGACGAAAGCCGCCCGCGCGTCGTGATCCGATTGACGGCGTGACCTTGAAGGCCCGGCGATTGCCGGGCCTTTTCACTTGACGTCATGCCTCGTTCGCGGTCCGCTTGCGTTGCGTCAGCGGTTCCGGCACCGGATTGACAAGCATCTTATCTAGCCCTGCCATCATGCCGCCCTGAACCTGTTCGGTCAGTCGATCACGATCGCGGCGTCGGATATCACTGGCCGTTTCGCTGATAGCCGCATCCGAGCAGCCAAGCGCACGCAGCCCTTCTTCGCCCATGCGATAGGCGGATTCGACCGTCTCTCGGATCTCGAAATCGACTCCTGCGTGGATCAGCTGCATCGAGTGACCCCGGTCGTAGCTGCGCACAAGCAGCTTTGCCTGCGGGAATTCATGCCTCACAAGCTCGACGATTTTGCTGGCGGTTTTCGGGTCATCGACGCAGATCATGATGACTTCGGCCTCCTCGGCACCAGAGTGGCGCAGGATGTCCAGCCTTGTGCCATCGCCGAAAAAGACCTTGAAGCCCCATTTCTCTGCCTCTCGGATACGGTCCGGGTCGCTGTCGATAACCGAGACCTCGACATCGCGCGCCAGAAGCAGTTGCAGCGCGATCTGGCCGAAGCGACCAAATCCGATCACCAGTGCCTGCCCGCGTAACTCGCGCGCATGATCGACGCCTTCCAGAGATTTTTCGCTGCGTAGTCTCCGGTCCGCGGTCATCTGTACAAGCGGCGTGATGGCCATCGACAGGATGACAACGGTGGTGAAGATCGCGTTCTGTCGCGCGTCGATAACCCCGCTGCCTGCGGCGGCGGAATACAGCACAAAGGCAAATTCGCCGCCCTGTGCGAACATCGCTGCGCGATGAAGGGCGGCCGTATTGGTGCTGCCAAAAATCCGCGCAATTGCGTATATCGCCACGGCCTTCACCAGCACATAGACGATCAGCATCGCCAGCAGCAGCGGCCATTCCGCCAGGACCACAGCAAGGTCAAGCGACATTCCCACGGCCAGAAAGAATAACCCCATCAGAAGCCCGCGGAACGGTTCGATATCGCTTTCGATCTGATGGCGATAGCTTGAACCGGACAGCATCACGCCAGCCAGAAAGGCACCCATCGCCATGGACAGCCCTACGGCTTCCATCAACATGGCGGCGCCCAGTACGACAAGAAGCGCGCCGGCCGTCAGCACCTCGCGCGCACGAGCGCGCGCCAGCAATGCGAAGAACGGATCAAGCAGCCAGCGACCGACGATCAGCAGAAGGGCGAGCCCGGCGAGGGCAAGCGTAAGCGCGCCAAGCCCCGATCCTTCGCCCGATTGAGGGGCCAGCAGGGCGACGACCGCAAGAAGCGGGACGATCAGCAGATCCTCGAACAGCAGGATCGAAACGGATTTCTGCCCTTCGGCGCTCGCGATCTCTCCGCGCTCCTGAAGGGTCGACATGATGACAGCGGTGGAGGACAGCACGAAGCCCGCAGCGGCGATAAAGCCATGGGTCGGGGCGAGGCGGAAAACAATTATCCCGGCAGTCGACAAAAGGACGATGGCGGCAGCAACCTGTGCCAATCCCAGACCGAAAATCTGTGATCGCATTGCCCACAGCTTTTGCGGTCGCAGTTCCAGCCCGACGACGAACAGGAACATGACCACGCCAAGTTCTGAGAAATGCAGGATTGCCGCGGGATCGCTGAACAGCCCTAGGATTGAGGGACCGACAATCATGCCGGCGGTAAAATAGCCCAGTACGGACCCCAGCCCCAGAAGCCGGAACAGGGGCACGGCGACAACGGCGGCACCCATCAAAACAATCACCGGGCCGATTGTCGCGCCAAGTCCTTCTGTCGCCATGATGACCCCCTGCAATGTCTGGTATACGGCAGCGTCGACTGACCGGGTCAGGATTGCAAGGGCGTGACAGGAAAAAGGCCGCCGGGATTACCCGGCGGCCTGTGGTCTGGCGAATAACCGCCTTTAGTCGAGCGGTTTCAGGTTAGCCTCGATCTGTGCACGGCGCGGCTCCAGGAACGGGGGAAGGGACAGGCCCTCGCCCATCGTTTCGAGCGGTTCATCCACATCGAAGCCCGGCCCGTCGGTGGCAATCTCGAACAGGTTGCCGCCCGGTTCGCGGAAATAGAGCGAGCGGAAGTAGTAGCGCTCGACCTCACCCGATGAGGGTATGCGAAACTCGTTCAGGCGGTTGGCCCATTCGTGAATGGCCGGAACATCGGGCGTCCTGAAGGCAACGTGGTGAACGGCACCAGCACCCTGACGCGCGACCGGCAGATCAGGCTGCACCGCGACATGCAATTCTGCCGAAGGACCGCCATTGCCCATCTCAAAGACATAGACCTGACCTTCGCCGTCGGGGCTGGCATAGTCTCGCACGCGGCGCATGTTCATGACCTGCGTCAGAACCGCCTCTGTCTGGGCAAGATCGGGAACCGAGATCGTGATCGGCCCCAGCCCACGCACCTGATGGTCGGCGGGCACCGGACTGCGGTCCCAGGGATGCGCCTGACCGGGTTGGTCCGCTGTCAGCCTGAAGCGCTGCCCCTCCGGGTCCTCGAAATCCAGCGTGGCGCGGGTGTCGAGCGTTGTGATATCTCCAACGGTCAGGTCATGGTCGCGCAGGCGTCCGGCCCAGTAATCCAGGCTGGACTCGTTCACGCGCAGCCCGGTGCGGCTGATCGAATGTGTGCCGCGCCGTTCGCGGGCGACAGGCCAGTCGAAAAAGGTCAGATCGGTGCCCGGACTGCCCACGCCATCGGCGAAGAACAGGTGATAGGCGGAGGTATCATCCTGATTGACGGTTTTCTTGACCCGCCGGAGCCCCAGCGTTTCGGTGTAGAAGCGATTGTTGGCCGGCGCATCTGCCGTGATCGCCGTCAGGTGGTGAATTCCTGTAAGGTCCATTTCGGCCTCCGTTGTTTGCTGGGTTCAATATCGGGCCTGTCAGGCAGAACGCCAGAAGGGTCTGGGCGGATCCGGTGTTCGGTCCTTGCGAACGCCCGTGGTGCTGTTAACCTGTATTCATGCGCTACTCACTGGACGAAATCGAAACCTTCCTGACGGTCATGGAGCTTGGCACGGTGACGGCTGCGGCGGCGCGGCTGAACCTGTCGAAATCGGTGGTCAGCAAGCGTGTTTCTGATTTTGAGGCGACAGTCGGCGCGGCGCTGTTTCGCCGCAATGCCGGGCGGATCACGCCGACAGAGGCCGCGAACCGGCTGGCAGAACGCCTGCGCCCGGCATTGTCCGAACTGATTGCAGCGACCGAAAGCACCGCATGGGGCATGGATGGCGCGGCACCGTTACGCGGAACGCTGGCCATTGCCGCACCGATGAGCTTTGGCACCATGTATCTGTCACCCATCATCGCTCGCTTTGCGGCTGATAACCCGGAACTGGAACTGCGTGTCGATTATGATGACCGCACCCGCGATCTGGCGCGAGAGGGCTATGATATCGGCATCCGCATCGGTGATGCTCGGGACGGTGCACTGATGGCCCGCAAGCTGTGTGAGGATCGGCAGCATGTCGTGGCCAGCCCTGCCTATCTGGAACGCCACGGGACGCCGGATACCCCGTCGGAACTGCGCGAGCACCAGCTGATGAGCTATGCGCATCTGACCGATGCAGCGCTTTGGCAGTTTCAGCAGAACGGACGCCGCTTCTCGCCCGAGGTGAGGTCGCGTCTGACCTTCAACAATGGTGAGGCTGTCCGTGATGCGGCCATCGCCGGGTTGGGTATCGCGATCCTGCCGGGGTTCATCACTGCAGATGCGCGACGCGACGGTCGGCTGGTGCAGATTCTGGAAGGTGCCGGGACAAGGGCGCTGCCGATCATGGCCGTCTGGCCGCAGGTGACACCCGTTCCCGCCAAGCTGCGCCTGTTCATCGACCATCTGGCTGGTGAACTGGCAGGCGGTGCGCCCTGGGCCTGGCAAGGTGGATCTCGCTGACCGGCCCAAAGACGTTGAAAAAGTGCAATCCACCTTCGCGCCTGCGGCCCGATGGCGACGATAAATGAGGTGCGATGATAAGTGCTACCGAAAAGCGCTATCAATCTTGCGGTTGAAGAATGCCGCACGCCGACCCCACATCGAAGATGAACAACAGGGGTAAGATTTGATGAATGCGTTTTCCAGAAGACAATTGCTTGTAACCGCTGGTGCCGCGCTGAGCGTTCCGATGATTGCCGGCGCAAGCTATGCACAGACCGCCCGCATCAATGACGTTATCCGCAATGCTGCCCGGATGGACCAGCTTCATGCTCTCGTCGTGACGCAGGGCGGCCAGCGACTGTTCGACGAGGCCTTTCGCGGCCCCTCGCTGGAGCGTCCAGCGAATGTAAAATCGGTGTCGAAGACATTGGTCGCCCTGCTGACCGGCATCGCGATAGAGCGCGGCGTGATCGAGAGTGTCGATCAGCGCGTCCTGCCTTTGCTTGGCAGATCGGGCTTCGGCGATGCGCGTGACCAGATGACCGTTGCGGACCTGCTGACGATGCGTGCGGGCGTCGCCAGCACCTCTGGCGGGAACTACGGGGCATGGGTGTCCAGCAGCGATTGGGTTGAATATGCGCTTGATCAGCCGCTGCAAGGACCGCCGGGGCAGCGTTTCATCTATTCCACAGGCGGTTGGCATATACTTGGCGCAGCGTTGTCGCGGGCTTCTGGCCAAAGCCTTCACCGGCTGGCGCAGGAATGGCTGGGCAATCCGCTGGACATAGCGATCCCGCCCTGGGTCGCCGATCCGCAGGGTCGGTATCTTGGCGGCAATGACATGGCGGTCAGCCCACTTGGCCTTGCGCGGATCGGGCAGATGGTGCTGGGCGGCGGGCAGATCGGGGGGCAGCGTATCGTCAGCGAAAGCTGGATTCAGCGTTCCTGGCAAGCCCGAGCACGATCACCGTTTTCGGGCGATCAATATGGCTATGGCTGGTTCCTGACACGCTTTGGCGGGCAATTCGCTGCCTATGCGCGCGGCTATGGCGGACAGATGCTGGTCGTGCAGCCGGAAAGACAGCTTGTCGTGGCAATCACATCCGATCCCAACAGACCGGCCCGCAGCGGCGGATATTTCGGTGACCTGCGCCGCTTGGTAGATGATATCACCGCCCGCGTCTGACGCATTGCAGTTCGCGGCGCGGGCGATAAGGTAGGGCATGTTTCCTGCCCGCCTGATCGCAAGACGACAGCCAGCCGGCACGCCCACACCTTGCGACCGGGTTAACACATGACATCAGATGGATTGAGCATATGAATAATGCAGCACATTTCGGGCTGATCGGGCTTGGAACAATGGGCGCGGCTCTGGCGATGAACATTGCCGAGAATGGCTATCCGATTGCCGTCTACAACAGGACCGCATCTGTCACCGATGATTTCATCGCCGGGGCGGGCGAACTGGCGGGCAACTTGACCCCGACAAAATCGCTTGAAGCGCTTGTTGCGGCGATCACCCCGCCACGGGCGATTATCCTTATGGTGCCAGCCGGTCCGGTCGTCGATCAGCAGATCGAAGCTCTGGCGCCCCTTCTGGACCAAGGCGATCTTATTATCGACGCAGGTAATGCCAACTACACCGATACAGAGCGCCGCACTGCCGAAAGTCAGGGCAAGTCTTATGATTTCATGGGCATCGGGGTGTCGGGCGGCGAAGAAGGCGCACGCCACGGTCCCTCTATCATGATTGGCGGCGACGCTGCGCAATGGGATCGCGTGGGGGACATGCTGCAAGCTATCTCTGCCAAATACGGTGATGAGCCATGCGCCGCGCTGATGGGGCCGGGTGGCGCGGGCCATTTCGTCAAAATGGTGCATAACGGCATCGAATATGCCGATATGCAGATGATTGCAGAGACCTATGCCCTGATGCGCGACGGCATGGGTTTCGATACGACGCGCATCGCCGAAACCTTCGAGAGGTGGAATGAGGGTCCGCTGGCCTCCTACCTGATCGAGATCTCTGGCAAGGTTTCGCGGGCGACCGATCCCATATCGGGCGGTCCGATACTGGACGCCATACTCGATGCCGCGGGACAGAAAGGCACCGGTCGCTGGACCGCGATAGAGGCACAGAAGCTTGCCGTTGCCATCCCCGTCATCGAGGCGGCCGTGGTTGCCAGAAACCTGTCCGCACAGGTTGATGCCCGCAAGCACGGTGCTGATGTATTCGGCGCCATGCCGGAGAAATTGCCAGAGGGCCTGCTGGACACGGAAACGCTGGAAGCCGCGCTGATTGCCGGCAAGGTTCTGTGCTATGCGCAGGGCTTCGATATGCTTACGCGCGCATCGCAGGAGTTTGAGTGGCATCTGCCCATGCCTGTGATCGCGAAAATCTGGCGCGAAGGCTGTATCATCCGCTCGGACATGCTGAACGATATGGCCGCAGCACTGACTGAAAATCCGCGCGACAACCTGATTTTCGCGAATCCCTTCACTGAGTATTTGAAAAAGAACGAGGCCGCGCTTCGCAAGGCGGTAATTGCTGCGACCAATGCCGGGATAGCGGTTCCTGCATTGGCTGCGGGACTGTCATGGTTCGACGCCATGCGCACCCCGCGCGGTTCCGCCAATATGATCCAGGCGCAGCGCGATTTTTTCGGCGCGCATGGTTACCAGCGTCTGGACGGCAAGGACGCGCCACACGGCCCGTGGTGGGATACCCAAGCCGGCTGACAGGTGTCCTGAATCCGACGGCACATGTTGCACTGTGCCGTCCGGCGCGGGATTTACGTATCAGTCGTAAACGGCCTGAGCCGGCATTTCCACTGCTCATCAAGGCGTTGATTATAAGAGAAATGGCAGCCCGTAGGGGAATCGAACCCCTCTTTCCAGGTTGAAAACCTGGCGTCCTAACCGATAGACGAACGGGCCATCACTGGCGTCCTGCGAGCGTCGCTCGCGGCGTGGAGCGGTGTTTAGGTCAGCATCGCCGGGGCTGCAAGACGAAAAATCGCGTCTGCGGAAAAAATTATTCGCTACAGGGCGAAAGCGTCGTCCAGGCGCAGGCGGACACGGGTGCGACCGCCCCAATGCGACAGCTCCAGTTTGCCTGCGATGTGAAAGCGTCGTCCCTTTGCGGACAGCAGGGCAGGACCCAGCGGCGATTGCATTGCACCCCATGCGACAGCCTCCAGCGGTTTCTGGCCCGGCACCCGGAAAGCCGCGCGCAGGTGGCCGTCGCCCATTGTCGCCACGCTGTCGAGTAGCAGGTCGGAAAACGCATAGCGCGGAGCAGGGGCCGCCTGACCGAATGGTCCCGCCGATTCGATCATTTCCATCAGCTCGGGTGTGGCCGCTGCCGGTTCCAGCAGGCCAGAGATCCGCAGATCATCAGTGCCGGTCCGGTTGTGAAGCTCTGGCTGGATCAGTTCCGCCAGCCGGGCCATTGCACCCTCGATCATCGATTCGGCGACTGTCAGGCCCGCGGCCATCGTGTGCCCTCCGCCTTTCTCGATCAGGCCCTCTGACGAAAGACGATGAACCGCGCGGCCAAGATCGACCCCGGCAACAGACCGGGCGGAGCCTTTGCCGATACCGTTTTCGATCCCGATCACGACAGAGGGCAGGCCCGTACGCTCTTTCACGCGCGCCGCGACGATACCGACGACGCCGGGGTGCCAGCCATCACCGGCAGCCCAACTCAGCGCCTGGTCGGCTCGGGCTTCAACTTGTGACAGCGCCTCCTCGCGGACCGATGCTTCTATCGCGCGGCGGTCGCGGTTGAGTTCGTCCAGTTCTTCGGCCAGGCGCCTTGCCTCATCGGGATGGGTGGCCGACAGGCAGCGGGCGCCCAGATCGGCCCGGCCGACGCGGCCACCTGCATTCACGCGCGGACCCAGCATAAAGCCAAGGTGAAAACTGCTTGGTGCGGTGTCGACGCGCGAGACATCTGACAGCGCGACCAGGCCCGGCCGCTGACGCCGCGCCATGATCGCGAGGCCCTGTCGCACGAAAGCGCGGTTGACCCCCGTCAGCGGTGCAACATCCGCGACCGTCGCCAGGGCGACGAGGTCAAGCAGCGGAAGCAGAGGTGGTTCGGGCTTGCCCTGTTCACGCAGCACGCGCCCCGCCTGAACCAATGTGAGGAACACGACACCCGCCGCGCAGAGATGGCCCAGATTGCCATCCTCATCCTGTCGGTTGGGATTTACCACGGCAAGCGCCGGGGGCAGCGTCTCGCCGGCAAGATGGTGATCCAGAACGACGATATCTGCTGCACCGCCTGCCGCGAGCGCGTCATGGGACAGTGTGCCGCAATCCACGCAGACGATCAGATCATGCTCGGCAGCAAGTGCTGCAACGGCGGGCGCGTTGGGGCCATAGCCTTCGTCAATGCGGTCCGGGATATAAAGCGTCGCGTCCCGGCCCTGCTGGCGCAGCCAGTCCAGCAGCAACGCGGCGGAAGAACCGCCATCGACATCGTAATCCGCGAAGATCGCGATTTTTTCGCCTGCCGCTGTGGCCGCAACCAGACGCTCGGCTGCGTTGGCCATGTCGCGCAGGCTCAGCGGGTCGGGCAGCATCTCGCGTAATGTCGGCGCAAGGTATCCATCGGCCTCGGCGGCTTCGATGCCACGCTCTGCAAGGATGCGGGCGACGGGCAGGGGCAGGTCAGCCGATTGCGCCAATGCCTCGGCACGGCGGGTGGTGTCCTGATCCGGGCCGACCCATCGACGGCCCGTCAGAGAGTTCTCGACATTCAGAAAAGCAGCGCGGTCTGTCATGGCAGGGTTCTGCGTCAGCCGCGCCGCGCTTGCAAGCCTGTCAACGGATCGGGTTGCGATAGATCATCCGCCGGACCGAGCCGGTCTTGGATCGCATGAGGATCGTTTCCGTTTCCAGATATTTCGGCTCTCGCTTGACGCCGCGCACGATAGAGCCATTGGTCACCCCGGTGGCCGAGAAGATCACATCCGCCGTCACCATTTCGTCGCGCGAATAGACCCGGTCGAAATCGGTGATGCCAGCCTTCGTCGCGCGGCCTCGTTCATCATCATTGCGGAACATCAGGCGTCCCCACATCTGGCCGCCCATGCATTTCAGCGCCGATGCCGCCAGCACGCCTTCTGGCGCACCGCCCGCGCCCATATACATGTCGATGCCGGTCAGCTCCGGCTCGGCGCAGTGCATAACGCCTGCCACATCGCCGTCAGTGATCAGCCTGATCCCGGCACCCGTCGCGCGAACCTCGGCGATCAGGTCTTCGTGGCGCGGACGTTCGAGGATACAGACAGTGATATCCGTCGCCTTAACGCCCTGCGCCTTTGCCAATGCCTCGACCCTTTGAGTCGGGCTCATATCAAGGCTGACGACATCCTTGTCGTAACCCGGGCCGATTGCCAGCTTGTCCATATAGACGTCGGGCGCATGCAGCATCGTGCCGCGCGGGGCCATTGCGATGACTGTCAGCGCGTTGGGCATGTCCTTGGCCGTCAGCGTCGTGCCTTCCAGAGGGTCAAGCGCGATGTCCACTTCCGGACCCGTGCCGCTGCCGACTTCTTCGCCGATATACAGCATCGGGGCCTCGTCCCTCTCGCCCTCTCCGATGACGACGACACCGTTGATATCCAGCTTGTTCAACTGGTCGCGCATGGCATTGACCGCGGCCTGATCGGCAGCCTTTTCATCGCCGCGCCCGATCAGCGTGGCCGAAGCATGTGCCGCGGCCTCGGACACGCGGGCCAGACCGAGTGACAGCATTCGGTCGTTGAAATCCTTGGTCTCGGACATTTTATCTCTCCTGAAAGGGCGGGTTGCGGCATGTCTAGGCGTGCCCGGTGACGCCGACAAGACTGGGGGCGCTAACGGGGAATGAAAGCGGAAGCATTCCGCGCACTTGGCAGCGCCCGCCAGATGGTTTAAGCCCATCCCATGTTCGCACGCTGCACCATCTGCTGCATTATCCGCTGACGCATTTCATGCGGGGCAGATTGCTGTAGGCAGGTCCCCGCAAGGGGGACTTCATGGTCGACAAGGTTCAGATACGCCTGACCAACACGCGCACTCGGTCGAAGGAAGACTTCAATCCCATCGACGATAAGAACATCCGCGTCTATGCCTGCGGCCCGACCGTCTATGACCGGGCGCATCTGGGCAATGCGCGGCCTGTGGTGGTGTTCGACGTGCTGTTCCGGCTGCTGCAGCATGTCTATGGCGAGGATGCCGTGACCTATGTGCGCAACTTCACCGACGTGGATGACAAGATAAATGCGCGAGCTGCCGAGACGGGCCGACCGATCCGCGACATTACCGAGGAAACCATCAGCTGGTATCACGAGGATATGAAAGCGCTTGGTGCGCTGCGGCCGACGGAAGAGCCGCGCGCGACGGATTATATCCCGCAGATGGTGGCGATGATTGAAGATCTTATTACCAAGGGCTTTGCTTATGCCGCCGAAGGTCATGTGCTCTTCGAGGTTCGCAAGTTCAGCGAATACGGCAAGCTGTCGGGGCGCTCGCTGGACGACATGATCGCGGGCGCACGGGTGGAGGTCGCGCCATTCAAGCGCGATCCTATGGATTTCGTGCTGTGGAAGCCCTCTACCGGGAACCAGCCGGGTTGGGACTCGCCTTGGGGTTACGGGCGTCCGGGCTGGCATATCGAATGCTCGGCCATGTCGGCGGAGTTGCTGGGGGATGTGTTCGACATCCACGCCGGCGGCATCGACCTGCAGTTTCCGCACCATGAGAACGAGATCGCCCAGAGCCGGTGCGCGCACGGGTCCGAGGTGATGGCGAATTATTGGCTGCACAACGAGATGTTGCAGGTCGAGGGGAAGAAGATGTCGAAAAGTCTCGGCAATTTCTTCACCGTGCGGGATCTGTTGGATCAGGGCATTCCGGGCGAGGTCATCCGGTACGTGCTGCTGATGACGCATTACCGCAAGCCGATGGACTGGACGGTGGAGAAGGTGCGGGAGGCCGAAAAGACGCTGCGACGATGGCATCATGCTACGGCAGACTTGCAGCCGTCCGAACCTCATCCAGATTTTATCGCCGCTTTAGCAGATGATCTCAACATTGCTGAGGCTATGAGCGTACTTCATAGGTTGTCCACCGACCCTAGCCGCGACCGATCCATGCTCTCTTCTCTTTTGGCAAGTGCAAGGCTCGTTGGCCTCTTGACTGAGAAAGGAGGGAATTGGCTGACCACTCAGAGAATTGGTGGGGGCTCCGATGTACTAATCGAAGAGTTGATGTCGCAGAGGTGGGAGTTCCGTCAATTGAAGATGTGGGCTGACGCAGACCGTATCAGAGACCAACTTAGCTCAGCCGGTGTGAAGGTATCTGAAAACAAGGACGGTTCGTATACTTATGAATTCACTTCAGACTTTGATCCCGTCAAGCTAGCCGCGATCAAATAAACGTTTTTGCGCAGCTTGATTTATGGAGAGAATCGAAATGTCTGAAAATAGTTGTTCACCATGACTGACCGCCTCTACCTCTACGACACCACCCTTCGTGATGGCCAGCAGACTCAGGGCGTTCAGTTCTCTGCCAGCGAGAAGACCGAGATTGCAAATATGCTCGACGCTTTGGGCGTCGATTATATCGAAGGTGGCTGGCCGGGCGCCAATCCGACCGACAGCGATTTCTTTGATAATCCCCCTGTGACCAAGGCCACGCTGACCGCATTCGGCATGACCAAGCGGGCAGGGCGCTCTGCCGGGAATGACGAGGTGCTGGCGGCGGTGCTGAATGCGGGGACTGGCAGCGTATGCCTCGTGGGCAAGACGCATGATTTTCATGTGTCCGAGGCGCTTGGTATCACGCTGGACGAAAACCTTGAAAATATAAGTGCTTCGCTGGCCCATATCGTCGCGCAGGGGCGCGAGGCACTTTTCGATGCCGAGCATTTCTTTGACGGCTGGAAGGCGAACCGCGATTATGCGCTGCAATGCCTGTTGGCGGCGCGTGATGCGGGGGCACGGTGGATCGTGCTGTGTGACACAAATGGCGGCACGCTGCCGCATGAAATCGCCGCGATCGTGGGGGAGGTCATCGAAGCAGGTATTCCCGGCGATCGGCTGGGCATCCACACCCATGACGATACCGGCAATGCAATCGCAGGCAGTTTGGCTGCGATCCGCGCGGGTGTGCGGCAGGTGCAGGGCACGCTGAACGGTTTGGGGGAGCGTTGCGGCAACGCGAATCTCACCACGCTGATCGCGACCTTGGCACTGAAGGACGAATTCGCGCCTCTGGTCCCGCAGATCAGTCGCGATGCGCTGAAAAACCTGCTCAAGACGTCTCGTCGTCTGGATGAGATTCTCAACCGCGCGCCGTCACCCAATGCCCCTTATGTCGGCGCCTCGGCCTTCGCACATAAGGCCGGGCTTCACGCAAGCGCTATTGTGAAGAATCCGGCGACCTATGAACATGTCGCGCCGGACAGTGTGGGCAATACCCGCATCATCCCGATGTCAAATCAGGCGGGTCAATCGAACCTGCGTGCGCGTTTGACAGAGGCAGGGCTGAACATTCCCGAAGGCGCAGACCTCGCCGCAATCCTGTCAGATGTGAAGCTGCGCGAGGATCAGGGATATGCCTATGACGTGGCTCAGGCGAGCTTTGAACTGCTTGCCCGCCGTCATCTGGGTCAGCTCCCGCGTTTCTTCGACGTGGAACGCTATCGCGTGATCGTCGAACGGCGCCGCAATGCGAAAGGCGAACAAATTTCGGTCTCTGAAGCTGTGGTGACGGTTCAGATCCAGGGCAACCGGGTGATGTCCGTCAGCGAATCCCACGGCGAGACGGATGCCGATGATCGTGGCCCGGTCAACGCTCTGTGGCGCGCGCTTGGTAAGGATCTGGGCGATTATCAGGCAAGCATAGACGATATGTGGCTGGTCGATTTCCGCGTCAGGATTACCCAGGGCGGGACCGAAGCTGTCACTCGCGTGACCATCGA
Organism: Paracoccus albus; assembly: GCF_027913035.1. NCBI lineage: Bacteria > Pseudomonadati > Pseudomonadota > Alphaproteobacteria > Rhodobacterales > Paracoccaceae > Paracoccus > Paracoccus albus. The sequence continues at coordinate 1,105,652 of NZ_CP115775.1, forward strand.
CAGCGAGGATGGCGCCGGTAACCGTTGGTCGACGGTGGGCGTTTCACCCAATATCGTCGATGCCAGCTTCGAAGCCCTGCACGATGCCATCGTCTGGAAGCTGATCCACGATGGCGCAGCGACGTGACGCCTGAACATTGCGCCGAACTGCTGCGAGAGGCCGATCCCGACCGCTTCGCATCTGTCATGGCGGCACAGCCGGGGGATCGGGCGAAGCTTGCGACGCTATACGCCGCGAATTTGGACATCGCGCGTGCGGCGGTCGCCTCCGGTGAACCGCTGATCTCGCAGATGCGCCTGCAATGGTGGACCGACCAGATTGCCGAAATGGCGGAGGGGCGGCCACCGGCGCGGCATGATATTGCTGCACCGCTGTTCGAAAGCTGGGGCGCCGAGATTAAGCCCCTTGCCGCAATTGTCGAGGCGCGGCACCGCGATGTTGTGCGTGAGCCGTTTGCGTCGGTGGATGAGGTAAAGCAATATATTGGCGAATGCACCGGCGGACTTATGAGATTGGCAGGCATTGCTTGCGGGCTGCGCGGGCAGGATGATCTGGTTGCCGCGCAAGCGCTAGGTGCGGGGATCGCGGCATGGCTTGGCGCGTATCCGCAGATTCGGGCGCTTAATCTGGGTCTGTCTGGGGATTCGGGCGATGCGCTGTCCGGTCTGGCCGATGCGGGCCTGCAAGCGCTCGATTCGGCGCGGCGCGTAAGGCCGAAACCGCCTGGTCGGGCTGCGCCTGCCCTGTTCGCCGGGGCGGGTGCGCGGAAGGTTTTGGTTTCCGTGAAGGGCGGCAAACCCCCTGTTGTGACAGAGTTTACGCGCAAATTTGCTTATGTCGCCTTGGCGATCAGAGGGCGTTGGCAGGGCTGATTTTCGCGTTAAGGGCATGTTCATCCCTTTCTGCCAGTCTCCTGCCAGGACCATGACAGGAGATCGGAATGAACGGACCTCAATGCAGCATCCCGGACGGGGTGGCATGAAAACCGTTCGTGTGCTTATCGTCGATGATTCTTCGACAATTCGTCATCTTCTGCGCTTTAGAATGCGTTCCGACCCGCGAATCGAAGTGGTGGGTGAAGCCTCGAACGCCGACGAGGCCCGGCAGGAAATAACGCGGCTTTCGCCCGACGTTCTGACGCTTGATGTGGAAATGCCCGGCCAGTCAGGTCTCGACTTTCTGAAGGAACTGATGCGCACCCGGCCCATGCCGGTGATCATGATCTCCAGCGAGACCCGGAAAGGCAGCGCTGCCGCGATCGAGGCATTGTCTCGTGGGGCGGTGGAGTGCATCGGCAAACCCAGGCGGGAAGAAGCAGGCAATGCCTTTGCGGCCTTGCCGGATCTGGTCTGCGGCGCGGCGACGGCCAATGTCACGCGGCGCCTGGACGGCGCGCGCAGCACGCCAGTGGTGGTCTCGGATTACAAGTGGAACAACCAGATCGTCCTGATCGGGTCATCCACGGGCGGTGTGGACGCGTTGGAGCAGGTCTTCGCTCGTCTGCCGGAAAACTGCCCGCCGATCCTCGTGACCCAGCACATGCCGGAAGGCTTCCTGTCCAGCTTCGCACAACGCATGAACAGCCGCTTCGCGCCGACGATCTGCCTTGCCGAACATGATCGCCCACTTGCGCAGGGTGTCGTGATGATCGCGCCGGGCGGGGCGCGGCATCTGGGTGTCTCCTCAGGACTGCGTCCGCGCTGCCTGCTTCTGCAAGGTGACAAGGTCGGTGGACATCGCCCCTCGGTCGATATTCTGTTCGAATCTGCCTCCCCGATTGCCGAGCGTGTCGTTGCAATCCTGATGACCGGTATGGGGGCGGACGGCGCCCGCGGCATGACAACTTTGCATAAACGCGGCTCACTTTGCCTCGCGCAGGATGAGGCAAGCTCTGTCGTTTGGGGAATGCCGCGCGTCGCATGGGAGATGGGCGGTGTCGACAGGCTGGTTCCGCTGGACTCTATTGCGCCCGAACTGCTGGCGGCCACTGATCGCCGCAACCGTCAGGATCGCTAAGATGCCGGAAACAGGCCGCATCCATGTCATTCAGGGTCAGTTCGAGGTCTCCAGGGGGGAGCCGGAATGTTGCATGACAACGGTTCTCGGCTCCTGCATTTCCGTCTGCATCTTCGACCCGCAGGCACAGGCGGGCGGCATGAATCACTTTCTTCTCGCGGCGGGGCGCACCGGTGGCCATGCCTCCGCAAGCTACGGCGTCAACGCGATGGAACTGCTGATCAACGGTGTGCTGAAACTGGGCGCTGATCGGCGCCGTCTTCGGGCGCATGTTTTTGGTGGGGCGAAAATGGTCGCCGGCCTGAAAAACGTGGGCGCGCTGAATGCAGCCTTCGCGGCCGAGTTTCTGCGTGCAGAGGGGATGCGGATCATGACGCATTCCGTCGGCGGAGATCAGGCCAGACGCATCAATTTCTGGCCATCAGTCGGCCTGGCGAGAGAGCAGTTTATCGCGCAGCAAGTTATAGAAGCGGCGCCGGCTGCACGACCGACCGGGGATGTAGAATTGTTCTGAGCAACCCGTATAAGCAGCCGATTGCGTAAGACGCACCGCGTTTGAACGCCGTCCTGACCAGGATACCGACACATCGGCGGGCATTTGGGTCACACCGCCGACATTGCACGAATTGCTCATGCAGGTCATAACCTTGATCGGCCAGAATCGTTTACTGATCAGGAAGGTGCCGAGATGCAATATGAGAAGCCGGGACCGGTAGAGCGCGACTGGTCCGATGCGATTTCCAGCATCGAGGAGATTATCGAAGACGCCCGCAATGGCCGGATGTGCATCCTCGTCGATCATGAGGACCGCGAGAATGAGGGCGATCTGGTCATACCCGCGCAGATGGCGACACCCGATGCGATCAACTTCATGGCGACGCATGGTCGCGGGCTGATCTGCCTTGCCTTGCCGGGGCCGCGGATTGATGCGCTTGGTCTGCCTCTGATGTCGCCACGCAATTCCAGCCGCCATGAAACCGCCTTCACCATGTCGATCGAAGCGCGAGAGGGCGTGACGACCGGCATCTCCGCGCATGACCGCGCCCGTACGGTTGCCGTTGCCATAGACCCCACCAAAGGACCATCCGATATTGCATCTCCGGGTCACGTCTTCCCGCTGCGCGCGCGCGAAGGTGGCGTGCTTGTGCGCGCCGGCCATACGGAAGCCGCCGTCGATATTGCACGTCTTGCCGGATTGAACGCCTCGGGCGTGATCTGTGAGATCATGAATCAGGACGGTACGATGGCGCGCCTTCCCGATCTGGTCGCCTTTGCCCAGCGTCATGGATTGAAGATCGGGACGATCAGCGACCTTATTTCCTATCGCCGCAGGCATGACAATCTGATCGCCGAACGCGCGCAGCGGCCAGTTCATTCTGTCAATGGCGGCGACTGGATGATGCGCGTCTTTGCAGATGAAACCCAGGGCTCGGAACATATCGTTCTGTCGAAGGGCGACCTTTCCGCGCCGGGGCCCGTGATGGTGCGGATGCATGCGCTCGACCCGCTGCATGATGTGCTGGGCGTCCCGCGTGACGGCGCGGGCGACCTGCCTGCCGCGATGCGCATGATTGCGGAAGAGGGGCGCGGTGCCGTGGTTCTACTTCGCGATCTCAGCAAGGTTCTGGTATCGGAAGGCGGTGCCAGCCCGCATATCCTGCGCCAATATGGGTTGGGGGCGCAGATCCTTTCGGCACTGGGACTGGAAGAGCTTATCCTGCTGACCAATACCGCGCCGCTGAAAATCGTCGGGTTGGACGCCTACGGTTTGTCCGTTGTCGAAACCCGCCCGATTGCGAAGGATTGATCATGGCCGGAATTTCCCATTATCAGCTGCCCCTGCCAGAATTCGACGCGCCTGTCAGGGCTTTGATCGTCGTCTCGCCCTATTACCGCGAAATCGCCGATGCCATGATCAGCGGTGCACGTGCCGTTCTGGATCAGGTCGGTGCGGTCACGGATCTGGTCGAGGTGCCGGGGGCACTGGAAATTCCGACGGCAATCGGCATGGCCGCGCGCAGCGGGCGGTTCGATGGGTTTGTGGCTTTGGGCTGCGTAATCCGTGGCGAGACGACCCATTACGAGACAGTGTGCAACGACAGCTCACGCGGCTTGACCCTGCTGGGTTTGGAGGGGCTGGCCATCGGAAACGGCATACTGACCGTCGAGAATGAGGATCAGGCCATCGTGCGCGCCGATCCCGATGGGCAGAACAAAGGCGGCGGCGCTGCCGCTGCGGCCTTGCATCTGATTGCATTGTCGCGCAAATACGCGCCCACCCGCCAGCAGCCGACGCCCGATCCGCGGGATAACGACCCTATTCGGCTGGCAGGAAGACTCGAAGGAACGACCGGCGCATGAGCAGCCCGAAACGACAAGACAATCGCCGCCAACGCAGCACTGCCGCGCGTTTCTATGCGGTTCAGGCGCTGTTCCAGATGGAGGCCGCCGGCCAGTCGGCGGATCGTGTCCGGCGGGAGTTCGAGGATTGGCGGATTGGCCACGAAACGGAAGAAGAAACCGCGGCCGATGCTGATGAGGCGCTGTTTGGCCGGATTCTGGATGATGCGGTCACATGGCAGGGGCGTATCGACCAGATGACCGATCGCGCATTGGTGGCGCGTTGGCCGATCGACCGGATTGATCCCGTTCTTCGCGCCGTTTTCAGGGCGGCCGGGGCAGAGTTGATCGCCGCAAAGGCACCGCCGCGCGTTATCATCAGCGAATATGTGGGCATCGCGGACGCCTTTTTCCCCGACGGACGCGAGACGAAATTCGTCAATGCCGTTCTGGATCACATGGCCCGCGAGGCCCAGCCCGAAGCGCTCGGCTAACGGGCGCCGCATTGTCGCGCTGCGACAGATTCACCCGGCTTGACCAATTCCGACGACGCATTGCGTCTGCTGTGATAGTCTCCCCTTATCCAAGTGGAGATGAATTATGCCCAAACTCATTCGACTCTATATCGTGAATGTCGCCATCGGCTTTGCACTGGCTGTGGTCTTCACTGCCTTACTGATCGCCTTCGACGTCGCGCATCTGCGTCATCTTGTCTTTGCCAGCGGGTCAGGCGTGGTGGCGGTTTTCATGTTGATCGTCTTTCACACGGTCCTGTTCGCGGGCGTCCAGTTCGCCATCGCCGTCATGAGCATGGCAGAGGATGGTGGCGGCGGCTCCGGGCGACGGTTCAGGCTTCGCCATGGCATCGGAAGCGCCCAGCCGATCAAAGATTCGATTCGAAACCGCTGAACGTCGCCGAGGCGACCGCCTTGATCAAAAGTGCCATCTCCGATTTCGCAAACTGATGTTGTAATTGCGCAACTGAATGCTTCACATTCAGGCTGATTTCGTAACAGAAATGAAACCAATCTGTATAAAACGTGAACGAACAGTGATCAAAACGGAGCGGTTCAGCGTTTGAATAGTTGTTTGAAACATCGGAATTAATCCCGCTCTTGGGTGTTCAGCGCCGGGTGATAGCGATTGGTTCCATCGCGTTTCCTCACAATCATGCGACTGGACTGTTCCTCTGGCAGGCATGGAAACCAGCCCATCAGGGGCATAGTTGATGGCTCGGAAATGATGCGACGCGGAATGTTGCGTCATCAAAACTGAGGATGGAAACCATGAAAGCAGTTGCTCTTCTTGCTGGCGCCACCGCCATTGCGACGACGCTGTCGCTGCCCGCTTTCGCTCAGACCGAAGCCGCAACCGGTGCTGACGTCACGGGCGTAACCCAGGTAAACGATCGTATCGACGACATTCAGGAAGCCGTTGAAGACGATTTCGCCCGTTCGAACGACGCTGACCGCTTCGGTCCGCAGGATCGTCGTCAGGGCCTGTTCGGCGGTGTCTCGCTGACCTATGCTGGTTCGACCGGCAACGATGAAAGCCAGGACTTCGCACTGGCTGGCCGCATGTCTTACAACCAGGGTCCGTTCGCCCAGTCGGTTGGTCTTGGCATGGAGTTCGGTGAAGACAGCGACGGCGACAAGGATCAGGAAGAAGTCTACGCGATCTATGACGCGCAGTATTACTTCAACGATCGCTTCTATGCATTCGCACTGGGCCGTATCAACCAGGACGGCATGGTCGACGAAGAGCTGGACAACCTTGCTGACGGCATGCTGACCGCCGAAGAAATCGACGAGCTGGAAGGCCGCAAAAAGCGTGACGCGTTCCTCGGCTTCGGTCCGGGTTACCGCATCATCAACACCAATGACACCACATGGCGTGTTCAGGCCGGTGTTGGCGTTCGCTATACCCAATCGGTCGATTACAGCGAATCGGACAACCTGGCTTCGGAAACCGAAACCGGCTACATCGCTTCGTCGCGGTTCTACCACCGCTTCAACGACACGATCTTCGTCACCAACGACACCGACTACATCACGTCGGACTCGGCTGGCGATGAGATCACCAACGAATTCGGCGTCAACTTCAAGATGTCGGACCAGCTTGCGACCCGCGTTTCCTACTCGACCGAGTATCAGGAAAACCGCGAAATCCGTACGGATAACGTGCTGGGCGTGTCGCTCGTCTATGGCTTCTGATCCATCCCTCTGGATCGAAGTCTCTCGGGGAAGGGTGGTCTTCGGACCACCCTTTTTCTTTTTGAGATGTGCCTGACGCAAAAAAGCCGCCCCGGAAAGGGCGGCTTTGTGGCGAGAACCGCAGCAACCGTGGGCGCGCAGATTTTCCCGAAAGCCTGGAGTACCAGGTGGGCGCCGGGTAACATGACCAGGGCCATGACAGAGCCAGCTCCCATCGAGAAATTATAGGCCAGTGGAAAAAGTGGCCCTCACGCGAAGAGCAGAAACTCGCCGGTCACGATAGATAGTTGTCGTTCTTCTGGCTTTCAAGGGCGCGATCGCGGGGCCGGGGCTTGCACCATGTTTTCGTTTTGTTCATGATCGCCGCATGACTCTGATAGACCCCAATCCAAACGCCGATGATACGACGCTGCCCGATCAGGCCGGATTCAGACTGGCACGCGGCGTCAGCCGGATGTTGCGCAGCTTTGACCATGCAGTTCTGTGTGAATTCGTGCCGTCGCGCGGTTTGCGCGTCGATGTGATTTCCATCACGCCACAAGGTGAAATCTGGATCGTGGAATGCAAAAGCAGCCGCGCTGATTTCACAGGCGACCGCAAATGGCAGAACTATCTGGAGTGGAGCGACAGGTTTTTCTGGGCGGTCGATACCGATTTCCCTGATGATCTGCTGCCGCCTGATACCGGGCTGATCCGCGCAGATGCTTACGGGGCGGAAATCATGCGGGAATCGCCGCTGACAAAAATGGCAGCGGCGCGGCGTACAAGGCTGACGCGCGATGTCGCCCGCGTCGCCTCCATTCGGTTGCAGGCGCTGATCGACCCCGCCACGGCCGGTCTTTAGCGCCGGGGTTTGCCTTTTCCCTTGCCCTGTTTTGCAGGACCGAGGTTTCGTGCAGCCTCGACCGCGGCCAGCAGCTCTTCGGCGATTTCCGCTGCCTCATCCGGATCGAAATCCAAGGGTAGTTCTACCCCGTCACCCTCGACATAGATTCGCACCATGCCCCGATCCGTCGGACCGATCTGAATATTCGCGGCGATATCGCTTTCGCTGTTGATGCCCATGTCGCTTTCCTTTTCTTTTCCTCCTATCCCGATGATGAATTTGCGGCAAGTCCGGCCTTGCATCCTGTGTCACGGGGCGCTAAACGACGCGAACCGTGCCGCCTTAGCTCAGTTGGTTAGAGCGCTGGATTGTGGATCCAGAGGTCCCCCGTTCAAGCCGGGGAGGCGGTACCATTCCCCAGAATGCGAATTTAGGGCGAATTGCCAAAGATTTATGGCGATTTTCGGAACGACGTGCCCTTGCGCTGCGTTTGACCATGCAACGTTATTTCAAGCCTGAAGGAGGACTTCCATGTCCCGCAATGAATATTCCGCACAGAATCTGAAAGAAGACGCCCGCCACGCGGCTGAAGATGCAGCTGGCAAAGCACAGGACACCGCCCGTCAGGTCAAGGAAAAGGCGGGTGAATATGCCGACACCGCGCGTGAGCTTGGCCATGAATATGCCGAGGCCGCCAAAGACGAGGCTCGTCGCCTTTATCGCAAGGGCCAAGAAGGCGCGCAGCAGATGGCTGGCTACGCCGAAGATTACTATGATGAACTGTCGACGGCCGTTCGCCGCAACCCTGCGCAGGCGCTTGGTATCGCTGTCGGCGTCGGTTTTCTGGTCGGGCTGCTGATCGCGCGCCGCTAAGCGGGGCCTGAACTCATGTTCGATTATGTCAACCGGATGCAGCTTGCGCTAGGTGACAAGGCGCGTCGCGCCGGCATGAAGGCCGGTGCGGGCGTTGCCCTGTTGATTGGCGCGGGCTTCCTTCTGGCCGCTTTGTGGAGCTTTCTTGCATGGCGGCTGGAACTGGGTCCAACCTATGCTTCGCTAATTATCGGCGGCGGCTTCGCGCTGATCGGCCTGATTGTCTGGCTGATGTCAAATTCAGAGCGTCACGCCGTTCCTTCGACCGATGAGCTTAAGAACGAGGTCGAGGCACGGCTGAGCCTTGCCGCTGACGCGGCGATCGACAAGGTGAAGTATCGCGCGGAAAGTGCGGTCGAAGGCGCCAAGTCAAAGGTGACTTCACTGTTCGGCGCTGCCAGCGACACGGTAAAGGGCGCCGCGCACAGCGCCGGTGACGCTGCCTCTGGCGCAGGTCACACGGTTGGTGAAAAAGCCACCGAAGTTGCCGAGATGGGCGGGGTTGCGCTTGATAAGGCGAAAGAAACGCTCGATCAGGCGGTCGAAACCAAGGCCGGCCCGGCAATCGGGCTGGCCGGGGCTTTCTCTGTCGGCCTGATCATCGCCAATGCGCTAAGTCGCAGCCGCAGCAAGGACGACCTGTATTACTATGACGAGGTCGATTGGGAAGAAGATTATTATTACTGATCGACAGCCATGTCATACGAACGGCCCGCTGTGAAGGCGGGCCGTTTTCTTTTGCAGGCGGTTGTCAGGGGCAGGGTTTGATCGTTATCGCCTCGCCCGGCTCTGCGCCGATATCGCGGCAATCATCGCCATCACATAACCGCCATGCCGATGGTGTCGCGCCAGAGGAGGCAAGGACCAGTTCCGGGATCGGCGGCTGATTGGGACGCCAGACCCACCAGCCATCCTCAAGCCTGGCATTGGGCCCCGGCTCCATTCCCGCGCCAGAGCCTTTGATTGCTGCCTTCATCAGGCGCAAACCGGCCTCATTGACGATCCACTCTTCCCGCCAGTTCACCTTTTCGACTGAATGGGTCCATTCCAGTGTGAAACGGTCACTGGACAGCGCAACTGCGACCGCACCAACCAGCAGGCAGCTCATGCCGTTTTCCTTTTCATCCACCAGATAACGCTGAACAGAACGGCAAGACCCAAACCGATTTCATCCGTCAGGGGCAGGGCGGCGATCAAGGTGAAGGCCGCCGCCATTGCAACGCCACGCTCCAGCAGGTTGAGCCGATGTCCCAGCCAGCCGATCACCGCCGTTCCCCACAGCCCGATGCCGATGACACATTTCAGCACGATATAGGCGACAGCCATTGGGAAGCCCAACGCCTCGGCCAGCGGTCCGCCGGGTTGGAGCATGAGTGCAGGCGTAAACACCGCCATATAGGGGATCACGAAACCCGCCGCGGCGACCTTTATCGCCTCAAGACTGATCTTGAAGCCGGATTCCTTGGCGATGGGGGCTGCAGCGAAACAGGCAAGCGCGACCGGTGGCGTCAGATCGGCCAGAATGCCGAAATAGAATACGAACATATGGCTGACGATCAGCGGCACGCCCAGTTCCAGCAGTGCCGGGGCCGCGATAGACGAGGTGATGATGTAGTTCGGGATCGTGGGGATGCCCATGCCCAGAACGATGCAGGTCAGCATGGTCAGGATCAGCGAGAGCATCAGAGAGTTCTCACCAACGCCGACGATGAAAATGCCGAAAGTGTTGGCCGCGCCGGTCAGCGTCATCGTGCCGATGATGACACCGACAAGCGCACAGGCGACGCCGACGGGCAGGGCGGTCTTGGCACCCTCTGCCAGGCTTTCAATCACCTGCCAGATCGTCTGTCTTCCGCCATTCGTCACGACGCTGATCACCAGCAGGGCGCCGACCAGCCCCCAAAGCAGGACCTCTTGCCGGTTGCTCAGCAAATAACCGACCATCAGGCCAAGACCGATCCAGAAGATGATCCGGATAACGTTAGACGGCATCCCCAGCATCAGCGAGGCACCAAGGATCAGCATGATCGTCAGCGCCAGCCCGACTGCGCCCGCGTAAAGTGGCGTGAAGCCGGAGAACAGCAGATAGACCAGCACGGCCAGGGGCAGTACCAGATACCAGCCCTCTCGAATGGCATTCAGCGCTGATGGCAATTCGCTTTTTGCCATGCCGCGCAGATCGCGACGCCCGGCCTCCAGATGGACCATCCAGAAGGTCGAGGCGAAGTAGAGGATGGCGGGGATGATCGCCGCCCGCACAACCTCGACATAGGCGACACCAAGGGTTTCGGCCATGATGAAGGCGACGGCGCCCATGACCGGCGGCATGATCTGCCCGCCCATCGAGGATGTCGATTCAACCCCGCCCGCAAAGGCAGAGCGGTAGCCGAAGCTTTTCATCAGCGGGATGGTGAACTGGCCGGTGGTCACAACATTGGCCACGCCAGAACCAGAAATCGTGCCCATCAGACCAGAGCTGACGACGCTGACCTTGGCCGCGCCGCCCATGCGGTGGCCGACCAGGCCAAGCGATACATCGGTGAACAGTTTGATCATCCCTGCGCGTTCAAGGAACGATCCGAACAGGATGAACAGGAAGATATAGGTCGCGCTGACGTAAAGCGGCGTGCCGTAGATACCTTCTGTGCCGAAGGACATCTGCTCGACCACCTGTTCCAGTGCATAGCCGCGCGTTTGCAGCGCGCCGGGGAAATATTCGCCAAACAGGGCGTAGATCAGAAAAATACCGGCCACGACGGGCAGTGCCGGACCCATGACGACCCACGCAGCGGCAAAAACGGCAACCAGCGTGACGATCCCGACGATTGTGTCGATCCCGTTGATATCGCCCGCCCGCATCATCAGCGGCACATATTCGACCCATTGATAAGCGGCGATGCCGACACCGACCAGACCCATGACCCATGCAAGGATCTGCACAGGCTGGCTGCGTCCGCGCAGCAGTGTCAGCAGCGGGAAGCCCAGTAGCAGCAGGAAACCAAGGTGGACGGCACGCTGGATCTGGCTGTTAAGATTCAGCAAATGCGCCGCAGTGGCGATCTGATAAAGCGAAAACGCAACGGCGATCCAGAAAAGGATGCGGCCCTGAATGTTTTCCGGGAAACTTTCGGCCAGCGGGTCGTGCAGGCCAAGATCGGCCATATCGGCCGCATGGGTATCGACAGTCATCGTGACGCCTTCAGCGAAGAAAGCGGGCCGGCACGCAATAGCGCCGGCCCGGTCTATTTATTCGGCGCTTACGCCGACTTCGTCATAGTAACGCTGCGCACCGGGATGGACCGGGATCGGCATACCCTGAAGTGCGTTCTGCACGTCGATGGCATTTGCGGCAGCATGTGCGGCCTTAAGCTCATCAAGGTTTTCGAAGATCGACTTCGTCATCGCATAGGCCGCGTCATCGCTGACCGCGTCCGAGCTGACAAGGTAGTTGATGACAGCTACCGTCGGCACGCTCTCTGCCTGACCCTCATAGGTTTCGGCAGGAATTTCACCGGCGACATAGGGCGCACCCAGTTCCTCGGCCACGTCGGCCGGTACCGACACGACTGTGATCGGGATCGAGGTCGAAAGGTCTTTCAGCGACGCAACGCCAAGACCGGCGGATTGCAGCGTCGCATCCAGCTGGCGGTTCTTCATCAATTCGACCGATTCCGCGAAGGGCAGGTATTCCACCTTGCCCAGATCGTCATAGCTCATCCCGGCGGCCTCAAGGATTGCACGGGCGTTCAGCTCTGTCCCAGATTTCGGCGCACCGACCGACACCGATTTCCCGGCCAGATCGGCCAGCGTGGTGATGCCAGATTCTTCGCTGGCGACGATCTGAATATAGTTCGGATAGACCGCAGCGATACCGCGCAGCTTGTCCAGGGGCGCGGGGAAACCCGCATCCGCATTTCCTTCGGCGGCCAGTTTCACAGAGTCACCAAGCGAGAAACCGATTTCGCCTTTCGCCTGCTGAAGCAGGTTGAGGTTTTCAACCGATGCCTTGGTCGATTGAACCTGAACCTTGGCGTCCGGCAGAGCTTCCGAGTAAATTTTCGACAGCGCGACACCCATCGGATAATAGACACCCGACGTGCCGCCCGTCAGCACATTGATGAAATCCTGCGCCTGAGCGCCAAGCGGCGCAGCGACAGCTGAAAGACCAAGCAGCGTGGCTGCGACGCGATTGCGAAGGGTCATTCCTACCTCCCGGTTATGGTTTTGACTGGCGACAGGTTAGGTGCGATTTGGGGCGGCGTCAAAAGCAAAAACCCCGCCTTGCGGCGGGGCTTCGTCACTTGGGAAATCTGCTGAGAGGGAGGCACGGCTCAGGCGTTCGCTTCGCGAATCTTATCGGCAGCTTCCTTGTTGTAGGTGATCTCTTTCTGGTCAAACAGCTCATCCAGCTCACCCGCCAGCGTCATCTCGGTCACGATATCGCAGCCGCCGATGAATTCACCCTTGACGTAAAGCTGAGGGATCGTCGGCCAGTTCGAGAAATCCTTGATGCCCTGGCGAACACCTTCGTCAGCCAACACGTTCACATCGCGATAGGCCACGCCCATATAGTTCAGCACACCGGCGACGCGGCTGGAAAACCCGCATTGCGGCATTTCCTTGGTGCCCTTCATGAAAAGCACCACTTCGTTCTCGTCCAGTGCCTGTTGGATTTGCGCACGCGCGTCGGTCATCGGTTCTTCCTCAATCAGGGGCTTTCGTGGTCAGGGCGAGGGCATGAAGCTGGCCGTTTGGCCCGTCCATCTTGCCGTTCAGCGCCGCATAAACCGCACGCTGCTGCTCTACCCGGTTCTTTCCACGAAAGGATTCATCAATCACTTCGGCCGCATAGTGATTGCCGTCGCCGGCCAGATCGTTGACCGTGATCGTCGCATCCGGAAAAGCTTCGCGGATCAGGGCTTCGATTTCGTGCGCTTCTATCGCCATGCAGTCGTCCTTCGCTTTCGGTAAAGATGTAGGTGAAGGGCGGGCGCCTCGCAAGGGTGTGCGCCGCGGCGTTCAGCTTTCGTGCCGCCATTTCCACCAATGCGTGCGTTGAGGTCGACTTCGGTCGAAGGCCTTCATTTGTCCGGGCGGAAGGCAGGACATACGGGGCGTCCCGGCATCCGGCATCCGGACATCGTCGCGCGTGATGCCAAGCCGGTTTGCGTGCCATTTTTTTGCCAGTTCAGCCGCGGCAAACGGTCGTCCGACATATTTTTGCGCCGCGGCCTCTTCGCTGAGTGCCATGTAATGCCGGAGGTTATGCGAGACCGGGGCGACGCGCAGGGGCCCGGATAGCCGATGACCCGCATCTGCGACATTCGAAAGCCCCAGCCCATGCCGCCACATGCGCATCAAACGGAAGGGAACCGGCTCGAAAAGGTAATAGCGGCGCATCTGCGCTGCATAGTCCTTTCCGGCGAAGTCCTGATGGTGTTCAGGAAGGAAAACGAATTCGTTAAAGTTTATCGCGTTATATTCTGATTTTTCTGCATTTTGTGCGATTTCAAGGAGCGTTCGTCCTTCGTCACGATGCTCGATAATCTCGTCGGCATCCATATGGATGATCCAACGAGGTGCGTGCCGCTCGATAAGGCGGTGCTTCTTCTTCAGTTGCGCTTCTACCGAAAAAGCACCGTCATAGGGCAGATGGTGCAGTTCTTCGATGCCATCGCCGATGAGCTTCTCGGCCATTTCGACAGAGCCGTCATCGGAGCCATTGTCGATATATACCAAGGGAACAGATTGTTTTTTCATATTTTCTGTGAGGGTCGGCAGATATTCCTTCGTGTTCCTGCCGCAAACAAATGCCATGACTGGCGCCGCAGCGCGACCGATAATGTCGGGCGCGTGGGTCATTTCGATGCCGGGAGTGTTAACCCGCAACTGGCGGATATGAGAGATTGCTTCGTCAAAATTTTGAATAATATCTGAAAATTTTTCTGGAGTATCGCTATGCACAGCGGGCACATTTGGAATTTTCAGATCAATTAGCTGGCCGGTATCCACGCTCACGCGCCGCGCGGAAAAGCCGGACAGGGCAGCCGACAGCATCGCCTCACCTATCTGAATTTCTTGAATTAAATTATTTAAACGTCTGAAATTTATATTGATTTTGAAATCTTTAGTTTTTGGAATTGGTAGTACGGTGCTTTCACCACTTTGCTGAGCTTGCTGCGTCCATGCCTCGTTCCGCAAAGATCGCAGAACTGCACGGACGGGATCAGCCGTCGACATCGTGATGAAATCGGCGTCGGACAATATTTGCAGCGCGAAACGCGCGTCATACAATACTGTCGATTGGATAACAGCGATGCGCCGGTCCTTGCCGGTTGGAAGGCTGCCGCGATGAGCAATTTCCGAAATCCGGCCGGCACTCAACTCGGGCGAAGGCGCGACGCCCGGCGTGACCGTCATGACCTCGGCACCAGAGAGGTGTAGCAGCTGCATCACCCTCAGCGGCATCACGGACATTGACGGAACACAAATGATCGACAGCCAATTTTCAGCCATTCCTAAACTCCAGCCTGAATTTTTGTATTTATTATCAATGAGTCACGGAAAGTGAAGTGGAACTGCACAGCAAGTTCCTTATCTTCGTCTGCCCTGTTGCCGAAGGGGCTGCGTAGATCATATCACCACAGATCCGTGGTTCGGGACCCGTTCGTTCACAGGACGTTGCCGAAATGTAAAAATCTTTCGCGACCGCCGGGCCGTCCATCTTTCAGGTTCCTTTTTGAATCATTTTTCCGACTTACGGAAAGAGAGGCTTCGACAGGTTGCCGGTTGGACTTTTCGCGCATTTGAGCCGGAGCTCGGGATAAGGGCCAAGATCGTTGCGAAGTAGCGTCAGCGCCAACCTGCTAACGAGAGAAAAAACGGTCTGGTGGGGACTGCGGGCTCGACAAATGTTCAGGCGAAAATATGAACAAGACGACCGGCGAAGAGATAGTGAAACGGTGCCTATACGACAAATACGATCAAGAAAATTTCGGGAATGAAAACCTAGTCGCTGGTGCTCTCTATCAAACGAAAGCGGGCCCGCCGATCTTCCGGGGTTGCGTTTCTGTCGAGCGGTTTCAGCACCGGACGTCGAAGGATAGGTGCCTGCCAGGATGGCGGCGGCTCGGCAACGCCATCGCTGGCGGGTGGGAGCGGGGCGGCCCCCTCGATCACCGGGAACACCGTCTCTGTCAGGATGTCGAACCGGCGGGGTCCGCGACCAATGGTGCCTTCACTGACCAGACAGCCAAGCGCGCGGGTGACGTCACCGAGATCCGAGCGCAACGGAAGAAACAACATCCGGCCGCGCAGTTCGGGTCGGCCATAGGCGGCGCGGGAATGCAGCGCGATATCAGCGATCTGCGGGCCCTTGAAGACCGTTTCCAGGACATCCGACAACCGCCCGCGGCTGTCCGGATTAAGGAACGAACAGACCGGCATACCGCGCACTTCCATGCCCATCAGGTCGATCAGGTGCCGGCCAGACAGGCGAAACCGCGCGGCTCCGGGCGCGATGCGCTCAAGGATGAAGGCGAAATCCAGCACTGTGCGGATGCCGCTTGCCTCGACATCGGTTCGCTCAGGGACCGCGCGGCCACGGCGAAGGCTGTCCCAATAGCTCCTTATGGCAGATACGACGCGATCCGCGCTGACAGGTGCGACAACCGAAAGGTCGACGATTTTTGCCCCGGCCTGTTCGGCTTGGCGCTTGCCCGGATCGTCTGTGCCGCTGTCGTCACTCATCAATTTCAACCTATTCTGCCAGTCGGCGCCGCTGAAACCTCCACCAGATTTTCGCAGGCTTTCCGTAATGTTAGCCGATCTGTCGCGCAAAGAGGTCCAAAATCTTTCTGCTTGGTTAAGTGCGAAGGGTTGATTCTTCTCTTCACCGCCGGGCAAAAGCGCGCAAGGAAATTCGAGGGCTGCATGGACCGGACCGGGCTGTTAATCATTCTGTCGTCACCTTCAGGTGCGGGCAAGTCGACGCTGGCACGGCGTTTGATCGAATGGGATCCGACTCTGTCGTTTTCGGTCTCCGCAACGACCCGCGCCCCGCGTCCCGGAGAGGTTGACGGCCAGCATTACCATTTCATCGAGCGGCCCGAATTCGCGAAGATGGTGGCCTCTGGCGATATGCTGGAACATGCAGAAGTCTTCGGCAATCTCTACGGTTCACCCCGTGGGCCGGTGGAAACCGCGATGCAGGCAGGCCGTGACACGATCTTCGACGTGGACTGGCAGGGCGGCCAGCAGATCCGGACATCGGCGCTTGGTCCGCATGTGGTGTCGATCTTCATCCTTCCCCCATCCTTGAACGAACTGGAACGGCGGCTGGTCCAGCGTGGGCAGGATTCGGCAGAGGTGATTGCCGGACGGATGGATAAAAGCCGGGACGAGATTTCACATTGGGCCGAATATGATTATGTGCTGGTGAATGACGATCTGGAAGAAAGCTTTGAGCGCCTTGTTTCCATCCTGACAGCCGAAAGATTACGGCGTGACAGGCAAAAGGGCCTGGGTGGGTTTGTCAGAACATTGATGGAGGGAGAAGGCGCATGATCTGGGAACTGGACGGGATCGCCCCTGAAATCGCCGGGGACGCGTGGATCGCGCCGGATGCGCAGATCATTGGTCGCGTCGTGATCGAGCCCGGTGCCAGCGTTTGGTGGGGTGCCGTGCTGCGCGGCGATTGCGAAGAGATCCGCATCGGTCGGGGATCGAACATACAGGATCTTTGCTGCCTCCATACCGATCCGGGATTCCCTCTGGTTCTCGGGCAGAACGTCACGGTCGGTCATCGCGCCATTCTGCACGGATGCAAGGTCGATGACGGCGCGCTGATCGGGATGGGCGCGACGGTGCTGAACGGTGCGCATATTGGCGCGGGTTCGCTTGTCGGTGCCTCCGCACTGATTTCGGAAGGCAAGGAAATCCCGTCGCGCGTGTTGGTCATGGGGGCTCCGGGCCGCGTCGTGCGTGACATCGACGATGCCGCTTATGAGGGGCTTCGGAAGAACGCGCAACGCTATGTCGAAAACGGGGCGCGCTTTCGTACCGGCCTGAAACGGATCGACTAAGGTGGATCAGGCGATTATCCAGCAGGTGATCGCGGCCCTGCCGGTGCCTGTCGTTGCGCTTGATGCAGAGGCGCGCGTCTTTGCCGCGAATGTGGCTGCATCGCGTCTGTTGGGTGACAACCTGACCGATCGCCCCTTTGTTACCGTTCTGCGTCATCCGGTCATTGTTCAGGCAGTCGATTCGGTGCTCGATCCCGCCCATGTCGACCCGCCTGTTCCGGACCCCAATCTGGCGAAGGTGGAATCAGGCGGCTACCGCAATCGCGTTGTCATTTCCGCGCGGGGAAGGGACCTTCCGGTCGAGGTAACCGTATCTGCCATGCCCACGAAATTCGGCCGTGGCGCACTGGTCGTGATCGAGGACAGTTCAGGGATTGAGGAAGCCGGCCAGTTGCGCCGCGACTTTGTCGCCAATGTCAGCCATGAGTTGCGCACCCCTCTGACCGCGATGATCGGATTTATCGAAACCCTTCGCGGTCCGGCCCGCGATGATCCGGGCGCGCGTGACCGTTTCCTTCAGATCATGGAAACAGAGGCCGCGCGCATGAACCGGCTGGTTCTGGATCTGCTTTCGCTCAGCCGTGTCGAATCCGAAGAACGCCGCAGGCCCGCAGAAACCGTCGACCTTGCAATGCTGGTCCGTGCCGTTACCGAAACCCTGGCACAGCAGGCCCTTGCCAACAATGTCCGCATTCTGGTCGAGGGGGCCGACAGTCCCGTCTATGTCGCAGGTGATGCCGATCAGCTGACGCAGGTGTTTCACAATCTTGTGGAAAACGCCGTGAAATATGGTGGCACAGGCGGTCTGGTCACGTTGCGGCTGTCTCATATCGCGCATGAGCCAAGCCTGCGCGGCCCGGCCTGTTCGGTCGCTGTCATAGATCAGGGCGAAGGAATAGATGAGATGCATCTGCCCCGCCTGACAGAGCGTTTTTATCGCGTCGACAGTCACCGATCGCGCGAGAAGGGCGGGACCGGGCTGGGTCTGGCCATCGTCAAACATATCACCAGCCGGCATCGCGGAAAGCTGCGCATCGAAAGCGAGCCGGGACAGGGGTCTCGCTTTACTGTGATCCTGCCAGCCGATCCTGAACGGCGCTGAACTTGCCGCGCGGGCGGCAAAGGACTATCTGTAGCGCAGCAATTCGGGGATCAAGATGACGCATAATCCCATTCGTCCGTGGCGTGATATCGAGCGTCGCAGATCGCGCAAGATCATGGTCGGCAATGTGCCGGTCGGCGGTGACGCGCCGATCAGTGTGCAGACGATGACGAACACCGACGGCCACGATGTCCGTGCGACGCTGGATCAGGTGATCCGCGCGGCGGATGCCGGTGCGGATATTGTGCGTATCTCGGCCCCGGATCAGGAAACGACAACGGCGCTGAAGGAAATCTGCCGTGAAAGCCCGGTCCCGATCGTGGCGGACATCCATTTCCACTACAAACGCGCTATTGAGGCGGCGGAAGCGGGCGCGGCCTGCCTGCGTATCAACCCCGGCAATATCGGCAGCGCCGACCGCGTGGCCGAGGTGGTGCGTGCCGCCAAGGATCATGGATGCTCCATCCGCATTGGCGTGAATGCCGGTTCGCTGGAAAAACACCTGCTGGAAAAATATGGAGAGCCATGCCCGGACGCGATGGTTGAAAGCGGCATGGACCATATCAAGATCCTGCAGGATCATGATTTCCACGAATTCAAGATCAGCGTAAAGGCATCAGATGTGTTTCTGTCGGCGGCTGCCTATCAGCAATTGGCCGAGGTGACCGACGCGCCGATCCATCTGGGCATTACCGAGGCCGGGGGCCTGCGCGGCGGCACGGTTAAATCGGCCATCGGGCTGGGTAATCTGCTCTGGGCAGGTATCGGCGACACCATTCGCGTCAGCCTTTCGGCCGATCCGGTCGAAGAGGTCAAGGTCGGCTTCGAGATACTCAAGTCGCTGGGTTTACGCACCCGCGGCGTTCAGATCATCTCCTGCCCGTCATGTGCGCGGCAGGGTTTCGACGTCATCAAGACCGTTGAAAAGCTGGAAGAGCGGCTGGAGCATATCAAGACACCCATCAGCCTTTCGATCATCGGTTGCGTCGTGAACGGTCCGGGAGAGGCGCTGATGACCGATATCGGCTTCACCGGCGGCGGGGCGGGGTCCGGCATGGTCTATATGGCCGGGAAGCAGGACCACAAGATGAGCAATGAGCAGATGATCGACCACATCGTCGAACTGGTCGAGGAACGCGCCGACAAGATCGAGGCCGCGAAAGCCGCACAGGCGGCGGAGTAGCTGCGCGGGCAGGACCGGGGCGCTGCCCCGGACCCCGAGGTATTTATCTCACCAAAGACAGAGCAGATGTGCTGACAGGCGATCAGCCTTCCTGCGCCTGACGCGCCTGTTCGATCACGGGAACGATGCCGGTCTGCGGCATACCGCGCAGCAGCGTGTCGCCAATGATGAAGCTGGGCGTGCCGGAAATCTGCAATTGCTGGGCCAGCTGCGCATTTGCGGCCAGCACCTCATTTACCGCGTCCGAGTTCATCGCCGTCATGATGGCGTCGGCATCGAAGCCCATTTCTTCTGCTGTGGCGCGCAGGCTGTCCTCGCTGACATTGCCGCGCATCGTATAGAAATGGTCATGGACTTTCTTATATGCCTCGTTGCCTTCGGCCTGCTTCACCGCAATGGCAAAGCGTGACGCAAGTTCGCTTTCCTCGCCCAGGATCGGATAATCCTTGAAGATGACGCGGACGTTCTCGTCATTGGCCACGACCTCTTCGACATGGGGAAAGACCTGCCGGCAGACGCCGCAGCGGTAGTCGATGAATTCGACGACAGTGATATCGCCGTCGGGGTTGCCGCCGACATAGCTGTTGCCATCGTTGTAGATTTCATCCTGAAGCTGGGCGATCATCGCCGCGTCATTTTTCGTTTCCTCAGCCATGCGGCGCTGTTCAAGCGCGTTCATCGCCTCGATCATGACTTCGGGGTTTTCCATCAGGTATTCGCGAACAGCCGCGCCGAATGCCTCTTTTTCGCTATCGCTCATCGCGCCGAGGTCCAGTGCGAGGGCCGGTGTGGCAGTCATGAGCAGGGCGGCGAGCAGCGATTTCATCATGGCATCCTTTCCAACTTTGGGCGGAGACTGTCGAGAAATGCCGGGAAAGACAAGCCAAGCTTGCGTGAATAGCTTGACCCGGCGGTCGGGCGGGGGGCATAGACCAAAAAAAGCAGCAGAGGCAGAAATGCGGCAGTCAGTTCGTGGTCAGGTCGACCCGTTCATCGTCATGGATGTCATGGAATCCGCGCGTCGGGCAGAGGCGGGGGGCCAGCATATCATCCATATGGAGGTCGGCCAGCCTGCAACCGGTGCGCCTGGGGCAGCTCGTGCGGCTTTGCAGGCCAGGCTGGCAGAGCCGCTGGGTTATACGGTCGCGCTTGGTCTGCCGGAATTGCGCGAGGGGATCGCGGTGCTGTATCGCGACTGTTATGGCGTCGATCTGGACCCGGCGCGGGTGGTTGTCACACCAGGATCCTCGGGGGCGTTCATGCTGGCCTTTTCGGCGCTGTTTGATGCGGGGGATCGGGTTGCCCTGGGTGAGCCGGGCTATCCCAGCTATCGTCAGATCATGCGGGCAATGTCGCTTGAACCTGTCGGCATCCAGACCGCACCGGAAAACCGCTATCAGCCGCGACCGAATGAAATTCCGACGGATGTGCAGGGACTGATGCTGGCCTCGCCCGGCAATCCGTCTGGCACCATGCTTGGGCTGGACGATTATCGCGGGCTGTTGGATCGCGCGGCTGATTTGGATGTCAGCGTCATCTCGGACGAAATCTATCACGGGCTGAGCTATGGCGCGCGGTGCCATTCGGCACTGGAAGTCAGCGATGACGTTTATGTAATCAATTCGTTCTCGAAGTATTTTTCGATGACCGGCTGGCGGATCGGCTGGATGGTCGTGCCGCAGGATCATATCCGCACGATCGAGCGCATCGCGCAGAACATGTTCATTTGCCCGCCCCATGCGTCACAGGTTGCGGCGCTCGCAGCATTGGATGCGCGCGACGAGTGCGATGCGTTGCTGGCGACCTATGCCGAAAACCGCCGCCTGTTGCTGGAGGCATTGCCGAAGATCGGCTTTGACAGGATCGCGCCACCGGATGGGGCCTTCTATATTTATGCCGATGTTTCTGCGCTGACGGATGACAGCCTTTCTTTCGCGGCCGAGATTCTGGATCACGCGGGTGTGGCCGTGACTCCGGGGCTGGATTTCGATCCCCGTCGCGGGGCCACGACACTGCGTTTCTCCTATGCCCGCAGCACTGATGATATTGCCGAGGGTATCGCGCGGCTGACCCGTTTCATGGACCAACGGTGATGCGCTGCCTGGCGCTGTTGATCTGGCTGATCCTGCCTTTTGCGGCGCTTGCACAGGATCAGGCGCCGAAACTGGACGTCGCTGCCTCGTCAGTCACGCTGGAGGCAGAGGACCTGCTGATATCGTTGCGACTGACGCGGGGCATACCCTATCGCCTGACGCTCGTGGCCGAACCGAAGCGCCTGATTGTCGATATGAAGGGAGCAGGCGCGGACGCGGATGATCTGGCCGCGATCAGGGGGGCGGAACTGTTCGAAGGTTTGCGCAACGGGCCGATCAGCGATGGCTGGCACAGGCTGGTTTTCCAGCTTCGTGCGCCATATGCCGTCGAAAGTGCAACGATGAAATCAGGTGACAGCGCACGGCTGGATATCAGGTTGGTGCCCGTTGCGGCGGAAGAATTCGTTGGTGCCTCGAATGCCGTGTCAGCCATGTGGAACCTGCCGGAACCGACGACGCCTGTGGTCGACCCGGCGCGACCGCGGCCCGTGAGGGTGGCGATTGATCCCGGACATGGCGGCATAGATGCAGGCGCGGTCGAGGCGGGGCTGCGCGAAGCTGATCTGATGCTGGACTTTGCCCATGAGCTGACGGAAAAGCTTATCCGTGCGGGGTTTGAGGTCGTGCTGACGCGACGCCGGGACGAATTCGTCGGACTGGAGGCGCGGATGACCGAAGCACGCGCATCAAAGGCCGATCTTCTGATCTCGCTTCATGCCGATGCGTTGCCGGATGGGCAGGCCGCGGGTGCCGCGATCTTTACCTGGAATACCGAGGCGGATGACCGTGCCTCTCGGCAGCTTGCCGCTCGGCACGACCGCGCCGATCTGGTGGCCGGGTTGGATCTTGCCGGAACGGACGATCACATCGCGGCCACGCTGATGGATATGGCGCGAGCGGATACGCAGCCGAGGTCGGAGGCCCTGGCCCAGCATATGTCGTCATCGCTTGCGCAGGCCGGGCTGGCTTTGCGCAGCAGGCCCGTGAAGGGCGCTGCGTTCAGCGTACTGAAATCGCCCGATATTCCTTCGGTTCTGGTCGAGCTGGGCTTTCTGACCGACGCGGGTGATCGCGAAAACCTGACAAATGACGCTTGGCGCGCCCGTATGGCAGGGGCCATTTCCCAGGCTGTCGTGACATGGTCAGAGGACGATACCGCACGCGCGACGCTACGCCGCCACTAGCAAAAATTTACCATTTATATATACCAGTCACCCAAGCTTGTTTTGACGCGTCCATCTGCGACGTTTAAGAAGCCGCAAAAAGTCGCAAGAGGCAGCACCGCGTGGTTCGGTTTATTCTATCCTTTTTCGGGTCTATCTTCTCGTTCCTGGTCACAGGCGCGATTTTCGGAATGTTGATTCTCGGCGGCGTGTTCTGGACATTCTCGCGCGACCTACCCAGCCATGAACAATTGTCGCAATATGCGCCCAAGACGATCAGCCGCGTTTATTCCGGTGAAGGGCAGTTGATTGACGAATTCGCGCAGGAACGCCGTCTTTTCGTGCCGGGAGAAGAAATTCCCGCACTGGTCAAGGAAGCCTTTGTCTCTGCCGAGGATAAGAACTTCTACAACCACCACGGCTTCGACCCCCGGGGTATTGCGGCAGCGGCCTATCAGGCGGTGGCCTCTGGCGGGGCGAACCTGCGCGGTGCCTCGACCATTCCTCAGCAGGTGACAAAGAATCTGTTGCTGTCCTCTGACCGGACGGTCGAGCGGAAGGTGAAAGAACTGATCCTCGCCACTCGGCTGGAGCAGTCGCTGACCAAGGACCAGATCCTTGAGCTTTACCTGAATGAGATATTTCTGGGTCAGAACAGTTATGGCGTGGCCGCCGCCGCGCAGACCTATTTCAATAAAACCCTGTCCGAACTTGCCCCGCATGAGGCCGCGACGCTGGCCGCCATGCCGCAGGCGCCGGGTCGCTATCACCCCGTCCGCGCGAAAGAGGTCGTGACCGACCGGCGCAATTACGTTCTCCGGGAAATGTGGCAGAACGGCTATATTGACGAGGCAACCTACCGATCAGAGGCTGAACAGCCCCTGCGCTCTGTCCAGAACGGCGATTTTGAGGCGTTTTCCGAAAAGCTGCCGCCGCGCGATTATTTCACCGACGAGATCCGCCGCCAATTGTCCGAGGAATTCGGGCAGGATGAATTCTTTGGTGGTGGCCTGACGATTCGTGCAACCGTTGAACCTCACATGCAAAACCTTGCAGCAGATGCGCTGCGCGAGGCGTTGGAGGATTATGACCGTGGACGCGGTATCTGGCATGGTGTGATCGCCAATATCGCCGCCGACCAGTTGAACGATGAGGCCGCGTGGCGCGGCGCACTTTTCGATATCAGTGAAGCACCGCGCGACATCCCCGGCTGGATGCCCGCAGTCGTGCTGGCTGTCGAGGGCGGCAATGCGCGGATCGGGATCGAGGGGATCGAGGAAGATGCCGACGGTCACTGGATACCGGCCAAGGATGCGCAATGGGCGCGTCCACTGCTGGAGGACGGCTCGCTCGGCGGCAGGGCGCAGGGCGCCGGCGATCTGGTTAAGACCGGCGATGTCGTAATGGTGCGCGCAATGACAAGCGACAGCGATGGCAGCTTCATTCGCTGGACATTGCGGCAGGTGCCGGAAATCGAAGGCGGTTTCATGGCGATGGACGTAAATACGGGCCGCGTCATCGCCATGCAGGGTGGTTTCTCCTACCAATCGTCGGTCTTTAACCGTGCGACACAGGCGATGCGGCAGCCCGGTTCAAGCTTCAAACCCTTCGTTTATGCTGCGGCATTGGATGGCGGCTATACTCCGGCCACTATCGTCGTCGATGAGGAGATCGCGATAAACACACCTGATGGAATGTGGCGGCCCAAAAATAGCTCCAACCGGACATATGGTCCGACACCGCTGCGCACAGGTATCGAACAGTCGCGGAACCTGATGACGATCCGGGTGGCGCAGGATATCGGCATGGAAACCGTCGCCGATTACGCCGAACGCTTCGGTGTCTATCCCGAAGGACAGATGCGGCCTTTCCTCGCCAACTCTCTGGGCGCGCAGGAGACTACGCTGTATAACATGGTCGCTGCCTATGCGATGTTTGCCAATGGCGGCGAGCGGGTTGAGCCGACACTGGTGGACCGCGTGCAGGACCGTCGCGGCCGCACCATCTATCGCCACGATCAGCGCGATTGCGTGGGCTGCTCGATGAATGCCCTGCCTGCCGGAACCTCTCCCGAGATCGACACCAACCGCGAGCGCGTGATGGACGCCGTCACCGCCTATCAGATCACCTCGATGATGGAGGGTGTGGTCAAGCGCGGCTCTGGTTCGGGTGTCAACCTGCCGGTGCCTGTCGCTGGCAAAACCGGCACGACCAACGACGCCAAGGATGTCTGGTTCGTCGGCTTCACATCCAACATCGTGGCAGGCTGCTATCTGGGCTATGACCAACCGCGAACGCTGGGCAGCAACGCTTTTGGCGGCACGCTCTGTGTGCCTGTGTTCAACGCGTTCATGCGTGAAGCGGTAAAGGAATATGGCGGCAGTCAGTTCAAGGTGCCAGAGGGCGGCTATTTCGTGAAGATCGACCGCTTCACCGGCGCACGCCTGCCCTCCGATGCCTCCGGCCCGAATGTCATTTCGGAATTCTTCCGCGAGGGTTCGGACCTGAATACCGGCATGGATTACATCGACGGCGGCTTTGAACCGAAAGTCATGCCCAGCGTCGACGGCCTGCCGCTGACGCTGAAGGAACTGCCCAAGGCGAGCGAAGGGAGCTATGGCGCCAAGGCCATCACCACCTCGACCGGGCAGAAGAAGGTCATCCCAAGGAAGGCCGATTTCGGCACCATTTCCTCGGGTGGCCTGTACTGACCCACAGACAGGCTGCGGCGCTGCCCTTGTGAGGGCGGCGCTGACGGGTTATCTGACCATCCACCCGATCAGGAAGGACCAATCTCATGCGTGCCGAAACCGCTGCCACCGTCGAAGCGATCCGCAAGTCCCTGCGGCTGCTGGCACAGCGCATGGATTGGGAAACCGCACCCCATCGGCTGGAAGAGCTGAACGCCATGATCGAAGATGGCGATCTGTGGAACGACCCCGCGCGCGCACAGAAGCTGATGCGCGACCGGCAGGCCCTTGCGGATTCGGTCGAAGGCTACCGTCGTCTGTCCGGCGATCTGGAGGCCAATGCTGAAATGGTCGAACTGGCCGAGGCTGAAGGCGACAGCGAACTTGTGGCCGAGGCTGAGGGTAACCTGAAAAAGCTGGCCGAGGAGGCCGCGCAAAAAGAACTCGAAGCCCTGCTGAATGGCGAAGCGGACGGCAACGACACCTTCCTTGAAATCAACGCCGGTGCTGGCGGCACGGAAAGCTGCGACTGGGCGTCGATGCTGGCGCGGATGTATGTGCGTTGGGCCGAGAAGAAAGGCTATGACGTCGAACTGATTTCCGAATCCGCGGGCGAAGAGGCAGGGATCAGGTCTGCTGCCTATAAGATTTCGGGTCACAACGCATATGGCTGGCTCAAGACCGAATCCGGGGTGCACCGGCTGGTTCGGATCTCGCCCTATGACAGTTCGGCGCGGCGGCACACCTCTTTCAGCTCGGTCTGGGTCTATCCGGTGGTGGATGACAATATCGAGATCACCATTCCGGACAGCGAAATCCGCATCGACACCTACCGTTCCTCGGGTGCGGGCGGTCAGCACGTCAACACCACGGATTCGGCGGTGCGGATCACCCACTTGCCGACGAATATTGTTGTGACAAGTTCGATGAAGTCGCAGCACCAGAACCGTGAAGCCGCGATGAATGCTTTGAAAGCAAGGCTTTACCAGATGGAGCTCGACAAGCGCAACGCTGAGATCAACGCCCAGCATGACGCCAAGGGCGATGCCGGCTGGGGCAACCAGATCCGCTCCTACGTGCTCCATCCCTACCAGATGGTAAAGGACCTGCGCACCTCGCACGAGACCTCGGATACCCAGGGCGTCTTGGACGGCGACCTGGATGCCTTCATGGCGGCGACACTGGCACTGGATGTTTCGGGCAAAAGCCGCGCCGAGGCTACCGCCGAGGACTAAGGCCAGGCGTCAGCACGAAGGCCGTTCCGGGCAAGACGATCTGCTTTGACCAGACGCCATTCGATAGAGTTCGTTTAGGGTCAGGACCCATTGATTTCGGTTGGGCTACGTGCTTCGCCGCCCGAAAACGAGCGTGAACATGTCTGATCTTTTCTGGCGGACAGATGCGCAGATGGCGCTTCCTGAGCCCTATTTCCCGAAGCCCCACGGCAAGCCGCGCGTCTATGATCGGCGTGTGCTGAACGGTATTATCTTCATCAACCGCAATGGGTTGCGATGCTGCGATGCGCCGAAGGAATACGGGCCGGCAAAGACTCTCTACAACCGCTGGAGCGATAACGGCGTTTTCGCCCGTATCCTGACGGGCCTGTCCGCCGAGGGAACTGAGCACAAGACGATCATTATGGATGCGACCTATCTGCAGGCGCACCGCAAGGCCTCAAGCCTGGGCGTTAAAAAGGGGGCGTGCCCGCGAAATAGGCCGAAGTTCGAAGATCAGAAGGCGATCCCGAGGATAGTTTTCCTAAGAACGGTCGGCATGAATACCAAATTGCACGCGGCAACCGATGCGAAGGGCTGTCCGGTCGGGTTCTTCATCTCGGCCGGACAGGTCAGATGGAGTGGTTGCCGCCCTCCCTAGACGGCATCGCAATGTGCCAAGGTCGTGGTTTTCAACGCCACGCGCAAAGGAGGACGGCGAGATGAAGAATATGATGATCGGGGTCGATCTGGCAAAGGCAGTTTTTCAAGTTCATGGTGCCTTTCGAACGGGGGAGGTCCAGTTCCGCAAAAAACTGACGCGAAAGCAATTCCCCGCGTTTATGGCGCAGCAAGAGCCTAGCATGGTGATTTTCGAAGCATGCGGCAGCGCACATTTTTGGGCCCGTGAGATGGAAGCTCTTGGGCACGAGGTACAGCTGATCGCACCGCAATATGTGCGCCCTTTTGTGAAGCGGCAGAAAAATGATGCGGCCGATGCTGAGGCGCTTGTCATTGCGGCACGCCAGCCTGAGATGCGTTTCGTGGAGCCCAAAACAGTCGAGCAGCAGTCTTGCGCGGCGGTCTTCCGGGGCCGGGAACGATTGGTTCATCAGCGCACTGCGGATGTGAACGCCTTGCGGGCGCTACTGTACGAACATGGCCACGTATTTCCCGCGGGAATACGCTACCTCGACCGCATGGTAGCATTTGTGGAGGATGCGGCATCCGAACTGCCAGCATTGATCCGGGAGGAGTGCCAGGATCTGCTGGCGCAGATTGCAGAGAAAACGACGCGTATTGCCAAGCGCACCACGAAACTCAAAGTTCTGGCCTCCCAGTCGGACAGGGCGCGTCAGCTACAAACCATGCCGGGTGTTGGCCCCCTGACGGCTGTCGCCGTGGAAGCGTTCGGACCTGACATGGCACAGTTCAAGACTGGACGTGACTTTGCGGCTTGGTTGGGTTTGGTGCCAAGACAGCATTCCTCTGGAGGCAAAGAGCGTCTGGGTCGAATGACCAAGGCCGGTCAGGCCGATATCCGACGTCTCCTTATCATTGGCGCAATGTCACGGTTAAACTGGCTTGGGCAGCGCACCATTGTAGAAGGGAGCTGGCTTTCACGCTTGTTGGCACGCAAACCTAAGATGTTGGTCGCGATCGCTCTGGCCAACAAGATGGCCCGGCAGATTTGGGCGATGCTGACGAAGAACGAGAACTACAAGAATCCCGCGCTTGCAGTCACAGCATAATGTTCATGCCGAACTGTTAGCAACGGTGCCAAGGGGTGTGGGAAGACGACGACCTGAATGGGCAAAACGATCGAACAGATCTGGGTTGGGAAAACCAGTTAATCGCTACGAGCTAAGAGCTCGAAAGTCAGATTTGGACCTAATTCGCTGATCACCATCTCGGCCTGCGGCTTCTGGAATCGCCGCGTCATGAAGGCCTCACAGAAGTTCGCACTCGATCACACGCCAACAAGGTCAGAAACTTCTTGCGCTAAGGGCGGCAACCACAGAAGCGATTACACCGCAGCAGCGGCGCTGCTGGGTAGCCTGCCGAAGGCTGACTGGCAGCTCGCCAATCGGGGCTATGACGCCGACTGGTTCCGAGAGGCGTTTAAAGACAAAGGGATACGCGCGTGTACTCCCGGCCGTAAGCGGCGCAAGAGGGCGGTGAAACACGACGAGCGCCGATAGAAACGCCGCAACCGGATCGAGGTCATGTTCGTTAGCCTCAAAGACTGGAGACACTTGGCCACCCGATACGACCGATGCCCGGAAACCTTTTTCTCAGCCATCGCTCTCGCCGCAACCGTCCTCTTCTGGGTATGATAAAGAACGAGTCTGGAGCCTAGGCTCGAGACCCATTGATTTCGCGCGAACTGCGTGCTTCACCGTTCGAGAATGGAGCGGTGAACATGTCTGATCTCTTCTGGCTGAGCGATGCTCAGATGGCGCGTCTTGAGCCCTATTTCCCGAAGTCCCACGGCAAGCCGCGCGTCGATGATCGTCGTGTGCTGAGCGGGATTATCTTCATCAACCGCAATGGGTTGCGCTGGCGCGACGCACCTGCGGAATACGGCCCGCACAAAACGCTCTACAACCGCTGGAAGCGGTGGAGTGATAAGGGCGTTTTCGCGCAGATTATGGCCGGCGAACACTGTGAGAGGAAGACGGTCATGATTAACGCCACCTATCTGAAGGCGCACCGGACCGTGACCAGCATGGCCGTGAGTTCGGAGGATTAGAAAACAGTCCAGTGGACTGTTTTCCCGACGAACGGGGGCGTGGACGCCTGATCGGCCGAACCAAGGGCGGCATGAATACCAAACTGCATGCCATTTGCGACAGCCAGGGGCGCCCGCTCAATCTGTTCGTCACCGCCGGTCAGGTCAGCGACTACATCGGCGCACGGGCATTGCTCGGCAGCCTGCCGGATGTCGATTGGCTGCTCGGCGATCGGAGCTATGATGCCGACTGGTTCAGGGAAGCATTGAAAGACAAAGGGATACGCGCGTGGTATCCCCGGTCGAAAGCAGCGCAAGAAAACTGTGAAGTACGACAAGCGCCGATACAAACGGCGCAACCGCATCGAAATCATGTTCGGCAGGCTGAAGGACCGGCGACGTGTCGCGACACGGTATGACCGGTGCGCAAAGGTCTTCCTCTCGGCAATCGCACTCGCAGCAACCGTCATCTGTTGGCTATGAGTCCTGACCCTAATTCATCTGCCGATACGGCGAAAGGCAGCGCTGCCGCAATTGCCGCAAAAACCAACTGGCGCATAACTGGGTATCTGTTTCAAGATCGACATCAACAAAGTCAACTTCCGCTTGAGTGTGCGGCAGTCCAAAGTGCTCACAAAATGTTGGCATATTCCACCTGACGACAACTATAGATGGTAGTGTCTATCTTTTTCTCGCATATGCCAAGAAGAAGTTGCGCATTTGGATGTGCCAGTGCCGCATCGGTTTCTGCATTGCGTATTGATCAGGTGCCGTTCAACGAGCGCCGACGTGAGGTTTGCCCCTTTCGATACCATTCGATCACGGTTTCGACTTGGATGTTGGGGTCGTTCCCCATCTATTCTTCGATGTAGCGCACCGCGCCAGCCTTTCGCCCGCTAACCACCGGGCCACCGGGTCGATCAGGGTCGATCCACGCGCTGATGATCGCATAGACGGATTCCGGGTGATGATCGGGCCATTGCTCCCCGACGATGCCGAGGGCTGCATGTGCGGATGCGGGCGACAAGCTGCCGCGTGGACCAAGGTCCGCGAGAATCTTGCCAGCTACACTGCGGAGATAGTCCGACACCCAAGTCGGCAATGGCTGTGCTGGATCGTGCCGTTCGAGATATTCCCAAGCTCGAACTGCGACCTCCCGTGAGTGACGCCTGCCGCTGGGCGCACCGGTGGCATCGTCGCTGTCCATGGGCCTTTCAGGCTGGAACTCGGAGGGTTCCAGCTCGAACACGGCAAGCTCTTGGGGCGTCAGCTTGTTAGGTTCGCGCCCCTGCTGCCCCATGTCCCAGACCTCGCTCTGTATGCCAGTTAATCACCACGGCCAGCATCCACTCGGAACGTGGCTACCAAATGGCTTTATACGAAAGGAGCCAATAATATGACCATCTCACCTGAGGAAAAAACCCTCGCATCCATCCAGCAAATGAGCAAGACGCAACTCGCTATGGCGCTTGCGATCATGTCAACACAAATCGACGAGTGTGACGTGTCTTTTGAAGCTGGCAGTGTTGTCGTCAGAGGACAACGCTTGAATCCGCTAATCGACGAAGATCGAGCGGTGCTTGCCATTCTCATTGCTGACAAAGAGTTTGGCTTTTCTGTCTCGACTGTCGAGAAATTGGCAAGCGAACTGCGAGATTTGCAAAATGTCTGGTTCGACGCGGCAAACCAGCTCAAGCTGGGGGCGGCAGCATGACCGACAATCACACAGACGAGCGTGCACTTGCCGAAGTCGAAGCCGCGCAACGCGTGATCAATCACTACATCGGCGAAAACTTTGTGACTGACTTCTGCCGTGACGAAAAGGGCTTCCTCGGCTTCTGCTATGATCCGCAGTGTTTCGCGGATCGTGCAAAACGCTTGGCTGACGGCGGCACTGCCTAATGTTGTAGAGTTGTTGCAGAGCCTGCCGAAAACGACGAAGGCCGCCCCAGTGGGCGGCCTATATCGTGTTGTAATCTCTAAGAAATTATGGCTCCGGCGGTAGGGATCGAACCTACGACCAATTGATTAACAGTCAACTGCTCTACCGCTGAGCTACGCCGGAACACGGGGGGCGATATAGCAACCTGTTTCGGCAGCGTCCAGAGGGGTTCGTCGGAAAAGTTTCATGGAAGTGAAAAAAGAGTTGTCGGTGTAATCGGGGCATCGGTGACCAGAACGCCCAGCTCTGCCATCGCGATCAGGTGAGCCAGCACATTGCGAGCGGCAGCAGGCAACAGTTGGGGTGGAACGTCATATATCGTTTGGGCGATTGTGGCGGCATCGGAAGGACCGCTTCTGAGGGCGCCCAGTATCTGGGCGCTTCGCTGTCGGCGGTGAAGCCTCAATTCCGCGATTCGCGATGCCGGGTCGTCGACGGGCTGCCCGTGTGCCGGAAACAGTTTTCTGAGCTGCAGCGATTCGATCCTGTCGAGGCTGCGGAAATAATCGACCAGATCCCCATCGGGCGGAGAAATCAGGGTAGAGGACCAGCCCAGAATGATATCGCCGCAAAACAGCTGGTCATCCCAAAGATAGGACAGATGGTTGCCCATATGGCCAGGCGTGTGAACGGCGCGCAGCATCCAGCCTTCGCCTTCGACAACATCGCCGTCGCGCAGCAGTTGGTCGGGACGAAAGTCAGTGTCCCGCCCCTCGCCGCCGCCGGCAGTCTCGACCAATGTTTCCATCACGGCGGAGCGCCCTGCATCTGCGCGACCGAGAGCCAGAATCGGGGCTCCCGCCTCTTTCGCCAATGCGGCGGCACCTTCGGAGTGGTCCAGATGAGCATGTGTCACCAGGATATGGCTGATCCTGCCCTGTCCTGCCTCAAGGATTGCCTGCCGGTGTGACAGGATATCTGGGCCGGGGTCGATGATGGCGATGCGGGTCTGTCCCAGCAGAAATGTGTTCGTTCCCGAACCTGTCAGGGGGGAGGGGTTGGGGGCAAGTATCGTCTGAAGCATTGTCGCGGGTTTTCCTCGGCAGTGTCAGTGACTAACTTAGCCGTGCGGCACAGGGGGCGCCATGCGAAACGGAACCGACTTCAACTGGCTGAAACGCCTCATGCCACGCGGGCTTTACGGTCGGGCGGTGCTGATCCTGCTTTTGCCTGTCTTTACGGTCGTTCTGGTCGTCACCGTCATGTTCTTTCAGCGCCACTTTGACGATGTCACGCGGCAGATGACGCGCGGCGTTGCGGAAGAAGTGGCTTTTGTTGCGAGAAATCTCGATCAGGGGCCGGATGCGGCCGCTGCAATGGAAAGCGCTGAATGGATCGCGCGCAATCTCGGCCTTGATCTTGAAGTTCCGGGCGGCCCGGTGAACGAGACGCGCCTGTTCTATGACTTTTCGGGGCGCATTGTCGCGGATGAACTGCGTGACCAGCTTCCGGGTTTGCGCGTCGTCGAACTGGGCGACATCAAGCAGGTCCGACTGGGGATGGCGGGGCAGCAGGGCAACTATGTTCTTGGCTTTGAACGCAGCCGGGTCAGTGCATCTAATCCGCATCAGCTGTTGGTCCTGCTGGGTTTTACAGCGGCGCTGATGACGGTTATTGCCGGAATATTCCTGCGCAACCAACTCAGACCGATCCGGCGGCTTGCCAAGGCTGCAGAGGATTACGGACGGGGCAGGGTGACGCCCTACCGACCGGGCGGCGCGATGGAAATTCGCAGCGCGGGCACGGCCTTTCTGGATATGCGCAACCGGCTTGAGCGTCTGGCGGAACAGCGGGGCATGATGCTGAGCGGGATCAGCCATGATCTGCGCACGCCCCTGACGCGGCTGCAACTGTCGCTGTCCATGCTTTCACCTGATGTAGAGCCGGACGAAGAAGAGATTGCGGCGATGCGGCGCGACCTTGACGAGATGTCCGGGATGATCAACGCATTCCTCGCCTTCGCCCGTGACGCAGCGCAGGATATGGGTGCCGCCGAAGAGGTTGCGATCCTGCCCTTTATGCAGCGTATCATCGAAGACGCCGCGCGAACCGGGCAAGAGATCGAGTTTCGTGCTGACGATATCACCGCCGCCGACAGTGCCACGTTCCGGCCCGATCTTTTGCGCCGGTCCATTGAAAATCTGATCGGTAATGCCGGGCGATATGCACGGCATATACGCATCATTGCCGCAGCCGGTCCGCGCGCGATACGTATCAGCGTCGAAGATGATGGGCCGGGCATTCCCGAGGATAAGCTGGAAGAGGCAATGCGCCCATTCAGCAGACTGGACCCGGCCCGTTCGCGGAACCGGGGCGAGGGGACAGGGCTGGGACTGGCCATCGCGGCCGATACGGCGCGGATGCTGGGTGGCCAGCTTCGCCTTGGCCGCAGCGCCGATCTGGGGGGATTGCGGGCCGAGATAGCGTTCCCGCGCTGACTTCTGGAACGTGATTGGACAAGCGTCTGGCCGAATGGAATTCACAGACCGCCGGGACAAAGCGGTGCCTATGGTTGTCACGACTTGCGATGGGTGAAGTGGGGTCCCATATACTGCCTTAGTCCCCAGCATTTGCGGGGCGAGTATTGTTGACAGCCCAGCCGATTCCGCCTATAGCCCGCCCGATCCGATGGGTTCTTCGCCCTCGGGATCCAGAACCAGATGGTCGAATTCAGGCCAAGCGCCTGGATTTACTGGATAGCCCCTCCGCCCCCGCATGGGAACGGAAGGGCTTTGGCTTTTTGCGATTCGCGCAATTGGCCGTCGAGAAGTGGCGCATCCGGCCGGGTGCGAGTATTGACAGAGCAAGACGGGGAACCGAATGCCTACGATTCAACAGCTGATCCGCAAACCGCGGCAGCCCAAGGTGCAGCGCTCGAAATCGCAGCACCTCCAAGGATGTCCGCAAAAACGCGGCGTCTGCACGCGCGTCTACACCACGACGCCGAAGAAACCGAACTCTGCTATGCGTAAGGTCGCCAAGGTGCGCCTGACGAATGGCTTTGAGGTCATTTCCTACATTCCGGGCGAAAAGCACAACCTGCAGGAACACTCTGTTGTTCTGATCCGCGGTGGTCGTGTGAAAGACCTTCCGGGTGTCCGCTACCACATCCTGCGCGGTGTGCTGGATACCCAGGGCGTCAAGGATCGTCGCCAGCGTCGTTCGAAATACGGCGCCAAGCGTCCGAAGTAAGGAGAGACACAGATGTCACGTCGTCACGCCGCTGAGAAGCGCGAAGTCCTGCCCGACGCCAAATATGGCGATCGCGTGCTGACCAAGTTCATGAACAACCTGATGGTTGACGGGAAGAAATCGGTCGCCGAACGCATCGTTTACAACGCACTTGACCGCGTCGAAACGAAGCTGAAGCGCGCGCCGGTCGAAGTCTTCCACGAAGCCCTCGACAATGTGAAACCTTCCGTCGAAGTGCGTTCGCGCCGCGTCGGTGGTGCCACCTATCAGGTTCCGGTCGAGGTTCGCCCGACCCGCCGCGAGGCTCTGGCCATCCGCTGGCTGATCACCGCTGCGAAAAACCGCAACGAAAACACCATGGAAGAGCGCCTTGCCGGTGAGCTTGCCGATGCCGTCAATGGCCGCGGCACTGCCGTCAAGAAGCGCGAAGACACCCACAAGATGGCCGACGCGAACAAAGCGTTCAGCCATTATCGCTGGTAACCGGAAGGAAGGCCCATTATGGCACGCGATTATCCGATTCAGCGTTATCGTAACTTCGGCATCATGGCGCACATCGATGCCGGCAAGACGACAACGACCGAGCGTATCCTTTACTACACCGGCAAGTCGCACAAGATCGGCGAAGTCCATGACGGCGCCGCGACGATGGACTGGATGGAACAGGAAGCAGAGCGTGGTATCACCATTACCTCGGCTGCGACCACGACCTTCTGGCAGCGTCAGGAAGACCCGACCGCTGACGGCACCTCGGATACGAAGTTCCGCTTCAACATCATCGACACCCCCGGCCACGTTGACTTCACCATCGAAGTCGAACGCTCGCTGGCGGTTCTGGATGGTGCGATCTGCCTGCTGGACGCCAATGCCGGCGTTGAGCCGCAAACCGAAACCGTCTGGCGTCAGGCTGACCGCTATAAGGTTCCGCGGATCGTCTTCGTCAACAAGATGGACAAGATCGGCGCGGATTACTTCAACTGCGTCAAGATGATCAAGGACCGCACCGGCGGCATCCCGTGCCCGATCGCACTGCCGATCGGTGCCGAGGACAAGCTGGAAGGCATCATCGACCTGATCAAGATGGAAGAATGGGTCTGGAAAGGTGAAGACCTCGGCGCAAGCTGGGTTCGCCAGCCGATCCGTGCCGAGCTTCAGGATCAGGCCGACGAATGGCGCAACAACATGATCGAGCTTGCTGTCGAGCAGGACGATGATGCGATGGAAGCCTATCTGGAAGGCAATGAGCCGGACGAGGATACACTGCGCAAGCTGATCCGTAAGGGTACGCTGTCGCTGTCCTTCTTCCCGGTCATGGCCGGTTCTGCGTTCAAGAACAAAGGTGTGCAGCCGCTTCTTAACGCCGTGATCGACTTCCTGCCGGCTCCGATCGACGTGCCGACCCTGATGGGCTTCTCGCCCGATGACGAAACGGAAACGCGCGATCACGCCCGTCCGGCTGATGACGATGCACCGTTCTCGGCACTGGCGTTCAAAATCATGAACGACAAGTTCGTCGGCTCGCTGACCTTCTCCCGGATCTATTCGGGCAAGATCAGCAAGGGCGATTCGATGATGAACTCGACCAAGGGCAAGAACGAGCGTGTCGGCCGCATGATGATCATGCACGCGATTGAGCGTGAAGAGATCGAGAATGCATATGCCGGTGACATCATCGCGCTTGCAGGTCTGAAAGAAACCACCACGGGTGACACGCTGTGCGATCCCCAGAAGCCGGTGGTTCTGGAAACCATGACCTTCCCCGAGCCGGTGATCGAAATCGCTGTGGAGCCGAAGTCCAAGGCCGACCAGGAAAAGATGGGCCTCGCCCTTCAGCGCCTGGCTGCCGAAGACCCGTCTTTCCGCGTCGAAACCGATCTGGAATCGGGTCAGACCATCATGAAGGGCATGGGCGAACTTCACCTCGACATCCTGGTCGACCGCATGAAGCGCGAGTTCAAGGTCGAGGCGAATATCGGTGCGCCGCAGGTGGCTTACCGCGAAACCATCTCGACCGAGGCCGAGATCGACTACACGCACAAGAAGCAGTCCGGTGGTACCGGTCAGTTCGCCCGCGTGAAGATGATCATCACCCCGACCGAGCCGGGCGAAGGTTACTCCTTCGAGTCGCGCATCGTTGGTGGTGCGGTGCCGAAGGAATACATCCCCGGCGTCGAAAAAGGCATCAAGTCGGTTATGGACAGCGGTCCGCTGGCAGGCTTCCCGGTAATCGACTTCAAGGTCGCACTGGTTGACGGTGCGTTCCACGATGTCGACTCCTCCGTGCTCGCCTTCGAAATCGCTGCCCGTGCCGGCATGCGTGAAGGTCTGCGTAAAGCGGGTGCGAAGCTGCTGGAGCCGATCATGCGCGTCGAAGTGGTCACGCCGGAAGAATATACCGGGTCGATCATCGGTGACCTGACCTCCCGTCGCGGGATGGTTCGCGGTCAGGACGCACGCGGCAACGCAAACGTCATCGACGCGTTTGTGCCGCTGGCGAATATGTTCGGCTATATCAACAACCTGCGTTCCATGTCTTCGGGCCGCGCGGTGTTCACGATGCAGTTCGACCATTACGATGCTGTGCCGCAGAACATCTCGGAAGAAATCCAGAAGAAATACGCGTAATCAAGGCGGTGCGGGGGGAACCTCGCGCCCTACCACCCCTGTAGGGTGCGCCTCGGCGCACCGTCACTCAAAGGAGCTTTGCAATGGCAAAAGCAAAATTCGAACGGAACAAGCCGCACGTTAACATCGGGACGATTGGCCACGTTGACCACGGCAAGACGACTCTGACGGCTGCGATCACCAAGTATTTCGGTGACTTCCAGGCCTATGACCAGATCGACGGTGCGCCGGAAGAGAAGGCGCGCGGGATCACCATCTCGACCGCTCACGTCGAGTATGAGACCGACACCCGTCACTATGCCCATGTCGACTGCCCCGGCCACGCCGACTACGTCAAGAACATGATCACCGGTGCCGCGCAGATGGACGGCGCGATCCTGGTTGTGAACGCCGCTGACGGCCCGATGCCGCAGACCCGCGAACACATCCTGCTGGGCCGTCAGGTCGGCATTCCCTACATGGTCGTCTACCTGAACAAGGTCGACCAGGTGGATGACGAGGAACTGCTGGAACTGGTCGAGATGGAAGTCCGCGAACTGCTGTCCTCCTACGACTACCCGGGCGACGATATTCCGATCGTCAAAGGCTCGGCTCTGGCCGCTCTGGAAGGCCGCGACGAGGAAATCGGTGAAAAATCGATCCGCGCGCTGCTGGAGGCCGTGGACAGCTATATCCCGACGCCCGAGCGCGCCGTGGACCAGCCGTTCCTGATGCCGATCGAAGACGTGTTCTCGATCTCGGGCCGTGGTACGGTTGTGACCGGCCGGGTCGAGCGTGGCGCTGTCAATGTCGGCGACGAACTGGAAATCGTGGGCATCCGCGACACCAAGAAAACCACCTGCACCGGTGTGGAAATGTTCCGCAAGCTGCTGGATCGCGGTGAAGCCGGCGACAATATCGGCGCTCTGCTGCGCGGTATCGAGCGTGACGGTGTTGAGCGTGGTCAGGTTCTGGCCAAGCCGGGTTCCGTGACCCCGCACACCAAGTTCGAAGCAGAAGCTTATATCCTGACCAAGGAAGAAGGCGGCCGCCACACCCCGTTCTTCGGCAACTACCGTCCGCAGTTCTACTTCCGCACGACGGATGTGACCGGGACGGTGAAGCTGCCGGAAGGCACGGAAATGGTGATGCCGGGCGACAACCTGAAGTTCGAGGTCGAGCTGATCGCCCCGATCGCGATGGAAGAAAAACTGCGCTTCGCCATCCGCGAAGGCGGCCGCACCGTCGGCGCAGGCGTGGTCTCGAAGATCATCGAGTGATCGCAACCGCGATATCGTGATGAAAGCCCGTCCCGGAAGGGACGGGCTTTTTAGTGGGGTGGGTCGTCATGGGTGATCGCCCCGTCTGAGGTATGATCACAAGCCCGTCCCGAGCGGGCGAGCATTACGCTGCCGAGGCGTATCTTAACTTGATTTTGATGACTGAATGGCTATATTCATCTCAAAGGTTCCTCCCCGATGAAAAGAACCCAAGGGGTTCTCCGCAAGGTAGTCGGGGAGGTCGTTTTCAGTAGTAGTGCCGCCTTCCAGTGCGAAAGATGTCGAATTCGCTCCTGATCAGAGGCTCTATTAAGCTATGATGCTGAAGCTGCTTTCTCTCCCATTTTCTTAATATGGCCCAGTTGATGTAGTCGGCAATTTGTAGGCCGTAATGGGCCTTTGACCTGTGATGCATCAGCCGATATGGTGTGCTGTCAGGAAGCATTTGGGATAGCGTAACTTTAACGGCCTTTTCTATCGCGCGCCTTTTTCGGTTAACAGGGATGGAATCTGTTATGATCACAAGTTCGCCTATCCCGTTGGGACACCTCTCAACAACGTAGCGCAACAGATATCCCAACATCCTAGGGTAGAAATTCTCCGGTGCCTGAAGGGCTGGACCGGTCTTCCTCTTCTCGACAACGACCGCATCAGCGCATGCAAGAGGCAAGTTATCAGCCAGCATTTGAAACACACGCTCTTTTATATGTGAGTTGTCTTCGGCGCAGTGGAAATATTCAAGGTCGATGCGAGGCGGAACTCGGAACTCCAAGAGGTCATATTTGTAGGTGTCGAGAAACGTGTGCAGCCTAAACGGTCGCATCATCGACACACTGGTGAGTGTAAAATACTCCGACCCACTCGGCGAAAAATCAAAATTTCCGCCCTCGTCTAGGAAAACATACAGGGTGGGTGCTGCTTCGGTTGAAATATCGAGCATAGAATCTGTAGCGATGACTGTCGGCCGAGTAGAAATAATCCCGGCGTTCAATGCAATCGGATTCTCTGCAACGCTACCCTTGACCCTCACACCCACATGACGCTATACGCGCCCATCGCGACCGAATCCGCTTGAATCAAAGGATTCGCTTGCATCTGACGGGGCCGCCCCCTATAGGGCGGCTTCGCAGTTTTTATATGAGGTCCGATGCTGGCGCCGCGTGGTGTGTCGTCAGCCTCTCGACTGGAACCCTCAAAGCTCCGAGGGATGACGATGCAAAGTCAGAATATCCGCATTCGGCTGAAGGCGTTCGATTACCGCGTGCTGGATGCCAGCACCCAGGAAATCGTGAACACCGCCAAGCGCACGGGTGCCACGGTTCGCGGGCCGATCCCGCTGCCGAACAAGATCGAGAAATTCACCGTCCTGCGCGGTCCGCATATCGACAAGAAATCGCGCGACCAGTGGGAAATCCGCACGCATAAGCGTCTGCTGGACATCGTCGATCCGACGCCGCAGACCGTCGACGCGCTGATGAAGCTCGACCTCGCCGCTGGCGTGGATGTCGAGATCAAAGTGTAAGGGGGCAACATGCGTACGGGTGTTATCGCCAAGAAGCTGGGCATGACCCGGCTGTTTCTGGAAGATGGCCGCCAGGTTCCGGTGACCGTCCTCCATCTCGACAACCTTCAGGTGATCTCGCAGCGCACTGCCGACCGTGATGGCTATGTGGCCGTCCAGCTGGGCGCGGGCGATGCGAAAGCCAAGCGCGTCTCCGCGCCGGTTCGCGGCCATTTCGCGAAAGCCGGTGTCGCGCCGAAGCGCAAGATCGCCGAGTTCCGCGTCAGCGAAGACAATCTGGTCGAAGTTGGTGAAGAGATCGTGGCCGATCACTATTTCGCCGGCCAGTTCGTCGATGTTGCGGGCACGTCCATCGGTAAAGGTTTTGCCGGTGCGATGAAGCGTCACAACTTCGGCGGTCTGCGTGCCTCTCATGGTGTGTCGATCAGCCACCGCTCGCACGGTTCGACCGGTCAGTGTCAGGATCCGGGCAAGGTGTTCAAGGGCAAGAAAATGGCCGGTCATCTTGGTGCCGTTCGCGTCACCACGCAGAACCTGCAGGTCATCAAGACCGACAGCGACCGCGGCCTGATCATGGTCAAGGGCTCTGTTCCGGGTTCCAAAGGTGGCTGGGTTGTCATCAAGGATGCCGTCAAGAAAGAGGCGCCTGAGAACCTGATCACCCCGGCTGCGACGCGTTCGAAGCTGAAAGAAGCGCAGCGCGTTGCCGAAGAAGCCGCAGCAGCTGCTGCTGCCGAGGAAGAAGCTGCCCGCGAGGAAGCCGCACGTCTGGCTGCCGAGCAGGAAGCTGCAGCGCTCGCCGAAGCTGAAGCGTCGATCGAGGCTGACAAGGCCGCCGAAGACGGTGCTGCACCGGAAGGCGAAGGAGACAAGGAATGAAACTCGATGTGATCAAGCTGGACTCCGGTAAGGCCGGGTCCATCGAGCTGGCCGACGAGGTCTTCGGGCTGGAGCCGCGCGGCGACATCCTGCAGCGCGTCGTCCGCTGGCAGCGTGCCAAGGCACAGGCCGGGACGCACTCGGTTCTGGGTAAGTCGGAAGTCAGCTACTCGACCAAGAAGATCTATCGCCAGAAAGGCACCGGCGGCGCTCGTCACGGTTCCCGCAAGGCGCCGATCTTCCGCAAGGGTGGTGTCTACAAGGGTCCGACCCCGCGTTCGCACGCCTTCGATCTGCCGAAAAAGGTCCGCGCGCTTGGCCTCAAGCATGCGCTGTCGGCCAAGGCAACCGCAGGTGAACTGGTGGTGATCGAGGATCTGAACATTGCCGACACCAAGACCTCGGCCGTTGCAAAAGCGGTCAAGGAAAACGGCTGGAAGCGCGTTCTGGTCATCGACGGTGCCGACGTGAACGAGGGCTTTGCCCGCGCCGCGCGCAATCTCGATGGCGTCGATGTGCTGCCGTCGATGGGCGCAAACGTCTATGACATCCTCAAGCGTGACACGCTGGTGATCACGCGTGCTGGTGTCGAAGCACTGGAGGCTCGCCTGAAATGAGCGCGAAAGCTGAACATTACGACGTGATCCGCAAGCCGGTCATCACTGAAAAGGCAACGCTGGCTGGTGAAGTCAATGCGTTCGTTTTCGAAGTGGCGATTGACGCGAACAAACCGCAGATCAAGGAAGCTGTGGAAAACCTGTTCGACGTCAAGGTGAAAGCGGTGAACACCACCGTGACCAAAGGCAAACACAAGCGTTTCCGCGGCCGCCCCGGCGTCCGTTCCGACGTGAAGAAAGCCTATGTCACGCTGGAAGAAGGCAATTCGATCGACGTGTCCACCGGACTCTGATCGTAACCAGAAGATCGCGGTTCCCGTTCGCGGGGGCCGCATAACTATTTGACGAAACAAAGCAACGGAAGACAGAAAGATGGCACTCAAGTCGTATAAACCGACGACGCCTGGCCAGCGTGGGCTGGTTCTGATCGACCGTTCGGAGCTTTGGAAAGGTCGTCCGGTCAAAACCCTTACCGAGGGTCTGACCAAGAAGGGCGGCCGGAACAATACCGGACGGATCACCATGCGCCGCAAAGGCGGCGGGGCAAAGCGCCTGTATCGCATCGTCGATTTCAAGCGCAACAAGTTCGATGTATCGGCAACGGTCGAGCGGATCGAATACGATCCCAACCGCACCGCTTTCATCGCGCTGATCAAATATGAAGATGGCGAGCAGGCCTATATCCTTGCACCTCAGCGTCTGGCTGTTGGCGATAAGGTGATCGCTGGCGCCAAGGTCGACGTAAAGCCGGGCAACACCATGCCTTTCTCAGGCATGCCGATCGGCACGATCGTCCACAATGTCGAGCTGAAGCCCGGCAAAGGCGGTCAGATTGCACGTTCCGCCGGAACCTACGCTCAGTTTGTTGGCCGTGACGGTGGCTACGCCCAGATCCGCCTTTCCTCGGGCGAGCTGCGCATGGTCCGTCAGGAATGTCTGGCCACCATCGGTGCTGTTTCGAATGCCGATCATTCGAACCAGAACTTCGGTAAAGCCGGCCGCAACCGCCACAAGGGCATCCGCCCGAGCGTTCGCGGTGTCGCTATGAACCCGATCGACCACCCGCATGGTGGTGGTGAGGGCCGCACTTCGGGTGGCCGTACGCCGGTTACGCCCTGGGGTAAGGACACCAAGGGTAAAAAGACCCGCACGAACAAATCGACCGACAAGTATATCCTGCGGTCGCGTCACGCGAAGAAGGGACGTTAATCCATGGCACGTTCTGTTTGGAAAGGCCCGTTCGTCGACGCCTATGTTCTGAAGAAGGCGGAAAAAGCCCGCGAATCCGGCAAGTCCGACGTGATCAAGATCTGGTCGCGCCGCTCGACAATCCTGCCGCAATTCGTTGGTCTGACTTTCGGCGTCTATAACGGTCAAAAGCACATCCCGGTCAATGTTTCCGAGGATATGATCGGCCAGAAGTTCGGTGAGTATTCACCGACGCGGACCTATTACGGTCACGCAGCCGACAAGAAAGCGAAAAGGAAGTAATCGTCATGGGTAAGGAAAAGAATCCGCGCCGCGTGGCGGATAACGAAGCGATGGCGAAGACCAAGATGCTTCGCACCTCGCCGCAGAAACTGAATCTCGTCGCCGGTCTGATCCGCGGCAAGAAGGTCGAAACGGCTCTGTCCGATCTGACCTTCTCGAAGCGCCGTATCGCTGGCGACGTGAAGAAGTGCCTGCAATCGGCCATCGCGAATGCCGAGAACAACCATAATCTGGACGTCGACAACCTGATCGTTGCCGAAGCATGGGTTGGTAAGAACCTTGTCATGAAGCGCGGTCGTCCGCGCGCCCGTGGTCGTTATGGCCGCATCATGAAGCCGTTCTCGGAAATCACCATCAAGCTGCGTGAGGTCGATCCGGCCGCTGCCGCGGCTGCTGCCGAAGCCAAGAAGGCTTCGCGCAAG
This sequence comes from Paracoccus albus, assembly GCF_027913035.1. Classification (NCBI taxonomy): domain Bacteria; kingdom Pseudomonadati; phylum Pseudomonadota; class Alphaproteobacteria; order Rhodobacterales; family Paracoccaceae; genus Paracoccus; species Paracoccus albus. The sequence continues at coordinate 1,149,129 of NZ_CP115775.1, forward strand.
ACCGCCAAGGCAGAAACCGCAGAGGAGCAAGCGTAATGGGTCAGAAGGTTAACCCCGTCGGGATGCGCCTCCAGGTCAATCGCACCTGGGACAGCCGTTGGTACGCCGACGACAAAGAGTACGGCGATCTGCTGCTCGAAGACCTGAAAATCCGGGAATTCGTCAAGAAAGAAGCCAAGCAGGCCGGCATCAGCCGCGTCATCATCGAGCGTCCGCACAAAAAATGCCGCGTGACCATTCATGCTGCACGTCCGGGCGTCATCATCGGCAAGAAGGGCGCCGATATCGAGGTTCTGCGCAAGAAGCTGTCGCAATTTACCGACAGCGAACTGCACCTGAACATCGTTGAGGTTCGCAAGCCGGAACTGGACGCCCAACTGGTCGCTGAATCGATTGCGCAGCAGTTGGAGCGCCGGGTTTCGTTCCGCCGCGCCATGAAGCGCGCTGTTCAGAACTCGATGCGTATGGGTGCGCTTGGGATCCGCGTTAACGTCGCCGGCCGTCTGGGCGGTGCCGAGATCGCACGGACCGAGTGGTATCGTGAAGGTCGCGTTCCGCTGCACACGCTGCGTGCGGATATCGACTATGCACTGGCAGAGGCCATGACCCCTTACGGGATCATCGGCATCAAGGTCTGGATCTTCAAAGGCGAGATCATGGAACATGATCCGCAGGCCCGTGACCGCAAGGCTGCCGAAGCTCAGGACGGTCCGGCCCCGCGTGGCCCACGTCGCGACCGCGACAGCCGGTAAGGAGTAGGAAACAATGCTGCAACCGAAACGGACGAAGTTCCGCAAACAGCACAAGGGCCGGATTCACGGCGAAGCCAAAGGTGGCTTCGACATCAACTTCGGTTCGTTCGCCCTGAAAGCGACCGAGCCGGAGCGTGTCACCGCCCGCCAGATCGAAGCGGCCCGCCGCGCGATCACCCGTCACATGAAGCGTCAGGGCCGGGTCTGGATCCGGGTTTTCCCGGACGTGCCGGTTTCCTCGAAGCCGACCGAAGTGCGGATGGGTAAAGGTAAGGGTTCGGTCGATTACTGGGCCGCCCGCGTCCATCCGGGCCGGATCATGTTCGAGATCGACGGCGTCGCCGACAACATCGCACGCGAGGCACTGCGCCTTGGCGCGATGAAACTGCCGGTCACGACCCGCATCGTCGAGCGTTCGGACTGGTAAGTCCGGCATCCGACCGAAGGAAATCTGAAAACCCCGCCAGAGATGGCGGGGTTTTTGTTTGGGTATCCGGGCCTTCTGCGCAGATGCCGCCTATGCTTCAGCCAAGGAAATCGGCAATCGCATCAGCAACCTGTTTCGGCTCCTCTGCGTGGAGCCAGTGCCCGCAATTGGCAATATAGCGCAGCTCTGCCTGCGGGAAATATTCGTGGATCGCATCTGCGTTCTTTCCCTCCCGTGCATAGTCGGAATCTGCACCGGCAAGGAACAATGCTGGCCCGTCGAATGCGCCTTTTGGCAGGCCGTCCGGCCAGCCAACCAGCGATGACATCTGATCAGACAGCACCGGCAGATTAAGCTTCCAGCGTGGTGGGGCGGCCTTCAGATCGAGGCTTTGCAGAAGGAAGGCGCGCACGCCGGGTTCATCCACCGATTGCGCCAACCGCTTGTCCGCCTCTGACCGCAGCTTCAGCCCGTCCAGATCAAGGGCCTGCATCGCGTCGACATATTCCTGCTGCGTGTGACTGTAGCTGACCGGGGCAATATCCAGCACCGCAAGCTTGCGAACCATTTGTGGATGGCTCAGGGCCAGCACCATTGACGCCTTGCCACCCATCGAATGGCCGACCACATCGGCCTTGCCGCCATGGGCCTCGATCAGATCGCGCAGATCACCAGCTAGCGCAGGATATGAATGGTCGGGATCATGGGGAGAGTCGCCATGATTGCGCATATCGACAGAGATCACCTTGCGGTGCTCGTCCAGCCGTCTGGCGATGCCGCCAAGATTCCTGGCCGATCCGAACAGACCGTGTACCAGAAGGACGGGCGGCATCCCGTGATCGTCGCCGGAAATGAGTGTGTTCAGTTTCATGGCAACAGCTTAGCCGGGCTGGAATGCCTTCGCCAGCCCGTCTATGATCCCGGCGCAAATGAGGGACGCAATGACACCGCTGAACGTAAGAAGCTGGGCCGAAGAGGTCGCCGTGCTGATGGCAACGCGCCTTGGCGGTGCCCGCCGGGGCGAGGCGATTGACCTGGACACGATGCTGCGTCGTCGCGGCGGCGCATTGCCGCGCAACCTGTATAAGCAGGCCGTGATCCTGCGCGATGCTGAGACGATCACCAACGCCCCCAAGATCGCCCGTCAGACCGATTTCCGTGGTGCCGCGCAGGCCCATGCAGATCTGGTCGCATATCTGAAACCGTTCGGACGCGTGACGCGGATGCAGGAAAAGGCGACAAATTTTGCAGCTTCGGTCGTCTTTGGCCTTCTGGTTCTGGGGATCGTGATTATCTGGGTTCTGGTCTCGCAGGGTTATCTGTAGGCGCGGCTTTGCTTCGCTGCGCCTTTCGGATATTAGGCGCGCAAAGGAATCCGATCATGGCTGAACCGAAGAAGCTTTTCATCAAGACCTATGGCTGTCAGATGAATGTCTATGACAGCTCGCGCATGGCAGAGGCGATGGGCGCGGATGGCTATGTCCTGACCGAGGATCAGGCAGAGGCCGATATGGTTCTGCTGAACACCTGTCATATCCGGGAAAAGGCGGCAGAGAAGCTGTATTCCGATCTGGGACGACTGAAGCCGTTCAAGGCCGAAAAGCCGGACCTGAAAATCGCCGTGGCGGGCTGCGTGGCGCAGGCCGAGGGCGAAGAGATCGTGAACCGCATGCCTCTGGTCGATCTGGTTGTCGGGCCGCAAAGCTATCACAAGCTGCCTGCGATGGCGCGTGGCGAAGGCCCGCGCGTGCTGACCGAGTTCCCGGAAGAAGACAAGTTCGACCATCTGCCGAAGGCGCGTGCCACACGGCGTGCGCCGACGGCCTTCCTGACCGTGCAGGAAGGCTGCGACAAGTTCTGTGCCTTCTGCGTCGTTCCCTATACACGCGGGGCCGAGGTCTCTCGCCCCGTGGAACGGATCATGGCCGAAGCCCGCGATCTGGTGGAACGCGGTGTGCGCGAAATCACGCTGCTGGGGCAGAACGTCAATGGCTGGCACGGGGCAGGGGCCGATGGTCGGGAATGGCAATTCGGGCGGCTGATCCGGGCAGTGGCGGAAATCGACGGGCTGGACCGCATTCGCTACACGACCAGCCACCCCAATGACATGACCGATGACCTGATCGAGGCGCATGGGGATGAGCCGAAGTTGATGCCCTATCTGCATCTGCCGGTGCAGTCGGGCAGCGATCGGGTGCTGAAGGCGATGAACCGCAAGCATACCGCCGAACAATATCTGCGGCTGATCGACCGTATCCGCGCCGCGCGTCCCGACATCGTGTTGACGTCGGACTTCATTGCGGGTTTTCCGGGTGAGACCGATCAGGATCACGCTGACACGCTGAAACTGATTGAAGATGTCGGCTATGGCATGGCTTACAGCTTTAAATACTCGTCACGCCCCGGTACGCCGGCCGCCGGTCGTGCGGAAGTTCCGGGTGATGTGGCCGATGCCCGCCTGCAGGAATTGCAGGCCCTTCTGAGCCGCCAGCAAAAGGCCGTGCAGGAATCGATGATTGGCCGCAGGCTTGGTGTGTTGTTCGAAAAGAAGGGCCGCGAGGCGGGGCAGATGATCGGCAAGTCGGACTACCTGCACTCTGTCTTTGTCGAAGCGCCTGACGCCATGATCGGCGAGCTGGTCGAGGTCGAAATCACCCGTTCCGCGCCGAACTCTCTTGAGGGGAAACTTGCCTGATGCCGGTCTGGGCGTGGCTGTTGGGCGCTGTCGGGCTGGAGGTCGTGGGCACCACGGCTTTGCAGCAATCGGCCCAGTTCACCCGTATTTTGCCGACCGCTGTCATGGTGGCCTGCTATGGCTTGTCCTTTTACGCGTTGTCAGTCGTGGTGCAGTCCATGCCGGTGGGCGTCATGTATGCAATCTGGTCCGGAGCGGGAATCGCGCTGATTTCGCTGATCGGCTGGTTGTTTCTGAATCAGAGACTTGATGCGGCGGCACTGCTTGGCATTGGTCTGATTGCCGCCGGGGTGATTGTGATCAACCTGTTTTCCGGCGCCAATCCGCACTGAGCAGAGGTGAAAGCTGCGATTGGCAGTGGATCATTCTGCCTTGGATTTTTCTGCCACGCGCATTTTTTCTGAAAAGACGGGTGACGCTGTATCTTCGGCCTGCGGGTTGTTTGACGGGGCGGCGGTCGGCAGCGGCGTGCCGGCATCATGCGCAGCAGGTGCCGCCGGTTTTTCCTCTGGACGAGCGACAGGTCGCGGGGCGGCAGGTTCTTTCCGCTGGGCAACCGTTGCAGCGGGACGACGAAAGATCAGCAGGTTGTGGAACAGGGTGGTCCGTCCGGTCAGCCCGCTGCGCTCTTCGGATGGAAGCGTTTCCGCGCGCAGATATTCCCAGCCATCCGCCGCCATTTTGTTGATAGCTTCAGTCAGAGTTGCGGCGTAGCGGTCGCTTGGCGTTTTCGCGCCCTTGGTCTTTTCGCTCCGCATGGGGGCGGGGATCGTCATGTATTCGTAGCTGGACACGGAATTGTTCCTTCTGGCGTTTGGCGGCAGGATAAGCCGCGCCGCCCGGCCATGCCAGCCCGCGCGAGCGAATTTTTGCCTGTCTCGTCAGACAGGCTTTGCGGTAAACAACGCAGGCGAGAGCTGGTCTTCTCTGAATGGATCATGCCGACCTTCATGACCACAAAAGCTCAGCAGTGACGCGTCGCCAGCCGCCACCTGCGGACAGGCATCATCCGCCCAGTTTCTTCGCCACGATTTCGTTGACCGCAGCCGGGTTGGCCTTGCCGCCTGTCGCCTTCAGCACCTGGCCGACGAACCAACCTGCGAGTTTCGGGTTCTGCTTGGCTTTTTCGACCTGCGCGGGGTTGTCGGCGATGATCTGATCCACCGCCGCTTCGATCGCGCCAAGATCGGTGACCTGCTTCATGCCGCGTGCTTCGACGATTTCCGCCGGCTCGCCGCCCTCGGTCCAGACGATCTCGAACAGATCCTTGGCGATCTTGCCCGAAATATCACCCTTGGCGATCAGGTCGATGATCCCGCCAAGCTGCGCCGCCGATATGGGCGAGGTCTCAATCCCCAGCCCTTCCTTGTTCAGCCGCCCGAACAATTCGTTGATGACCCAGTTGGCCGAAATCTTGCCGTCCCGGCCGCTGGCCACAGATTCGAAGTAATCGGCATTCTCGACCTCGGCAGTCAGAACGCCCGCGTCATATTCCGACAGGCCCATATCCTTGACGAAACGGGCCTTTTTCGCATCGGGCAGTTCGGGCATCGCGGCGCCGATCTGATCGACCCAGGCCTGCTCTATCTCCAGCGGCAGCAGGTCGGGGTCGGGGAAATAGCGGTAATCATGCGCCTCTTCCTTGGAGCGCATGGACCGCGTCTCGCCCTTGTCCGGATCGTAAAGCCGGGTTTCCTGCACGATCTTGCCGCCATCCTCAATGATGGCGATCTGACGGCGGGCTTCATATTCGATGGCGGCCTGAATGAAGCGCAGAGAGTTCATGTTCTTGATTTCGCAGCGCGTGCCCAGATGGCTGAAATCCTGCGTTTCCTGATAGCGTTCATAATCGCCGGGCTTACAGACAGACACGTTCACGTCAGCCCGCAGGTTACCGTTCTGCATATTGCCGTCGCAGGTGCCCAGATAGCGCATGATCTGGCGCAGCTTCGAGACATAGGCCGCCGCTTCTTCAGGTCCGCGAATATCGGGGCGGCTGACGATTTCCATCAGGGCGACGCCGGTGCGGTTGAAATCGACGAAAGACATGTTCGGGTCCATGTCGTGGATCGACTTGCCGGCATCCTGCTCCAGGTGGATTCGTTCAATCCGCACGCGACGGCCCACGCCCGGACCCATGTCGACGATGATTTCGCCTTCCCCCACGATGGGATGGTACAGCTGGCTGATCTGATAGCCTTGCGGCAGGTCGGGATAGAAATAGTTCTTGCGATCAAAGGCGCTGAACAGGTTAATATCTGCCTTCAGGCCAAGCCCGGTGCGAACGGCCTGTTCGACACAGAATTCGTTTATGACCGGCAGCATTCCCGGCATGGCCGCGTCGACGAAGGCGACATTGCTGTTCGGCTCTGCCCCGAAGGTCGTTGATGCGCCGGAAAACAGCTTTGCATTGGAAGAAACCTGCGCATGAACCTCCAGCCCGATCACCAGTTCCCAGTCAGAGGTGGCACCGGCGATGCGTTTCGGTTCGGGCGGGGTGAATTCGAGATGGTCGAGCATGGCAATGTCCTGTCTATTCGCCCGGTTTCTAAGCCGGGCGGGGCCTGCGGGCAAGAACCATCATTTCGTCAATATCGTCGTGCTTGAAGCCGAGTTGTGTGCTCAGGGTTGTCGCAAGCGCTTCTGGTCATCGCGTGACGGCATCCCGCTGAGATCAAGAAAGGCGACTGAGATCGCGGCAATAGCCAGATCAGGCTCGTCGACGCCTTCAACCGGATGGGCATTCGCACGACGGCGAAAACCAAGACGGCGCGGGGCGTTGACCAGATCGCCGGCAGTATTGCCGATTTCGCGCGCCGCATCGCGGGCCGTATTGAAACGCCAGTACCAGACGGCTGCGGCGGAAATCGCCCGAAGGATGATAAATAACATGACGCTCCCGCACAGTTTACCAAAACACAGTTTTCTTATGCCCGCCTATCGGCTAGCGGCATAGCAAAGGCAATATTTGCTGGATGGGACAGATGCGCATTTTCCATAAATTGGCCGTTGTTGCGGCACTGGGCTTTTCCTTGGCGGGCTGTGACAGCGCCAGCATTGGTACGGCAGCGGTAGAGGCACCGACGCTGGCCGCCAACGAACCGGGGCTGGCACGGCGCGCCATCGCTGCCCTGCCTGGAACGGCGCCTTTGCCAGAGATGCACTGGGAGGGACGTCAGAACAGCGAGGAATGGACTCGCGCAACATTGGCTGCACTGGATACCGAAGGCGCGGTGCTGATGTCACGCGTGCCCTCCGACGTGATGGAGTTCTGTCCCGCCTATGCCAAGCAGAGCCACGCAAACCGGCGGGCGTTCTGGGCGGGTCTGCTTTCAGCGGTGGCGCGGCATGAAAGCAGCCATAATCCGCAAGCGAGCGGGGCAGGCGGGCGCTATCTTGGGCTCATGCAGATTTCCCCTGCGACCGCGCGTAACTATGGGTGCAGCGGTTCGCTGACGAAGGGGGCCGAAAACATGGCTTGCGCAGTTCGCATTGCCGCCAAACAGGTGGCGCGGGACAATGCCATCGCGCGTTCGGGTGGCGGCTGGCGTGGTGTCGCGCGCGACTGGATGCCGCTGCGCAACAGCTCTAAACGCGCGCAGATCGCCGCGTGGACAAGCAAGCAATCCTACTGCCGCTAAGCGCAGGGGCGCAGCAGCGCCCCTTGTCCGCTATCTCAGCGCGGCAATGATGCGCGCCCAGCTTCGGGCGCCTTTCACAAAGCTTTCGACATCGTATTTTTCGTTGGGCGAATGAATGCGGTCGGATTCCTTTGCGAAACCGATCAGCATGGTATCCATGCCAAGGATCTGCTTGAAATCCCCCGCAATCGGGATAGAGCCGCCCATTCCGATAAACACGGCCTCTTGCCCCCATTCTTCGCTGAGCGCTTGCTTTGCCACATCGAAGGCAGGGTCCGACGTGTCCATCACCGCCGCAGGGGAGCCGCCATGTTCATGGAACCTTACGCTGCAATCATCGGGGATAAAGCGTTGAATATGTTCGCGGAATGCAGCGCGGATCTTTTCGGGGTCTTGCGTGCCGGTCAGCCGGAAGCTGACCTTGGCGCGTGCCTCCGCCGGCAGGACCGTCTTGAAACCGTCGCCGGTATAGCCGCCGGTGATGCCGTTGATCTCTGCTGTGGGTTGGTTCCAGAGCATCTCCAGCGGCGAACGACCTTTTTCACCAATGGGATTTTTCAGGCCGACGCGTGACAAAAATTCCCCGGCATCGAAGTTCAGCGCTTCCCAGTCGCTGCGCAACTGATCGGAAAGCTCCTCAACACCGTCGTAGAACCCGGGCAGGGTGACGCGTCCGTTTTCATCTTTTAAAGCCGCCAGTGCATTGCACAGGATCTGGATCGGGTTAGCCGCCAGCCCGCCGAAGCTGCCGGAATGCAGGTCCTGATTGGCGGCCTGAACGATAATTTCTTCGCCCACCAAGCCGCGCAACTGGCTGGAAATGGCAGGGCGACCGTCAGCCGCCAGTCCGGTGTCGCAGATCAGTGCCAGCGACTGCGACAACTCGTCACGGTTCGCCTCAAGGAACGGGATCAGCGACGGAGATCCGGATTCCTCTTCGCCCTCGAACAGCAGCGTCAGACCAGAGGGCAATTCGCCATGCACGGCTTTCCATGCCCGACACGCCTCGACAAAGGTCATGAGCTGCCCCTTGTCGTCTGATGCGCCACGACCACGGATGACGCGACCTTCGGGCGTATCCTGTATCGCCGGTTCGAAGGGCGGGTCGTCCCAAAGGTTCAGCGGATCGACCGGCTGCACATCGTAGTGGCCATAGAAAAGCAACGATCTTTCAGTGCCTTGCGGGGTCGAGGCGACGACCATCGGATGACCGGTTGTTTCGCGAACCTCCGCAGTAAAGCCCAGGGAACGAAGCTCATCAGCAAGCCAGTTTGCCGCGTCTGAAACATCGCTGTCATGGGCTGGATCGGTCGAAATCGAAGGTATCCGCAAAAAGGCCAGAAGCCGATCCAGGGCCTGCGGCAGATCGCTGTCCAGGCGGTTGAGAATATCGTCAATTTTATGGTCGGCCATGACGTTCCTGACTGTTTTTATTGGGATTAACCCGTGGAAACCTCGCGACAAAATGGGAAGTTTGCCCTGTATCTTGGGGCGTTTGACCCTTATCAATGTCGCCGAAGGATGATCTGACATGATCGCACCCAGCAAGCAAGGCAAGGGGCCCCGCGATGGAATATGACGCCGCACTCGATCAGGCGATAGAAAAGCTGCACGAAGAAGGCCGCTACCGCACGTTCATTGATATCGAACGCCGCAATGGGTCTTTTCCGAACGCAGTCTGGACGCGCCCGGATGGGTCAGAGCAGGATATCACCGTCTGGTGCGGCAATGATTATCTGGGCATGGGTCAGCACCCGGTCGTTCTGACGGCGATGCACGAAGCACTTGACGCGACCGGTGCAGGCTCTGGCGGGACGCGTAATATTTCGGGCACGACGGTCTATCACAAGCGCCTTGAGGCAGAGCTTGCCGATCTGCACCTGAAGGAAGCGGCGCTTGTGTTCAGCAGCGCCTATATCGCCAATGACGCGACGCTTTCGACGCTGCGCAAGCTGTTCCCTGGCCTGATTATCTATTCGGACGAGCTCAACCATGCCTCGATGATCGAAGGCATCAAGCGCTTTGACGGTGCCAAGCGCATCTTCCGTCACAACGACCTTGCTCATCTGCGCGAGCTGCTGGAGGCTGACGATCCGCAGGCGCCGAAGCTTATTGCTTTCGAATCGATCTATTCGATGGATGGCGATTTCGGCCCGATAGCAGAGATCTGCGACCTCGCCGACGAATTCAACGCGCTGACCTATCTTGATGAGGTTCATGCGGTTGGCATGTATGGTCCGCGCGGCGGCGGCGTTGCGGAACGCGACGGGCTGACACAGCGCGTCGATATTTTCAACGGTACGCTTGGCAAGGCCTTCGGCGTGTTCGGGGGCTATATCGCGGCAAGCGCCAAGATGGTCGATGCGATCCGTTCCTATGCGCCGGGCTTTATCTTCACGACGTCGCTGCCGCCGGCTGTCGCAGCAGGCGCGGCTGCATCAATCGCATTCCTGAAAACAGCCGAAGGGCAGGAGCTGCGCGATAAGCAGCAGCTTCACGCGCGCATTCTGAAAATGCGGCTGAAAGGGTTGGGAATGCCCATCATTGATCACGGCTCGCATATTGTGCCGGTTCATGTCGGGCACCCGGTGCACTGCAAGGCACTGTCCGATATGCTGCTGCGTGATTTCGGGGTGTATGTGCAGCCGATCAACTTTCCAACCGTGCCGCGCGGAACAGAGCGCCTGCGTTTTACACCCTCTCCGGTCCATAGCCCAGAGCAGATAGAGGGTCTTGTGCGCGCAATGGACGCGCTTTGGTCACAATGTGAGCTTAATCGTTCGGTTGCGGTCGCTTAAGCAGCTAAGCGGGGTGATCGCCTCTCGCCTCTGTGATAACCTTGCCTTAACTAAACTATGCATTGCTGCGATTCGCGGCGTGCAGCAGGCAGGAAATGTAGGACAGGCGTGATGATCAGGCTGCAGGCAAAAGCTTCGCCACAGCATGACGGTGCTGCATCGGGTGGTGACGGCATCGAAGATTTTGAGACTCGCCTTGGCGATCTGATGCGGGGTGAGCGGGCGACGATGGGCAAGTCCCTGCTGGACGTTCAGCGGGAATTGCGCATCCGCGCCGGCTATATTTCTGCCATTGAGAATTGTGATATTTCCGCATTTGATGCCCCCAGCTTCATTTCCGGCTATGTGCGTTCTTATGCGCGCTATCTGAAGATGGACCCCGATATCGTCTTTGCCCGTTTCTGCGACGAATCGGGATTTGAGCCCCCGCACGGCATGTCGCCCATCGCGTCCGGCCCGAAGCCGCAGCGGCGCCCTTCTGACCCGGCAGAGGCCCTTGCCAACCCGAAAGCCCTTTTCATCCCGCAGCCGGAACCGTTCTGGTCATCGGTGCAGCCTCGCGCCGTTGGTTCGGTCGTTGTATTGGTGGCTCTGGTTGCTGGCCTGGGCTACGGTGGTTGGTCGGTTCTGCAGGAACTTCAGAAGGTTAACCTGACGCCGGGGGATCAGGCACCGGGCGTCACGTCCTCTCTGGACCCGGTGGAGGGTGCGGCTCAGCCCGAAGCGGATGAATTGACCGATTTAGCGGTCAATCTGCCGCAGCCGGACGGAATTGATCGCATGTATCGCCCGCAAGCCCTTGAAATACCTGTGCTTACGGCACGCGACGGTCCGATCGCTTCGATCGATCCTGAACTGCCGACACCAGAAGAGCTCGCCTCCATCGAAGAGCCTGCAACCAGTGCGGGCAAGGTTGCAGCGGGTGATGCCTCGCCAGCTGCGCCGCGCAATATCGCGCAGGCAATGGATTATGGCCCACAATTGCCAGAGGATCAGATGGCTGTGCGGACTGTCGCCCCCGATGCGCCAGAGCTTGAAATTCTGGCGGTGCGTCCGGCATGGGTGCGCGTTACATCCTCGGACGGGACAGTGTTGCTGGAAAAGACTATGGATGCTGGCGAGCGTTTCGCCATGCCCAAGCTTGAGGCCCCGCCGGTCCTGCGGGCCGGTAACTCTGGCGCGGTCTATTTCGCACTGAACGGTCGCACTTACGGCCCGGCGGCGCCGGGCGCGCAGGTGGTCAAGAATCTGGAAATGTCGCCGGCGAATCTGACGGCGCGATATGCGTTCGCTGACCTGTCGAAGGATGAAGACCTGAGAGAGTTTGTCGCTATAGCGTCGGCTGATCCGTCGGTGATGCAGACCGACAGCAGCGATGCGCAGCCTGTCCCGATCGGCCAGTAAAGCACGCAGCTTTTGGTAGCTGCATATATTTTATACTCAGCATCTTGCGGTCAATATCTCACCTTCTCTATACCGCAGGTGAATGGCCGGCTGCCGCCATTTGGTAGCTGTCCAGCATCCGGGCGATCATGCGCGTCAGCGGACGAGCTTGCGGAGGTAACTCGACAGAGCCATCGGCGGCCACCGAAACCATTTCCCCGAACCGCGCCCTCACAGGTGCGAAGGTTTTCTTCAGCATGTCGCGATCCACACCGAACCGCTTGTGCATTTCCGAAGCATCTATCCTGAAATCGCACATCAACGACTCGATCATCCGGGCGCGCCACAGATCATCATCGCTGAACACGTGCCCGCGGGTGACGGATAATCGGCCCTCGCGAATCGCTTTGACATGTGCCCCTGTGGCTGGCGCGTTTTGCGCGATGCCCTGCGGATAGCGCGATATAGAGGATGCGCCCAATCCCACCAGCACCGCTGCCTGATCGTCGGTATATCCCTGAAAGTTTCGCCGCATAAGGCCATCCCTCTGCGCGATGGCCAGACGATCAGTCGGTCGCGCAAAGTGGTCTATTCCTATCTCGGCATAACCATCGGCGACAAACAAGTCGCGCGCAGTGTTGAACAGTCCAAGCCGCGCTTCCGGAGAGGGCAGGTTCTCTGCCGGGATCAATACCTGCCGCTTGGCCATCCAAGGCACATGGGCGTACCCGTAAAGGGCAATCCGATCAGGCGACAACGCCAGCAATTGCTGTACGGATTCCGATATTCGGGCCCTGTTCTGAAACGGCAGTCCGAAAAGGATATCGGCGTTTATGCTTTCGATACCGCGTTCACGCAGCATATCGACTGTTGCGGCCGTGATTTCGAAACTCTGTTCGCGTCCGATTGCTTTCTGGATTTCCGGATCGAAATCCTGAACGCCGATGCTGGCACGTGTCAGCCCGGCCGCGACAAGGGCATCCATGCGCTCTGTATCAATCTCGTTGGGGTCAATCTCGACAGAGAATTCCGCGCCCTCTGCCAACGGAAACGCGGCAAACACCGCACCCGCCACACGACGTATCACGTCCGCGGGCATCAGCGTTGGTGTTCCGCCGCCCCAATGCAGGCGCGACAACCTTATGCCCGGCGCGAGGCGCGATTTCAGCAGTTGCAGCTCTTCCAGAAGGGTCTCGGCGTAGGCCCGGACAGGCGCATCTGATTGCGTCCCTTGCGTGCGGCAGGCGCAAAACCAGCACAGACGGCGGCAGAAGGGGACATGCATGTACAGCGATATCGCACTGCCTGCGGGAATGGCAGCCTGCCAGGCCCCGACCTGCGCCGGGCCAATGGCAGGGCTGAACTGAGTTGCAGGGGGGTAGGATGTGTAACGCGGCACCCGTGCGTCAAACAGTCCCAGCCGAGCAAGTTGCGATTTTTGTTCCATTTGCATAGAAATAAGGGGCGTACAGGATATTTCATTGATGCAAATCAAGTTTCAGTCGGCCAATTATGAGGCTGCGCATTTCGACAAAAGCTGCGAAAACTGCCCGATCCGCTATCGCGCAGTTTGCGCGCATTGTGATGCCGAAGATCTGGAAAAGCTTGAAAAAACGAAATATTACCGTGACTTCAGGGCGGGTCAGGTAATCGTCTGGTCGGGCGACGATATGGATTTTGTGGCCTCGATTATTGAAGGTGTGGCGACACTGACCCAGACGCTGGAAGATGGGCGCACCCAGATGGTGGGCCTGCTGATGCCCAGTGATTTCCTGGGCCGGCCCGGTCGCAGAATTGCTACTTTTACGGTGACAGCAATCAGCGACCTGCAGCTTTGCTGCTTCCGCAGGCAGCCTTTTGAGCAGATGATGCGTGACAATCCACGTATTCCGTCGCGTCTGCTGGAAATGACTCTGGATGAACTGGATGCCGCACGCGAATGGCTGCTGGTGCTGGGCCGGAAATCCGCTCGCGAAAAGATCGCGTCCTTTCTTGCGATACTGGCGCGGCGAAAGGCTGCACTGGCAAATCAGCAGGCGCGTGGCCGCATTCAACTCAGCCTGCCGCTGACCAGAGAGGCGATTGCTGACTACCTTGGTCTGACCATCGAAACCGTCAGCCGTCAGCTTACCGCGCTCAAGCGAGACGGCCTGATTGAAATCGAGGGAAAGCGCGGGGTGGTCCTCACGGATTTTGCCAGTCTCGTGCTCGAAAGTGGCACTGACAGCGATGGCGGCCTGATCGCCTAGCGCTGATCCCAGCGGGCAATGTTGTTCCGGATCGCCTCTATCCGCTTTGGTGTCGCCGGATGCGACAACAACCATGCGGGTGCCGAAACGCTCCGCCGTCCCGTCAGTGCGTTCAGTTTCTCGAACAGGGAGATCTGCGCTTCAGGACCGATACCGGATTTGATTAGCAAGGCGGTGGCGAACCGGTCGGCCTCGAACTCATCTGATTGCGACAGGCGTGCCGCCAGCGTCATTACCAGCAAGTTTATCAGCCAGGGCCCGACAAAAGGCAGGAACCTGCCAATGGTCATCAGCAGGACGCTGCGCAATACATTCTGCCCGGCAAAATCGATCAGCCTGCGTTTCGAGTGGCCATGTGCGACATGGCCAAGCTCATGCGCGACGACGCCAGCGATTTCTTCGGGGGAGACATCGCCCTTTTCCATGCGGTCCATGAAGCCGCGTGTGATGAAAATCCGGCCATCAGGCGCGGCAAGGCCGTTGACCATCGCAACCTCATAGACCTGTGCCTTGATCCGCGGCAATTCCATGGCCCGGCCAAGCCGATCCAGCAGAGGGTTCAGCCTGTCGTCATCCAACGGCGTCGAATTCTCTGCCATCTCACGTTTCAGGCGCCACACCGAAAAGAACCACATCCCCAGCGAATAGGCGACGATCAGCAGGATGGGCAGAAACTTCAGCATAGGTTAAATCTGGCGTGGCACCTGCTGACGATCAAGTGCGCGTTGAGACGTAAAGAAGGTATTTATGCACCGAAGAATGCAACTCTTCGGTGTTCAAATACCTATGCGAGCTCTCGATGAGAGCAGGTTCAGCCGAGGATGCGCATTGCTTGGGTCAGCCCCTCCAGCGTCAGGGGCATCATGCGTTTTTCAAAAACCTCTTCGATCATGCCGATGGACTGGGTATAGCGCCATTGCCGTTGCGGAACCGGGTTCAGCCAGACATGATCGGGCCATGTCTCAGCCGCGCGTTGCAGCCAAAGCGCTCCCGGCTCTTCATTCCAATGTTCGTTGGCACCACCGGGCACGGCGATTTCATAAGGCGACATCGAGGCGTCGCCGACGAAGATGCATTTATAGTCTCGGCCATAGCGGTGCAGGATGTCCCATGTCGGCGTCGTTTCGGTCCAGCGGCGGCGAGAATCCTTCCAGACGGCTTCGTACAGGCAGTTATGGAAGAAAAAATGTTCCATATGCTTGAACTCGGCGCGCGCGGCGCTGAACAACTCGTCCACGACGCGGATATGATCGTCCATCGAGCCGCCGACATCCAGAAACAGCAGCACCTTTACCGCATTGCGTCGCTCGGGCCGGGTTTTGACGTCGATATAGCCGTGATCGGCGGTGGCGCGGATCGTGGCTGGCAGGTCAAGCTCTTCCGCGGCGCCGTGCCGCGCCCATTGCCGCAGCCGTTTCAGCGCCACCTTGATATTGCGAGTGCCGAGTTCCACGCTGTCATCGAAATCCCTGAATTCGCGCTTGTCCCAGACTTTGGCGGCCCTTCTGTGGCGCGATTCATGCTGGCCGATGCGGACGCCTTCGGGGTTGTAGCCATAAGCGCCGAAGGCCGAGGTTCCGGCCGTTCCGATCCACTTGTTTCCGCCCTGATGGCGCCCCTGTTGCTCGGCCAAACGCTCGCGCAGCTTTTCCATGAGCGCCTCGAAGCTGCCCGATCCTTCGATCTCGGCCTTTTCGGCATCGGTCAGCAGCTTCTCGGCCATTTTCTCAAGCCATTCGCGCGGAATATCGACCTGCTCCAGCAGGGCTTCCACGGGAATTTGTTCAACGCCCGAGAACGCCTCGGCAAAGGCGCGGTCGAAACGGTCGATGTGGCGTTCGTCCTTGACCAGCGAAATCCGTGCGAAGTGATAGAAATCGTCGGGGTTACTGCCCGTAACGCCCTGCGACAGCCCGCCGAGAAGATCAAGATATTCCCGCAGGCTGACCGGCACCCCATGGCGGCGCAGGCTGTCGAGGAAGGGGCGAAACATCAGGTCATTCGGTCGATGATGAGTGTCGCGAACAATCCCAGCAGGACGAAGGCAAACATATGTGCAAGCGCCCATTGTGCCTTGTCCTTGCTGTTGCCCCCAACACGGCCGGCGCGCATCCAGCCGAGTGCGAAACCGATGATGGCGCAGGCGATCACGATCATTGGTTTGACCCTTCGGTTACATCGACAGGTATGGCCGCAGGAATATCGGCGGTCACGGGTTCAGTGGCTTCTTGCGCTGCGTTTCCGTTGCTTTCTGCCGCCGTCGCACTGCCTGCATCTGATTCCGAGGGCAGGTCGGGTGTCGGATTTTCCTGATCGGGCATGGGGGCGCCTTCTGACGCGCCATTCGCCGCGTTCCGCGTATCGGGGGCGGGGCCTTCGGTTGCGACGGGGCCGGGACGGCTGAGCCTGTTCTGGTCCCATTCGCCCGAGGCGACCTGCCCGGTCGCATAGCGCATCACGCCCTGACCCTGCCGTTTGCCTGCCGCGAAATGGCCGGTATAGGTGTCGCCGGTTGCATAGGTTGCGATGCCTTCACCGTCGATTTCACCATCCTGCCAGCCGCCTTCATAGATGAAACCGTCGGGCGTGGTCAGCTTGCCTTGCCCTTCGCGCAGACCTTCGGCGAACTCACCAGTGTAAACGGTGCCGTCGGGATAAGTGGCCTGCCCGCGTCCATCGCGTTCGCCGTCCTTCCACTCGCCATTGTAGACGTAGCCGTCGGGATATGTCATCCGACCCTGACCGTCGATCCGGGCTTCACGGAAAGAGCCTTCGTAGATCATCCCGTTGGCATAGGCGGCGCGTCCCTGACCGTGGATCACGCCTGCCGCCCAATCGCCTTCATAGGTCGCCCCGTCGGGATAGGTGATGCGCCCGCGCCCGTCGGGCTGGTCGGCGGCCATCTGCCCTTCATAAACCGAGCCATCGGGATAGGTGATCTTGCCCTCACCCTGCATCTGCCCCGCGACCCACTGGCCGGTATAGACATATCCGTCAGTGCCGGTGAAGGTGCCGGTCCCGTCACGGCGATCATCGCGAAACTGGCCCTGATACGTGTCACCATTGGCATAGGTGGCAAGACCCTGTCCCTCGCGTTTGCCATCGCGCATCTCTCCCTCGTAGCGGTCGCCCGATTGCTGGGTCAGATCACCACGGCCAGACATCTGCCCGGCCTCCCATGTGCCGTCATAGACCAGACCGTCCGGCATGGTCAGCTTGCCGCGACCGGCGCGCTGTCCTGCCAGCATCTGGCCTTCATAGACCGCGCCATCGGGATAGGTGATCCGGCCAATGCCTTCCTTGACGCCGCTGACCCAGTCCCCGTCATAGCGATAGCCGTTCGGCTGGCTCAGCACGCCCTTGCCGTGATGCATGGCATTCTGGAAACCGCCCTCATAGCTGGCGCCGTTGGCGTAGTTCGCCACGCCTTCGCCGGTGATCTGCCCATCGACCCAGTCGCCTTCATAGGTGCCGCCATCGGCATAGGTGATCTTGCCCTGGCCGTTGGGCTTGCCCTTGGCGAAGGTGCCTTCATAGACGGAACCGTTCGGGAAGCGCGCGCGGCCCTGACCCAGGATTTCGCCCTCGACCCAATCGCCTTCATATTCATAGCCGGACGGCAGCGTGTAAGTCCCGCGCCCATGCTGCAGCCCGTTTCGGAATGTGCCCGTATAGACCCCGCCATCGTCATATGGCTTGGTAACCACATTGCCTGTCTGCTGCGTGCTGTCCTGTGCCATGGCTGGCGTTGCCGCCGCCAGGATTACTGCCGCAAGAGCTGCCTTCATGCCCGACTCCGTTCTTTGCCCCCTCGTTTAGCCCAACCGGAACCGCAGCGCAAAGCCTGCCGTTCACTCTCGCCGCTGGCTGCGCTATGGCTGGCGCAGCACAGTCGAGGAACCGCATATGACCGACAGCATCCGCATCACGCTTGCACAGTTGAATCCCACGCTAGGCGATCTGGAAGGAAACGCGGCCAAGGCCCGGTCCGCCTGGGAAAAAGGCAAAGAAGCCGGTGCCGCCATCGTCTATCTGCCCGAGATGTTCATCACCGGCTACCAGACGCAGGATCTGGTGCTGAAAAAAGGCTTCGTCGAACACGCCGTCTGGCAGGTAGAGGCACTTGCCCGCGAATGTGCAGATGGTCCGGCACTTGCCATCGGCACGCCTTGGGCGTCCAAGGACAAGCTGTATAATGCGTATTTCATCTGTGAGGGCGGCGAGATCATCGCGCGTGTGCTGAAGCACGAATTGCCGCATAAAGAACTGTTCGATGAAATGCGCCTGTTCGATGAGGGGCCGATTTCGGGGCCTTACAGCATCGCGGGCGTGCGGATCGGCTCACCTATCTGCGAAGACGCATGGTGGCCGGACGTGGCCGAGGCGCAGGAAGAATCGGGGGCAGAGATCCTCGTCAGTCCGAATGGCAGTCCATATTACCGCAACAAACTGGATGTCCGCATGGGCCATATGGTTGCCCGCGTGGTCGAGAACCGGCTGCCCTTCGTCTATCTGAACTCTGTCGGCGGGCAGGATGATCAGATTTATGACGGCGCCAGCTTTGTGCTGAACCCCGGTGCCGATGGCGGCGCGGAAAAGGTGGTGCAGTTTGCGCCCTTCGACGAAGTCATCGACCAGGTGGATTTTGTGCGCACCGATCAGGGGTGGCGCGCCAAGCCAGGCCAGATGATCGAGCAGCCCGATGAGTGGGAGCAGGATTACCGAGCGATGATGACCGGCCTGCGCGATTATCTGCGCAAGAACGGCTTTCGCAAGGTACTGCTGGGTCTGTCCGGGGGCATCGATTCGGCACTGGTTGCCACGATAGCCGCCGACGCGGTCGGTCCGGAAAATGTACGCTGCGTCATGCTGCCGTCCGAATATACCTCGCAGGCCAGCCTTGACGATGCGGCGGATTGCGCGACTCGTCTGGGCGTGCGGCTGGATACGGTAAAGATCGACGGTGCGCGGGATGCGGTATCAGATGCGCTTGCCCATCTGATGGAAGGCACAAAGCCCGACGTGACAGAGGAAAACATCCAGTCCCGCCTGCGTGGCCTGATGTTGATGGCGCTGTCGAACAAACATGGTGAGATGCTGCTGACCACGGGCAACAAGTCGGAAGTCGCGGTTGGCTATGCGACCATCTATGGCGACATGGCTGGCGGCTACAACCCGATCAAGGATCTGTACAAGACCCGCGTGTTCGAAACCTGCCGCTGGCGCAATGCCAATCACCGCGGCTGGATGATGGGAAAGACCGGGGAGGTTATTCCGCCGCAGATCATCACAAAACCACCGAGCGCCGAACTGCGCCCGGATCAGAAAGACAGCGATTCCCTGCCTCCCTACGACGTGTTGGACGAAATTCTGTACGGGCTGGTGGAAGAAGACCTGTCACTGAAGGACCTGGTGCAGCGCGGCTTTGACGCGGCGACGGTCAAACGGGTAGAATGGCTGCTTCTGAACAGCGAATGGAAGCGCTATCAGGCCGCACCCGGCCCGAAGGTTTCGCCCAAGGCATTCTGGCTGGACCGCCGCTATCCGCTGGTGAACCGCTGGCGGGACGAGTTGTAACGTCGCTGCCCGCTTGGTCCGCAGGCTGCGCCCATAATGCACGGAATTTCACCGCGTCCTCTGGTGTTTGGCGCGGTGAATGACTTAATCAGCAACTCAACAGCCCCGCAGTTGCGCTGAACCTTCCGGGTCAGCCATGCGTTACCGGCAGAAGAGAAGAGGTATCACGATGGCAAATCATGCGATCTTTGACCGTCCGATGGACGCCCCGCCCCCCAAGGGGTTCGAGCAGGCGATTTTCGGAATGGGCTGTTACTGGGGTGTTGAGCGTCTTTTCTGGGAACAGGAAGGCGTCTGGATGACTCAGGTCGGTTTCGCTGGCGGCAGCGTTCCGAACCCGACTTACCGTCAGGTCTGCGAAGGCGGCACCGGCCATGCCGAGGTCGTCCATATCGTCTATGACCCCGAGCGGATCAGCTATGACCATCTGCTGAAACTGTTCTGGGAAAATCATGACCCGACGCAGGGCAATCGTCAGGGGAATGATGTGGGCGATCAATACCGCTCTATGATCATGTATTATTCCGATGCGCAGAAGACGATGGCAGAGGCCGCGAAGGTCGATTACGACAACCGTCTGGCCGTGGCAGGCAAGGGCAAGATCACCACGGAAATCCTGCCCGTCAGTGAATTCTTCCCCGCGCAGGAAGAGGAGCATCAGCAATACCTGCACAAGGTTCCCGACGGCTATTGCAATATGCGCGGCACCGGGGTCGAGGCGTCGATGCCGGAAGGGCATGAGCTTCCCTGATGCCGACATGGACCGCACTGAGCCAGGTTTCCGGACGCGATGCCGCTGACACGCTGGCCGAACTTTGTGAAGATCTGACGCCCGAACCTGTCGGCTCCGGCGTGTTCGAGATTGAAGATGGCTCGGACCGTTGGGAGGTCGGGATCTATTTTACCGAGTCCCCGGACGAGATCGGCCTGGCCCTGCTGGCTGCGGCGCAAGGGGCCAACCCCTTCGTGATCAGCGAACTGCCCGAGGTCGATTGGGTCGCCCATGTGCGCCGTGAACTGACGCCGGTCGAGGCAGGTCGGTTCTTCGTCTATGGCAGTCACGATGAAGACAAGGTGCCAGCCGATGCGGAACCGTTGCTGATCGAAGCAGCGATGGCCTTCGGCACGGGGCATCACGGGACGACCAAAGGGTGTCTTGAGGCGCTCGACCGATTGCTGAGCTCTGGTTGGAAGCCCGGACGGGTCGCCGATATCGGCTGCGGCACGGCCGTCTTGGCCATGGCTGCTGCCCGCGTTCTGCCCGGAACCGTGCTTGCGTCGGATATTGATCCGGTTGCGGTTGACGTTGCAGCTGCGAATGTTCTGGCAAACGGGCTAGACGGGCGTGTGGTCTGTATCGAGGCCGTGGGTTTCGATCATCCGATGCTTGATGATGCCGCCCCCTTTGATCTGGTTTTCGCCAATATCCTGAAACAGCCGCTGATCGACCTTGCGCCGGATATGGCACGCCACGTCGCGCAACAGGGCCGCGCAATTCTGTCGGGCTTGCTTGTGACACAGGCAGCCGACGTCATTGCTGCCTACGATGCCGCAGGCTTCGATCTGGAAAGTCAGGAAGAGATCGGAGAGTGGGCGACGCTGGTCGTGACGCGCCGATAAGCCGATAAACGGTCGAAACCCGCCTCAGGCCAGCAAGGGTTTGGCATTTTTCCGGTGACGCCGGATCAGTTCTTTCACCTCCCTGCCGGACAGGAACCTCCGCACGCCGTTGCGCGGCGTTGATGGGTCAGCGAAAAGCTGCGGAAACAATGTCTGGATCTCTCGACGGGCCGAGGGGCTGACCGCTTTAAGTGCTTCAGGCCCGGTGAACAGTGATTCTGTCCAGCACCCGTTCGACTGCACAAGTTCATGACGGTCGAAAAGCAGATGATAATAATCTACGCCCTCCGGCGGGTCCTCGATGGAAATGCCCGGCATGCCGCAAAGATGCTTTGCCGCGACCAACCCCTCTGCCGCGCCGCAAATGCGCTCTGCCACTGGTGAGTCGATCAGCACCCTGTGCTGAGGCGATACCGTCAGATCTTGGTCGGGATAGCCGTTGCCCAATGCGCCCTTGAGGATTCTGACCGCCCGCAGGTTCGGGGCAAGATCAAGCACCCGTGCGGAAACATGGCGATGACCTATCCAGCACAGCGGCCGTGGCCCGCGGTCACGGGTCAGGATCAGGTCGCCTGCCGAAAGTTCCTCGACCCGACGGGGGCCGTACGCGGTCATGATCAATGTTCCCGCCCCAAAGCATATGGTGCCCAGATAGCTTTGCGGGATCTCCGTCGGCTGCATGGGAATATTTCTGCCATTGACGGGTATGGATACTTTGTATGTCCGCGCAGGATCAAATTGCTGAGTAGTGCCTTCTGCAGGAACGACCAGAACCGTCGTCCGATCACCGATGTCAGTAGAGAGTTTATATTTGCGACCGATGGTACGCGGTAGCATGACCAGATATTCAGCGTTGGTTTCGCGGTCGATGATTAATACCAACTTGTCTTTCAGAAACGTCAGCACGGAGCCTTCGTGGACGGTCTCGCCGCTGATCACGACGTCGCGCAGGACTTGCTGTCCAAGTTTCTCGTGCGTGCTGACCGCGTCGAATGAATTGTCTGGATCGTCTAAGTATATGTCTTGTTCCGCTGCATCTGCGAACGAAACACTGGTTATCCCCCAATAAGGGAAATCGTTGTTGGCCGGAACTTTCTCTTCAAATGTATAGGCCTTAATCAAATAAGCCATGCGGATCGCGCCTCTTGTCCCGAAAGGTCTGACGAATTTCAACCAAAGGTTGATTAACAAGAGGTTAATGCTCCCGCTTTGTGGTGATTTCAGGTGGTAATTCGCGTTAGCTCCGATAGGCTCGTGCAAGCTTTGCTGATAGAAGGAGAAGATGATGCGTCTGACCTGGCTCGGCCATGCAAGCTGGCGACTTGAGATCGAAAATGCGGTGATTCTGATCGACCCCTGGCTGGACGGAAACCCCAGCTTTCCGGACGCCCAGAAGGCAGAGGCGATCAACGGGGCAACGCATATCCTGATCACCCACGGACATGGCGATCACGCCTCAGAGGCTGTGGAGCTTGCCAAGGAAACGGGTATTCCGGTCGCTGGTATTTATGACCTGATGCAGTTCTGGGAGGGCGAACAGGGCATTGCGACCATAGGTTTCAACAAGGGCGGCACGGTCGATCTTGGGGGCGCGCAGGTCACGATGGTGAATGCGGTTCACTCATCTTCGCTTGGTCATGGCGCGGAGGGGCCGAACTATGCCGGACATGAAGCGGGCTATATGATCGCGGTCGAAGGAAAGGTGATCTATTTCTCGGGCGATACCGATATCATGGCCGATATGGAGTGGATGGGCGACCTGCACAAGCCGGACATCGGCATTCTGTCGGTTGGCGGACATTTTACAATGGACCCGGCGCGGGCTGCCTATGCGGCAAAACGCTGGTTCAACTTCGATACGATCGTATGCTCGCATTATCTGACCTTCGATTTCCTTCAGCCTGACATTGCGCCTTTGCGGGATGTCGGCGCGAAACTGATTGAACCGCAGGTGATGGAAGGCCTCACGCTCTGATGACGCTCTGCCGTGCTTGCAGCGCGTCGCAGGCGCGGCTAAACCCGCCGCAAGGCTAAAGGAGCACGCATGTCCATCACCGAAGAAGAGGCGCGCAAGGTCGCCCATCTCGCCCGGATCGCGGTTGAGGAAGAACATCTTCCCGCGCTCGCCGGAGAGCTGAACAATATCCTGCATTTCATGGAGCAACTGAGCGAAGTCGATGTCGAAGGCGTCGAACCGATGACCGGCGTTACACCCATGCGGCTGAAGCGGCGCGAGGATGTCGTAACTGATGGTGGCTACCCTGAAAAGGTGCTGGCAAACGCCCCCGATGCGCGTGAAGGGTTCTTTGCGGTTCCGAAGGTGGTGGAATGAGCGATCTGAACAAACTGACCATTGCCGACGCGCGGGACGGGCTGCGCGAAGGGAAACTGTCGTCCGCAGAGCTGACCGAGGCGTGTCTGACCGCTATTGAGGGCGCGAATACGCTGAACGCCTTTGTGCATCAGACACCCGATCTGGCGCGAGAGATGGCGAAGGCCGCCGATCACCGCATCAAGGCGGGCGATGCGGTGGCGATGACCGGGATCCCGCTTGGCATCAAGGATGTCTTCTGCACCCGCGGCGTGGCGACGCAGGCGGCCAGCACTATCCTTGACGGTTTCCGGCCCGAATATGAATCGACCGTGACCCAGAACCTGTGGGATGCGGGCGCGGTCATGCTGGGCAAGCTGAACATGGACGAATTCGCCATGGGTTCGTCGAATGAGACAAGCGCCTATGGCAATGCCGTCAACCCGTGGAGGCTGGGCGATCAGGAACTGACGCCGGGCGGTTCGTCGGGTGGGTCGGCTGCTGCTGTGGCGGCTGATCTGTGTCTGGCCGCGACCGGTACGGATACCGG
Source organism: Paracoccus albus (assembly GCF_027913035.1). NCBI lineage: Bacteria > Pseudomonadati > Pseudomonadota > Alphaproteobacteria > Rhodobacterales > Paracoccaceae > Paracoccus > Paracoccus albus. Next base: position 1,173,132 of record NZ_CP115775.1, read on the forward strand.
CGGCTCGATCCGCCAGCCCGCGGCGTTCACGGGCACGGTGGGCCTCAAGCCGACCTATGGCCGTGTCAGCCGGTGGGGAACGATTGCTTACGCTTCCAGCCTCGATCAGGCCGGGCCAATGACCAAGACCGTGCGCGATGCGGCGATCATGCTGGGCGCAATGGCATCGAGCGATCCTAAGGACTCGACCTCTGCCGATATTCCTGTGCCGGATTTCGAGGCCGCGCTGACCGGCGATATTCGCGGCAAGAAGATCGGGATTCCACGCGAATACCGGATTGAAGGCATTCCTGCGGAAATCGACGCTCTGTGGCAAAAGGGCGCTGAAATGCTGCGTGATGCCGGCGCAGAGGTCGTCGATATCAGCCTGCCGCATACGAAATACGCGCTGCCAGCCTATTACGTTATCGCACCGGCAGAGGCGTCGTCGAACCTCGCCCGTTATGACGGCGTGCGTTACGGTCGCCGTGCCAAGCTGGGGCAGGGTGACGGCATCGTCGAGATGTATGAAAAAACCCGCGCCGAAGGCTTCGGACCAGAGGTCAAGCGCCGTCTGATGATCGGCACCTATGTGTTGTCGGCGGGCTTCTATGACGCCTATTACAACCGCGCCCGCAAGGTGCGCTCGCTCATCAAGCGCGACTTCGATCAGGCTTATGCCTCGGGTGTGGATGCGATCCTGACGCCTGCGACACCGTCGGCGGCTTTCGGGCTGGGCGACATGTCAGGCAAAGACCCGGTCGAGATGTATCTGATGGATGTCTTTACCGTGACCGTGAACCTTGCCGGGCTGCCGGGAATTTCCGTGCCGGTCGGTCTGGATGGTCAGGGTCTGCCCTTGGGCCTGCAATTGATCGGGCGTCCCTTCGAAGAAGGCGATCTGCTGAATCACGCCTACGCACTTGAACGTGCCGCTGGTTTTGCCGAGAAACCAGATAGCTGGTGGTAAAAGTCATTTGAAGGGACTCGCGATGAAGAAAGTGCTTTTGGGACTGGTTTGCATTGCGGGCCTTGCGGCCTGTGCGGATGGAACGGGGCAGGTGCTTGACCCGCGCTATCGTTTCGACAGCGACCGCCCCTATGACGAATACCGGGCCGCGCGTGAAATGGCACTGACCGGGCAGGCGGCTGCGCCGCAGACCGTACCGAAAACGCGGCCTTTCGATGCCCCCACCGCAGAAGAAATCGCCAGCCCGACCGCTTATCAGCGCGTTCAGCAACGTCGTGCGCAGATGCGCCGTGGCGCGGCGGGCGGCGGTGGCTATGTCGATCCCGATACCGGACAGATTCTGCCGTCGAATACCACCACTGTGACCCGTAGCGCTGCGGCAATTTCGCAGGCGCCTGCATCCATTCCGCCTGCGCATGTGAATGACAGCCCGGATACCGACGCGCTCAGCCGCTATGCCGGAACGCAGCGCCACGCGCCGGGCACTGCTGCGTTCAGCCGCAGCGGCGGTACGGAGGAGGCGGCGGCGCGGGCCTGCGCGCGCTACCCGAATGCCGAGGCCGCGCAGCTGATGTTCCTGTCATCCGGCGGACCGCAGCGCGATCCGATGGGGATGGACCCGGATGGCGACGGCTATGTCTGCGGCTGGGACCCGACGCATTACCGCGTCGACCGGCTGTGATTACCTGTAAAGAAGGCGTCGTTGCCCGAAACCTGGATGAGGGTGAAACATTGTTCCTTGTTCGTCCCGACTGGCATGTCATCGGCGATGACGCGAAAATCCGGCGCAGCAGCAGGGGATGACGCATCCATCCCCGAATCACGGCGAAAGGCGCGGCGGTGCACGGCCTTCGCTGATCGTGATCCATTATACCGGCATGAGCGACGGCCCGTCTGCCCGCGCGCGCCTGTGTGATCCGCAGGCAGAGGTCAGTGCCCATTGGCTGATCGATGAAGATGGCACGGCGGAGGCACTTGTGCCTGAGGATCGCCGCGCATGGCATGCTGGAGCGGGTTCGTGGCAGGGTAAGGATGACGTCAATTCGCGCTCTATCGGGATTGAACTGGTCAATCCCGGTAACAGGCCATTTGCAGCTGCACAGATGGATGCGCTTGAGACGCTGCTGGCGGGCATCATGTCGCGTTGGTCCATCGGACCCGAGGCCGTTATCGGCCATTCCGACATGGCGCCGGGCCGCAAATTTGATCCGGGCCCGCGTTTCGACTGGGCGCGACTGGCGCGGCAGGGGCTGGCTGTTCATCCGGGCGCCGCGGGCGAGGATATGGCGCTCGGTGACAGCCTTGCAGCACTTGGCTATCCTGAAGCAGAAGAGAATGACCGCCTGTCGGCTTTCCGGCTGCGTTTCCGTCCCGGCGAGACTGGCCCGGAAACAGAAGCCGACCGGCGCGTGGCATCCGCGGCCGTGGCGGCATTTGGTGAGATCACCGATAGCGCGTGATTCCAGGGCGGGAATGCGACTGGCATCGACGCGAAACCACAGCCCCCGTCGAAAGATAAACTCCGAGGTGACACGCCCTTGCCTATCGCTTGGGCAATGGCTAATCGCCGGTCATGGACTTCGCGCGTTACCGCCCTCATCTGATCGCCACGCTGGCGCTTGGCCTGCCGCTTGTCGGCGGGCATCTGGCGCGTATGGCGATTGGTATCACCGATACGGTGATGATCGGCTGGTACGGGGTGGATGCGCTTGCGGCGCTAGTGCTGGCCACGTCATATCAGTTCATCTTTTTCATGTTAGGCGCGGGCTACGGGCTGGGCGTCATGGGGCTGCTGGCTTCGGCCAATGCGCGCGGCGACATGACAGAGATCCGACGCGCAACGCGCATGGCGCTGTGGCTTTCGACCATCCATTCCGTCGTGATCATGCCCGTGATGTGGTATTCCGAGCCGATCCTGCTGGCCATCGGTCAGGAACCCATCGTGGCAGAGCTGTCGCAGGACTATATGCGGATTGCGGGTTGGGGCGGTCTGGCCTTTCTTTGGGCGATGACGCTGAACTCCTACCTCGCGTCGATGGGGCGGACGCAGGTGGTTTTGTGGCTGACGGTCGTCGGTATTCCGTTGAATATCCTGATGAACTGGATCTTCATATTCGGGAATCTCGGCGCGCCGGCACTGGGCGTGCGGGGTGCGGCCATCGCCTCGATCGTCACGCAATATGTCACGCTGGCGGCGATACTCGTCTATGCGCTTTGGCTGCCGCAGGCCCGGCCCATCGCCCTGCTACAGCGCTTCTGGCGGCCTGATTGGCAGGCTTTTCGGGCGATCTTCCTGCTGGGTCTGCCAGTCGGGCTGACTCTTGTGGCGGAAATCGGCATGTTCGTCGGCAGCAATATCATGATGGGCTGGTTTGGCACTCGTGCACTGGCCGCACATGGCATTGCGCTGCAATTGTCCTCGATTTCCTTCATGTTCCATCTTGGCATGTCTAATGCCGGGACCATCCGTGCGGGTCAGGCGCAGGCGCATGGCGATCCGATTGAAATGCGCGATGTCGCGACCTCCCTGATCGTATTGTCGGTGGGCTTTGCCATACTGACCAGCCTGGTTTTCATCCTGACGCCCGGTCCGCTTGTGGCACTTTACCTTGATCCGGCAAATCCAGAAGCGCCCCAGATTCTGACGCTGGCCGTCGGGCTGATGTTCTGGGCGGCGCTGTTCCAGCTGGTCGATGCGATGCAGGTGCAGGGCCTGGGTCTGCTGCGCGGCGTGCAGGATACAAGGCGGCCTATGTGGTATGCGACGATAAGCTATCTGCTGGTCGGTTTGCCTGCGGGTTACATCTTTGCCTTTCCGCTTGGCATCGGCCCTGCCGGTCTGTGGATGGGCCTGCTGGTCGGGTTGAGCGTTGCTGCCGTTCTGATGCTCGGCCGTTTCTATTCCGGATTGTCGCGGGGGGACTGGACCCGTGCGGTCCAGCCGGGATAACCTGCGACAAATCTTACCGAAAGGCTGCCCATGCGCCCCGTTTTTGTTCAGTTCCGCTGCGCACCCGGCCGGACCTATGACGTCGCCGATGCCATTTATGACCGCGAGGTCGTGTCAGAGCTTTATTCGACATCAGGCGAATATGACCTTCTTGCAAAGGTCTATATCCCCGAAGAAGCGGATGTCGGCCATTGGCTGAACGAAAACCTGTTCGGGATCGACGGGATCGTGCGGACCCTGACCACAATGACCTTCAAGGCATTCTGAAAACGCAGGCTGCCCTTTTCCTTCGCGCTGCAAAGGCATAGGTTCTCGCCCAAGCAATTGAGGTGGCCATGTCGTTCTTTTCCAAGCTGCGAGAGCGGCTGACCAAATCATCATCCAAGATCGGGCAGGGGCTTGACGATCTGGTGGGCGATGGCTCTCCCGAGCCTGATACGAATCCCACGCCAGAACCGCCCCCGCCTGCTGAGGCAAAGCCGCCAGAACCACCGGCCTCGCCTGCATCTGTCTGCCCTGCGCCCGCTTCTCCTCCAGAGCCTGCTCTGCCAGTGGATCCGGCGCCAATTCCGATGCCCATGCCCGACGCGCGGCCCGCAACGCCGCCCGCGCCGGAGCCGGCGAAGAAGCCCGGCCTGATGGGTCGCATTTTCGGAGGCGGCGCGACCGCAGCCCCAGCGGAACCGAAGCGAGAGCTTGACGATGAAATGCTGGAGGATCTGGAGGACACCCTTGTCGCCGCTGATATGGGCGTGGACACTGCGCTGCGGGTGACTGCCAATATCGCTGAGGGGCGGATGGGACGGCGCGTCTCGGCCACTGAACTGAAAACTCTGCTGGCGAACGAGATCACGCGGATCATGACTCCGGTCGCGCAGCCCCTGCCGCTTTATCCGAAGAAGCCGCAGGTGGTGCTGGTCGTGGGGGTCAACGGGTCGGGCAAGACAACGACCATCGGCAAACTGGCCAGCCAGTTCAAGGCGGCGGGCAAGAATGTGGTCATCGCGGCGGGCGACACCTTCCGTGCCGCTGCGGTCGAACAGTTGCAGGTCTGGGGGCAGCGTGCTGGTGTGCCGGTGATGACGGCGCCCGAAGGGTCCGACCCCGCCAGCCTTGCCTTTGACGCCATGGCTCGGGCCGAGGCAGAGGGTGCGGATCTGTTGATGATCGACACCGCAGGACGGTTGCAGAACCGCGCCGACCTGATGGAGGAGCTTGCCAAGATCGTCCGCGTCATCCGCAAGAAGGACCCGACGGCGCCGCATAATACCTTGCTGGTACTGGATGCCACGACCGGGCAGAATGCGCTGTCTCAAGTGGAAACGTTCCAGAAACTCGCCGATGTGTCCGGGCTGGTGATGACCAAGCTGGACGGCACCGCGCGCGGCGGCGTGTTGGTGGCGCTTGCCGATAAGTTCGGCCTGCCTATTCATGCGATTGGTGTGGGCGAGCAGATCGACGATCTGGACGCCTTTGAACCGGATGAGTTTGCCCGCGCGCTCGTCGGGTTGTGATGCCTGGCCGCGTCCCTTCGGTCGCGGCCTTCGCAGCCGTCGCCCTTGCCCCCGCGCTGCTGATGATCTGGGGGGCAGCCAGTGGCGGCTGGACGCTCTGGGCCGGTTTTCTGTGGATGGCCGTTGTCGCGCCGCTGGCCGATACGCTGATTGCAACGGGTTTTGGTAATGCACGGCACGACGAGCGCTTTCCGGCGGCAGATGCCTTGCTTGTTGTGCTGGCGTTCAGTCATCTTTGCCTCTTGGTCGCGGCCTTGGGTGCTTTCGCGAATGACTGGCTGACCGGCTGGGAACGCATCGCGCTGTTTCTGGGTGCGGGCATGTGGTTCGGCCAGGTCACCAACTCATTCGCGCATGAACTGATCCATCGCGGCAGCCGGGGCCTGTTTCGTCTGGGTGCGGCAGTCTATGTCAGCCTGCTGTTCGGCCACCATGTCAGCGCGCATCGGCTGGTTCATCACAGCAATGTCGCCACAGATGCCGACCCGAATTCCGCCCGGAAGGGTGAAAGTTTTTGGGCCTTCTTTCCGCGCGCATGGTTCGGGTCATTTCGCGCCGGGCTCGCGGCAGAGCGCAAACGCAGCACCGCTTCGGGCCGGATGAACCCCTATCTCTACTGGATCGGCGGCGCGGCGTTTTTCCTGATGCTGGTCGCGCTGATCTTCGGGACGCGGGCGCTTGCGGACTATATTCTGCTTTGCCTTTATGCGCAGATGCAGCTGATGCTGTCCGATTATGTCCAGCATTACGGGTTGCGCCGCGCCAAGGTAAGGGGACGCATCGAACCTGTTGGACCAAGGCACAGCTGGGACGCACCGCATCCTTTTTCCTCGCTTGCGATGGTCAATGCGCCGCGCCATTCCGACCACCATGCCCATCCGGGACGTATCTATCCCGCATTGCAACTGGGGGGCGCACAGCGTCCGATGCTGCCCTATTCGCTGCCGGTCATGGGGGCAATCGCGATGGTTCCACCGTTATGGCGGCGGGTCATGGATCGTCGCGTTGATCGGATGATGGCGGATTAACTGCCGCGCGGTTTGGCGCGAAGCGTCGGATCGGCCTGTGTCGGGTCTTCGGGCCACGGGTGCTTGGGATAGCGTCCGCGCATGTCCTTGCGCACATCTGCATAGGAACCGGCCCAGAAACCCGGCAGATCGGTCGTCACCGCAACCGGCTTCTGTCCCGGCGAAAGCAGCGTCATCCGCAGCGGCTGGTTGCCGATCATCGGGTGGCGGGTGAGGCCGAATACCTCTTGCAGACGCAGCTCGACAGAGGGTGTTTCCGCATCATAGTCAATCGGCACCTGTCGCCCGAGCGGTGTCGTGAAGTGCGCAGGTGTCAGCCGGTTCAGCGCCTGCTGCCCATCCCAGCCCAGCAGGTTCATCAGCGGCTGCGTCAGATCCAGCCCGCGCAGATCGCCCCGGTTCCTGACCTTGCCCAGAAACGGCAGAAGCCAGTCTCCATCCGTCAGCAGTTCCTCGTCCGAGACATCGGGCCCCTCGGGCAACAATCTGATCCGGGCGCGCAGACGGGCGGCCTTCGGGGACCAAGTCAGCCCTTCGGATTGCAGTCCCTCCCACGCGGCACGGGCGATGGCGTCTTCTGCCGGTTTCGGCAGTGGACGTTCTGCCAATACCAATGCGCCCAGCCGGTCACGCTCTCGTGCAAGAATGCGGCCGTCGCGCGGCGACCATTCGACCGCCTCAAGTGTTTCGATCCGGTCGGCAAAAGCGTCGCGGATCTCGTCTTCGGTGATGGGCAGGGCAAGGCGAATGCGCGATTCACGACCCTGACCATCCAGATCCGTCGCGACGAGGAAAGGCTCGGCGCCCATCGCATCGCCCTCTGTCAGGACCGCGCCACGCCCGCCCGACAGCAGATAGCGCGGCTGATCGCCGGGGCGGCGCATCCCGATCCGGTCTGGATAGGCAAGTGCGGCCATCGCGCCGGGTGACATCGCGGCGGTATCGGGCACAAGACGAGCGAGCCGCTTACCCTCCTGCCGGATGCGGTCCAATGCGCCCCGTGCGGGACCGTGGCGAGAGGATTCCTGCAAGGCGCGCAGCCGCAGCGACAGATCGGCCCCGGCACCGCGAAGCGGATCGCGGTCTTCGATCAGCGCAGCCAGCGGCGCTGCATTGCGTCCCGCGACCGCCAGCATATGTGCGAGGCGTGGGTGAACCGGCAGCGCCGCCAGATCGCGGCCATGCGGGGTGATCCGGCCTTCTGCGTCTAGCGCACCCAGATCGCGCAGCAGCGCCCGCGCCTCTGCCATCGCGGCATCGGGGGGCGGCGTCAGAAAGGCCAGATCGGCCCCGTCGCTGCCCCAATTTGCAAGCTCCAACGCCAGTCCTGTCAGGTCTGCAACGGCGATTTCGGGTGGTGCGAAACCGGGCAGGGCTCCTTCCTCGGCCCGCGCCCACATGCGATAGCAGATGCCCGGCGCGACACGACCGGCGCGGCCACGGCGCTGTTCTGCCTCTGCCCGGCTGACGCGCTCTGTCACCAATCGCGACATGCCTGATCCGGGATCGAAGCGCGCCCGTCGCGCCCGCCCGGCATCCACCACCACGCGAACACCGGGAATGGTCAGAGAGGTTTCCGCAATCGCCGTCGCCAGCACGATCTTGCGATGCCCGCGCGGCGGTGAAAGCGCCGCCCGTTGCGCCTTGAAGTCCATCGCACCGAAAAGCGGCGCGACCTCGCATGGCAGATCCGACAGCGCGGCAGCAACGCGCCGGATTTCGCCCTCTCCCGGCAGGAATGCAAGGATTGTGCCGCCGGGATCATCGCGTGTCTCTGCTTCGGCTTGCGTGATCAGCCGGGCGGCCTCTATATCCAGACGATGACCAGCGGGCAGCGGGCGCGGCAGATAGCGTGTCTCAACCGGAAAGGCGCGGCCCATGCTTTCGATGACAGGCGCATCGCCCAGCATAGCGGCGACGGGGCCTGCATCCAGAGTCGCAGACATCACGAGCAATTGCAGATCGGGGCGCAGGGCACCGCGCGCCTCCCACGCAAGCGCCAGTCCCAGATCGGCATTCAGGCTGCGTTCATGAAATTCGTCGAAGATCACGCAGCCGATCCCCTCCAGCGAAGGGTCGGATTGCAGCATCCGCGTCAGGATACCTTCGGTCACCACCTCGATCCGTCGCCCGGCAACGGATTCGCCACGCATCCGGAAACCGACATCCCCGCCCGGCTTTTGGCCCAATCCCTCGGCCAGCCGTTCGGCGGCGGCGCGGGCGGCAAGGCGGCGCGGTTCCAGCATCAGGATCTTGCCTGACACCTGATCCATCAGCGCCAGCGGAACGCGGGTCGTCTTGCCCGCACCCGGCGGGGCGACCAGCACGGCGCAGCCACCGGCCTTCATCGCATCGCGAAGGGCGGGCAAGGCGTCTTCTATGGGCAGGCGTTCGGTCATCACTGCCTTATGGCGCGGTGCGGTCGGGTTCGTAAAGGCTTGCACGCCGGGCCGCAGGGCCCGATATGAAACCGGAAGCCGGTGCAACGGGTTGTGCCAAAAACATATGGCGGGCAGATGGGTGTTTCCGATTTTACCAATGGTCTGATGCGCGGGATCGGCATCGGTGATCCGACGATCCGGCTTGGTGTGACCGGCCTTAGCCGTGCGGGTAAGACGGTGTTCATCACTTCGCTTGTGGCGAACCTGATGGATCGGGGGCGAATGACCGCACTGCGCGCCGCGGCCGACGGCTCGATCAAGGCGGCATGGTTGCAACCGCAGCCTGATGACACCGTGCCGCGCTTCGAATTCGAGAACCATCTGGCGGCGCTGACCGGGCCGGAACCTTACTGGCCCGAAGGGACGCGCCATGTCTCGGAACTGCGCCTGTCGCTGCGCGTGCAGCCTACGGGCATGTTCAGCGGCTGGCGCAAGCCGCAGACGGTGCATGTCGACATCGTGGATTATCCCGGCGAATGGCTGCTTGATCTGCGCCTGATGGAGCGCAGCTATGACGAATGGTCGGCAGAGGTTCTGGCCCGGATGCCCGGACGTCCGGGGGCAGAGGATTACCTCGCCGCGCTTGAAGCCGTCGATCTGGACAAGCGGCTGGATGAACAGATCGCGCAATCCCTTGCCGCCGCCTATACCCAGCACCTCCAGGCTGCGCGCGAGGCCGGTTGGTCCGATTGCACGCCGGGGCGCTTCCTGCTTCCGGGCGAGATGGCGGGTTCGCCGGCGCTGACCTTTGCGCCCATCCCGCCGGTTGAGGGGAAATCCCCGCTGCGCCGTGAATTTGCGCGGCGCTATGAATCCTACAAATCCCGGATCGTGAAACCCTTTTTCCGCGATCATTTTGCCCGGATCGACCGGCAGGTGGTGTTGGTCGATGTGCTGGGCGCGATCCATTCCGGTCCGCAGGCGCTAGAGGATCTGCGCCGCACCATGGCGGACATCCTGTCGGCCTTCAACCCCGGCCGCTCTGGCTGGCTTGCGCAGTTGCTGGGTCTGCGGCGGGTGGAACGTATCCTGTTCGCTGCAACCAAGGCCGATCACCTGCATCACAGCCAGCATCAGCGGCTGGCGCATATCGCGACGGCCCTGTTGCGAGATGCGCGGGACCGGGCCGATTTCGCCGGTGCCCGGACAGAGGCGATGGCGATTGCCTCGCTCCGCGCCACGACAGAGGCGATGATCGAGCAGAACGGGCAGGAGCTGCCTGCCGTGCGCGGCACGCTGATGGATGGCAGGCGGGCGGCCTTCTATCCGGGCGAGCTTCCGTCTGATCCCGCGCAACTTCTCGTTCCCGCCCGTGAGGGCAAGACCGAATGGCTGGATGGTGATTATGCCGCAATGAACTTCCGCCCCGCCGCCGACACTTCTCGTCCCGGTGACGGTCCGCCCCATATCCGGCTGGACCGCGCCGCCGAATTCCTGATCGGAGACCGCTTGTGAATGATCAACGCCGTCACGGCCCCGTTCTGATCGAACTGGAAGAGGAAGCGCCGCGTGATCGGACGCGCACCAACCCTGCCGATGCCGAACCGATCCGTGATGCGGATGCGGATGCGGTGCTGCCGAAACCTGCGACGATGGATCTGGTCACGCGGATTGCCGGGCGCGGCCCTTCGCCCATGACTCGGTTTTTCTTCAACGCCGGGGCTGCTCTGCTGACGTTTCTTCTGTCGGTTGCGGCGCTGAACTATATTGACCGGCTGATGACCCGCTGGCCGGTTCTGGGCTGGGTCGGGGTGGCGCTGTTTGCGCTGTTCACCCTTGCCGTGTTGGGGTTGGCCTTTCGCGAATATCGCGCATGGGGCCGATTCGCGCAGATCGACCAGATCAACCGCGATGCGGGCAAGGCTCTGGCGGATGATGACCTGAAGGCTGCGCGTGGCGTGGTCAGCAGGCTGGACGCGATCTATGCAAATCGGCCAGAAGCCCAGTGGGGGAGATCCAACCTCGCGGACCGCAAGGAAGAAGTTTTCGATGCACAGACCCTTCTGACTCTGGCCGAAGCCCAGCTTCTGGCCCCGCTGGATCAGGAGGCCCGGCGCGAGATCGAGGCCGCAGCCCGCACCGTCGCGACCGCAACTGCCCTGATACCGCTGGCCTTCGCCGATGTCGCGGCAGCACTTGCCGCCAATCTTCGTATGATCCGCCGCATGGCAGAGATCTATGGCGGTCGTGCCGGCGCTGTCGGTGGCTGGCGGCTGGCGCGGACGGTGATGACCCACCTTGTCGCCACCGGGGCTGTCGCGGCGGGTGATGATCTGATCCACACTGTTGCGGGCGGCGGCTTGCTGTCCAAAGTCTCCCGCCGGTTTGGCGAGGGCATCGTGAATGGCGCTCTGACCGCCCGTGTCGGAATCGCCGCGATGGAGGTGTGCAGACCGTTGCCATTCATCGCGCAGCCCCGGCCCAAGGTCGGCAATCTCGTCTCTCGCGGGCTTGCCGGTCTATTTGGTTCGGGCAGCACAAAGGATACCGCGCCAGTGCCTGCTGACGAAGATCAGCGCCCGCCAGGCGATTGACGCGACGCGGCGTGTCGCGAACCCTTTCGGCCCCTTGAACCGGCGGCACGCGCTCGTTACCTTGGGGATAACTTGATATCGGAGGGCGTGACCATGGCGCCCAGGCGTCCCGCGGGTGCGGACGCGTTCCCGGCACCGAAGGTTGAGCCGTCAGGCACCCGCCACCCCGATTCGGGGCCGCTCTACGCGGCTTTGGATTTGGGAACAAACAGTTGCCGGATGCTGATCGCCCGACCGACGGGCAGTCAGTTCCAGGTTGTCGACAGCTTTTCGAAGCCCGTCCAGCTCGGCCACGGGCTGGAAGCCTCGGGGCGGCTGTCGCGTGCGTCCATGTCGCGCACCGTGCATGCCTTGCAGGTGTGTCGGCGCAAGCTGGAGCAGCACAAGGTCAGAAATATGCGCCTCGTCGCGACCGAGGCCTGTCGCCGCGCGCGCAATGGCCGCGATTTCATGCGCATGATCCGACGCGAAACCGGCCTGCCGATAGAGGTGATCGGGGCAGAGGAAGAGGCGCGGCTTGCCGTGATCTCTTGCGCGCCGCTTGTGAATCAACGGACCGAGCAACTGCTGGTTGTCGATATCGGGGGCGGTTCAACGGAACTTGTCTGGATCGAGCTTGCCGATGTCGAACCGCGCGAACGGTCCCGCGCCATCATGAAGCTGGGCAACGGCTTTACCCCAATAGAACCGGGCGGGGCGCGGGTGGTCGACTGGATCAGCGTGCCGCTTGGCGTGGCCACCCTGCGCGACCAGTTTGCCGATGTCACCGACGACCCCGGCCGTTTCGCCCTGATGAGCTGGTATTTCGAAGAAATGCTGGCCGATTTTGCACCATATGCGAAGGGCGCACCGGATCGCGGCTTTCAGATCATCGGGACTTCGGGGACCGTCACCACGGTCGCCGCCAGCCATCTGGGTCTGAAACGCTATGACCGCACCAAGGTCGATGGGCTGACCATGACAAGCGCCGAAATCGACGCTGTGATCCGCACTTACCTTGTCCTCGGGCCAGAGGGTCGTCGTGCCGATCCACGCATCGGACGGGAACGGCACGCTTTGATCATGTCCGGTGCAGCGATTCTGCAGACCCTGATGCGGATCTGGCCGACCCGTCGCCTTTCTGTTGCAGATCGTGGCCTGCGTGAGGGTTTGCTTTACTCGCAGATGGTGCGAGACGGTGCCATAACAGATGACGGGTTGAACGGGGTGGTAACCTGATGGCGAAGAAGCCGGGCGGCGTTAACGGGCCGCGTGAACGAAAATCATCCGGGCGCGGGCAACGTGACCTGCGTGTGCGGGTCAAATCCGCCAAGGGCCGCAAGCTCAGCTCTACCCTCTGGCTGGAGCGTCAGCTGAACGATCCCTATGTGCAGCGTGCAAAGCGTGAGGGTTTTCGCGGGCGGGCCGCGTACAAGATCATGGAACTGGACGACAAATATCGCTTTCTCGTCCCCGGCGCCCGCGTGGTTGACCTTGGCTGTGCGCCGGGCGGTTGGCTTCAGGTTGCGATTCCGCGCATCAATGCGCTTGGCGAGAAATCCGGCAAGAAGCAGGGCCGGATCATCGGCGTCGATATCCAGGAGGTCGACCCGGTTCCGGGCGCCGAAATCCATGTGCTGGACTTCCTTGAGGAAGGTGCCGACGAAAAGGTAAAGGACTGGCTTGGGGGACAGGCGGATGTGGTCATGTCCGACATGGCGGCCTCATCCTCTGGCCATCAGGGTACCGATCACCTGCGCATCGTCGCATTGGTCGAGGCGGCGGCCCAGCTTGCCTTTGACGTGCTGGCACCGGGTGGGACGTTTGTCGCCAAGGTTCTGGCCGGCGGGGCAGAGCAGGGGATGCAGACCCTGCTCAAGCAGAATTTCGACAAGGTCGCCAATGTGAAACCCCCGGCTTCACGATCCGATTCGTCCGAGAAGTTCGTCGTCGCCACCGGCTTTCGCGGTCGCGGCGACAATGTGCCGGATGTGGAACAGGCGCTGTCCTGACGGGGCTTATCCCGCCGGACCGACGCGCAGCTTGTCCCATCCCTTCATGCGTGAGCGGAACCAGATCCGCTGCGATTTGGCATATTGCCGCGTCGCCACGATGGACCGGGTCTTTGCTGTCTTGGCGTCGATTTCATCGCGCAGATAAGCAGCGATTTCCGGCGCACCTATGGCGCGGGCCCATTGGGCGCGTTCGTCCCATTGCGGCATCATGGCGCGGACCTCTTCGACAGCGCCTTCGCGCCACATCTGTGCAAAGCGGACGAGGATGCGCTTGGCCAGCCAGTCGCGATCCGAGGCCAGCACAAGGCATGTCGCATCTTCCGGTGCAATCAGCGGTGGTGGCGTGTCGTTTTGCCAGTCAACGATGCCGCGTCCCGTGGCCTGCAAAACCTCCCATGCGCGCTGCACGCGGGCGGGGTTCTGCAGGTCGATCTTCTCGCGCGAGGCATCGTCCAGTCCCGCAATCATATCCTCCAGCCCGCCTGCGGCCAGAATCGCATCGCCCGTGTCCCGGATTTCCGGCGGAACCGGCGGGATATGGGCCAGACCGGATGTCAGAGCGGTCAGGTACAGCCCTGTTCCGCCTGCAATAATCAGCCGTCCCTTTAGCCTTGCCACATCGGACAGCCAGTCCCCGACGGAATAGCTTTGCCCCGGATCGACATGGCCATAAAGCGCGTGGGGGGCTTCGGCCATATCCTTCGCGTCAGGTCTTGCGGTCAGCACCCGCCAGCACGACCATATTTGCAGCGCATCGGCATTGACGATCGTTCCGCCCTGACTTTGCGCAATCTCTAGCGCCAGTGCCGACTTGCCCGAGGCCGTCGGCCCCGCAATCACCACATGGCGGTCAGGGTCGATTGCCTCGATGGCCTGACTGTAATCCGTTCCCATAACTGTCTATTCCGGCGGTTGATCATTAACCCCTTTTGCGACATTTTGCGCCGCAGTTGAACCGCTGGAAGGGAATCTTGATGAGCGACGCTGAAACGAAAGCCCCGACCAGCTACGACCGCGTCATGCTGAAAATCTCGGGCGAGGCCCTGATGGGCGATCAGGGCTTTGGCCTGCACCCGCCGACCATCGCCCGCATCGCGGATGAGGTCGAATCAGTCGTCGATCTGGGGGTCGAGGTCTGCATGGTCATCGGCGGCGGAAATATTTTCCGCGGTCTTCAGGGCTCCGCGCAGGGGATGGAGCGTACGACCGCCGACTATATGGGAATGCTTGCGACCGTCATGAACGCGCTTGCGATGCAATCCGCGCTTGAAGCCAAGGGCATCCACACCCGCGTCATCACCGCGATCCGCATGGATGAGGTGGCAGAGCCCTATATCCGCCGCCGCGCCGTGCGCCACCTTGAAAAAAAGCGGGTCATCATCTTCGCAGCAGGCACCGGAAACCCCTATTTCACCACCGACACCGCCGCGACCCTTCGCGCGTCAGAGATGAATTGCGAAGCGATCTTCAAAGGCACCAAGGTTGACGGGATTTACGACAAAGACCCGAACAAATTCGACGACGCCAAGCGCTATGAAGAAGTCACCTATGATGAGGCGCTGCAAAAAAATCTTGGTGTGATGGACGCATCGGCCATCGCGCTTGCCCGCGACAACAAGCTGCCGATCATCGTCTTTTCGCTGGATGAACCGGGCGGTTTCCGGGGAATTCTTGCGGGCGAGGGCACCTATACCCGCGTCACGGATGGCCGGAGCCCCTCGGGTCGCGAGGTGAAATCATGACCTTTATTCCGTTCTGACCGCGCACGGTCAGCCGCGCGACGGGAACCGGCGGGGTTTCTGTCACCGTCAGCCTGTAGTCGCGCAGAATCATCGACAGAATCAGCGGACCCTCCAGCATGGCAAACCCCGCACCGGGACAGACCCGGTTGCCTGCCGAGAACGGGATATAGGCATTTCTGACGGATTTCTTCGCCGCCGGACACTCCCACCGTGAGGGGTCGAAGCCATCAGGGTTCTGCCAAAGGCGTTCATGACGATGCAGGTGCCAGGGCGAGATGACGATCTGTGCACCTTTTGGCACGGTACGCTGCCGGAATGTAACCGGACAGGCCGCCTCTCGCACCATCATCGGGACCGGAGGGTACAAGCGCAGGGCCTCGCGGAAAACAGAGCGGCTTAAATTCAGTTTCGAACTATCTGACATTGTTGAATTATCGGACAGTAAGGCCGCAGATGCTTCCGAGGCGATCCGGTCCTGCCAGTCAGGGTTTGCGGCCAGCAGCCAAAGCGCCCAGGCAAGTGCGGATGCGCTTGTTTCATGGCCAGCCAGAAAGAAGATAGCGACCTGATCGACCATTTCGCGCGGCGTGAATGTCTGGCCGGTGACCGGGTCGGGCGTAGTCATGATCTTGGTTGCCAGATCGTCAGGTGCGGTGCCGTCCGCGATCTGTTTTGCGCGCGCATCGACCATCGTCTCGATCAGTTGGCGGATCTGCGCGGCCGTCCTGCGTGTCCGAGACGAATGGAATCGCGGGAACCATCGGGGCAGAGGCAGCAGCGCACCGGCATTGACGATCGGCTGTTCTTCCTGATGGGCGCGAAATGCACTGAAGACGCTGGCGGCGGTTTCATCTTCAATGGGTACCGAAAACAGCGTCCTGAAGATCACATCCGCCGCCGCCCGCGACGTGATCGGTTCCAGGTCGACCTCACCCTGCGGCAGCGTGGCCGCCGCCCTCTGCGCCGCTTCAAGAATATGCGGAAAGACCTCTCGCAGACGCCCGCCTTCGAATGCCGGGTCGATGATGCGACGCTGACGCTTCCATTCTTCACCATTGGTGACAAAGACCGACCGGCCCAGAAGCGGGGCCAGCCCTTCGCGCAGCCGGTTGGATTTCGGGAAATCATCCGGGCTGTCACGCAGCACGCGCGACACCAGTTCGGGGTCGTTGCACAAAAAGCTGTGTATTGGCCCGGTGCGAAACTCTGCCATCCAGGCCCGATAAAGCCGCGCCGGCATGGCCGACAAAAGGTCGCGCCGGAAGTTGCGCAGATAGTGGAAAAACCCGGTGCGGCCTTCCGCAGATGCGGGTTTGGGCGGGATCATGGATGGTGCCAGCGATTGGCGGGAACAGCAATGCGACCGGGGGAGTGGTGGCGTCCAGAAAAACGCGCGGCCAATGTCTGCGCCCCGGCTGTAATCAGGAAATAGTCATAATCGCCGGGACGGTCGAAGGCGCAAAGATACTGGAAGTGCCGCCGAAACCAGCGGAAGCGCATCGACCGTTGCTTTTCAGGCGACAGTGTTTGGGTAAACGCGGCTGAAAGAACCAGAGGCCCGCCACCATTTTCCGGCGCGCAGCGCGACACGGCCACCGGATCGCACAGCCCGAACGAACAGGCGTCACCCGGCGCGCTGACATCGACCCATGTCAGATCGGTTGCCGCCAGATCATGCAGGTCGCGGCGCAACCCCTTTGCCCCCGGCAGGAACGACGCCATCGGAACGACATGACCAAGGCTGAGAAAGGCGATCTTGTCGGTCAGCCGCCCGGCCCGCGCCAGACCAGCCAGAACCGACACGCCGATATACGCGCCAGAGCTGTGGCCGATCACCAGCACCTCATCCCAGTCCTCACCCGCAACGGTGGCGATACGTTCGGCAAACTGGTCAATGCGTTCCCGCAAAGAGGCGGGATAGGCCCCGTTCTGGCGGGCCGTGAACGCATAATCATGCATCAGGTAATAGGCAAAGACCTTCCGGTCCATCCTGGGCCATTGGCGCATGATGAGCACAAAGACCGTCAGCGCCACGGGCAGGCCCAGCCACCACGTTGCCACCAACGATGCTGCCCAACCCGCAAGCCAGCCTGCCAGCACTGCCACAATGGCCTGCGCCAGCAGCGTCGCGATCGGATAAAGCGCCGCAATGACCGGACCGCGCCGCAGCCTCATCAGCCGCCAAAGCGCGCCGGATGCGATATAAGCCCATGCCGTCCGCAGCAATTGACCATAGGTCGCCACAACCGACTGTCCCATTGATCGCGAAACGATGTCAGACCAGACCAGAACCTCGAACTCTGCGGTTGAGATATGGCCGTCCTGTTCGATCCCGGCCCCCCAACCAAAGCCCGTGCGATCATCTCTTGCACCGGTCGTAAGGGTATAGCCGCTGATTGCGGCCTGATCGGCGCCTTCGCGCTTGTAAAGCTCTCGGTAGCGGCGCGGTGGGATCGGATCGTAGCCGGGGATATAGAACACCCTGCGGCGCATCAGATCGGCCCGATCGTCGGCAGATCGCGCAACATCACCTGCCGCGAATGCGAGGCAAATTCGCGCCGCCATGTAACGCCCAGCACGATGCTTGCCGTGACCGCAAGTGCCAGCGGACCCAGCAGCCAGCCCAGTGCCGCCAGCGAGAAATAGATATTCCGCAGCCCCATATTGAAGCTTTTTGCGGCGGTGACATTCAGCTCTGCCGCCTGATGGGCGCGGGGCAGGGCCAGCGGATCATCAATGTCATTGGGGACAGAGGCCATGACAATCGCGCAATATCCGAACAGCCGGTGCGACCAGATGAACTTCAGCAATGCATTGGCCACGAAGAACAGCGCGACGAGCACCTTGACCTGCCACAGCACGGTGGGGGCCTGACCCAGCTCCAGCTCTCCGGCGACTTGTCGCAGACGCTCGGGGTTGCCGACAAGGGCCATGCCGCCGCCGATGGCGATCAGGCAGGCAGAGGCGAAGAAGGTCGGTCCTTCGCGCAGCGATTGCAGGATGGCGCTGTCGAAGATGCGCGGCTGACGCGTGATGAACTGGCGCATCCATTCGTGGCGGTAACGCACCATCAGCGCCGCGACCGAGGGATGATTTCTGGGCGGATGTTCGGTCAGCCAGCCGATCCCGATCCATGCCGCGAAAAGCCAGATCAGCGCGGCAATATCGCCGGGGGAAAGGACGGAAAGGATCGTGGGCACATACATGGGTTACTTCTAGGTTCTGTTCGTCACGGTTGCCAGCGGTTAAACCGATGCCTAACAATGAGACCTTAACGATCTGAGCAAGCAATAACTTTATCCGTCACCAAAGACGACAGGAGCGAGCCGATATGGAGATGCCAGCACCTGATACGGCGGTCATCGCCCGCCGCGATGCGGTTGCGGCGCGGTTGCGTCAGGCGCTTGGAGATCCAGCGGCCGTCATCACCGATCCGGTTGAGACGCGGGCCTATGAATGTGATGCGCTGTCGGCCTATCGCTGTCCTCCGCTTATGGTGGTTCTGCCCTCGACCACTGAAGAGGTGTCTGCCGTTCTGAGAATATGCAGTGAAGAGGGTGTGCCGGTCGTGCCGCGCGGCGCAGGGACAAGCCTTGCCGGCGGCTCTATGCCCACGGCGGATGCGGTGATTGTCGGGCTGGCGCGGATGAACAAGGTGCTGGAAATCAGCACTGATGACCGGCTGGTCCGGGTGCAGACAGGGCGCACCAATCTGTCGGTTACCGATGCGGTTGCCGGGCACGGTTTCTTTTACGCCCCCGATCCCTCCAGCCAGCTGGCCTGCGCGATCGGCGGCAATATCGCGATGAACTCCGGCGGGGCGCATTGCCTGAAATACGGGGTGACGACCAACAATCTGCTGGGCGCAACCGTCGTGCTGATGGATGGCGCGGTCGTCGAACTCGGCGGGCCGATGGGTGAAGGGCAGGGCCTTGACCTGCTGGGCGTTGTCTGCGGATCAGAAGGCCAGCTTGGCATCGTCAGCGAAGCCGTGCTGCGTATCCTGCCCCAGCCCGCTGGCGCCCGCCCGGTCCTGATTGCCTTCGACAGCCCGGTGACCGCCGGTGCCTGCGTGGCGGCGATCATCCGCTCCGGCGTGCTGCCGGTTGCCATCGAGTTCATGGACCGCCCCTGCATCGCCGCGACAGAAGATTTTTGCGGTGCGGGCTACCCCGATTGCGAGGCTTTGCTGATTGTAGAGGTGGAAGGCACAGAGCCGGAAATCGACGAGCAGCTATTCCTGATCCGGCAGATTGCGCAGCGCTTCGATCCGCTGGAGTTCCGCGAATCCCGCTCGGCACAGGAATCTCAGCGGATCTGGCTTGGACGCAAATCCGCCTTTGGCGCGATGGGGGTGATCAGCGATTATATGTGCCTTGATGGCACGATCCCGGTCAGCCAGCTTCCGCATGTGCTTGGGCGCATCGCCGAGCTTTCGCAGGAATGTGGTTTGGGCGTCGCCAACGTCTTTCATGCGGGCGACGGGAACATGCATCCGTTGATCCTCTATGACGCCAACAAACCCGGCGATCTGGAACGGTGCGAGGCGCTTGGCGCCGATATCCTGCGCCTGTGTGTCGAGGCCGGCGGATGCCTGACCGGCGAACATGGCGTCGGGGTCGAAAAGCGCGAATTGATGTCGGCGCAATACGATCCACCCGATCTGGAGATGCAGATGGCCGTCAAGGACGTCTTCGACCCTGAATGGATGCTGAATGCCGCAAAGGTGTTTCCTCTGGCCGTTTCAGCGCCGCGCCGGGGGCAGAATGCAGCCTGAGAATGAGGAAGAGCTTGCCGCGATCATTCGCGGATCGAATGGCCCATTGCGCGTGACGGGCGGCGGAACCCGTCTTTATCCGGGCGAGATGGGCGGCTCGCGGCTGGATATCAGCGCCATCGCCGGCATCACCCTTTATGAGCCAGAGGCGCTGACCCTTGTTGCCCGCGCCGGAACGCCGCTTGCTGACATTCAGGCGGCACTCGCCTCTGAAAACCAGATGCTGGCCTTCGAACCCGATCCGCGCGCGGGTTCCACAATCGGCGGCGTCGCTGCCGCCAACGCGTCCGGCCCGCGCCGCCTGTCTGCCGGGGCATGCCGCGACGCGATGCTGGGCGTGCGCTTCGTCACCGGCGCGGGTGAGGTGGTGAAGAATGGCGGCCGCGTCATGAAGAATGTGACCGGCTATGATCTGGTGAAACTGATGGCAGGCTCGCGCGGGAAACTGGGTGCGCTCACGGAAATTGCGCTGAAAACCGCGCCTGTGCCGCCCGCACGCGCCACGCTGTCGCTTAGCGGGCTGGATGACGCTCAGACCATCGCCGCGATGACAACGGCGCTGAGCGGCCCCAGCGACGTGATTGGCGCGGGCCGCTTGCCCGATGGGCGCGTGATCCTGCGGCTGGAAGGTTTGCCCGGCTCGGTCGAGTTGCGGGCCAAAGCGCTGAAACAGATGCTGAACAGCTATGGCGACGCAGAGTTGACCGAAGGCGATACCGATTTCGCCATTTTGCGCGATTTTGCGCAGAATGTGACCGTGCCACTCTGGCGGATCGTGCTGCGTCCGTCACAAGCCGCACCACTTCTGTCCCAGCTTCCAGGTCGCCATGCGGTTGACTGGGGCGGGGCTCTGATCTGGGCCGAGGCGCCGCCCGACTGGATGCCCGTCCTTCCGCCCGGCAGCCGCGCAACCCGCGTTGTGGGCGAGGCTGCATCCCTGCCCGAACCGGATGCCGTGACCACGCGTCTGAACGCCGGGCTTCGGACGAAATTCGATCCGCGCGGCGTTTTCGGGGGTGAGGCATGAAAACCGAATTTACAGCCGAACAGCTGACCGATCCCGGTCTGGCAGAGGCCAATAAAATCCTGCGGTCCTGCGTGCATTGTGGTTTCTGCACAGCCACTTGCCCGACATTCCTCATCCGCGGGGATGAACTCGACAGCCCGCGTGGCCGTATCTATCTGATGAAGGATATGCTGGAATCCGGTCGCCCCGCCGATGAAAAGACCGTCACCCATATCGACCGCTGCCTTGGCTGTCTGGCCTGCATGACGACCTGTCCCTCTGGCGTGCATTACGCGCATTTGCTGGAGGTCGGAAAGGCGCATATCGCCGCCACATATAAACGCCCGTGGCGAGACCGTGCGCTACGCTGGATGCTGGCGCGGGTTTTGCCGCATCAGGGTCGGTTCCGGCTGGCCATGCTGGGTGCAAAGCTGGCGCGGCCCTTCCGTCGGCTGATGCCGGATGCACGGCTGAGGGCGATGCTGGATATGGCCCCGCCCTCTCTGCCGCCGCGCAGCAAGAATGACGATGCGCAAACTTTCGCGCCGGTGACGGAAAAGCGCGCCCGCGTGGCCCTGATGATCGGCTGTGCGCAACAGGCGCTGAACACAGATATCAATGAAGCGACCATCCGCCTTCTGCGCCGCGCCGGATGCGAGGTCGTGATCCCGAAGGATTTCGGCTGCTGCGGTGCGATGACCCTGCATATGGGGCGTGAAGATGATGGCCGTGGCTCGGCCCGCGCCGCGATTGCTTCGCTGATCGCGGCTGATCGGGATGGCTCTCTGGATGCGGTGATCATCAATACATCGGGCTGCGGAACGACGATCAAGGATTACGGGCATCTTTTCGCGGGCGATGACATCGAAGCTGACGCCAACCGAATTGCCGCGCTTGCAAAGGATGTGACCGAATTCCTTGCAGCCCACGGGCTGCCGGAAACGATCCCGCAACCGGCGCGTGTGGCCTATCACTCTGCCTGCTCGCTTCAGCATGGCCAGCAGATCAAGGCCGCGCCGCAAAGCCTTCTGCGCAGCGCAGGATTTGAGGTGGTGGAGCCGGAAAATCCGCATCTCTGTTGTGGCTCTGCCGGCACCTACAATATGCTGCAGCCCGAACTTTCGGCGGAGTTGAAGCGCCGCAAGCTTGCCACGCTGGACGCCACCGCGCCGCAGATCATCGCGGCGGGCAATATCGGCTGCATGGTCCAGATCGGCTCCGGCACCGATACGCCCGTTGTTCATACGGTCGAGTTGCTTGACTGGGCCACCGGCGGGCCGAAACCGGCAGCACTGGGCGCTTGATCCCCGTCGCCGGTCGGCGCATGCCCATCCGCCGTGCGGTGTATATACGGATTATATACGCGATATAGACAGCATATTTACGCTTTATCTACGGCATATTCCGCAGCAATCGCCTCCCACGGTGGTAAGCTGAACGCAGAGCAGCATCGCCCACATCTCAGGCGACAGCCATAAGTAAATCACAATGCGCCCGTAACCCTTGAAACCGTCCCGATCCATCCCAGATTCAGGTCACGGGACGCCACAACGGGTCCTGCTTCACGCCGCCCGGTCATCCGGGGGCATTACATAGACATCGCTTCGAAAGGATGTACGACATGCGTAACTTTGATCGCGCACCGCTCTACCGTGCTTCGGTCGGCTTCGACCGTATGGCCGACCTGATGGACCGCGCCCTGTCCGCTGACAGCGCCACCCAGTCCTATCCCCCCTACAATATCGAAAAGACCGGCGACGATACCTACCGTATCTCTATCGCCGTGGCGGGCTTCGCCGCTGACGACCTGAATGTCGAGTTGCGCGACGGCTCTGTCATCGTCTCGGCCAAGAAGGCTGAAGAGGATGATTCGCGCACCTTCCTGCATCGCGGCATCGCCACCCGCGCCTTTGAGCGTCGGTTTACCTTGGCCGAACATATCCGCGTTGAAGGTGCATCGCATCAGGATGGTATGCTGCATATAGAGCTGATCCGCGAAGTGCCCGAGGCCCTGAAACCCCGCCGGATCGCGATTGATCGGGTGGAAGACAGCAAGCGCGTCGAGAAACTGGATTCGTAATCCTGTCGTCACGACAGAACGAAGGCGCGGGAAGATCCCGCGCCTTTTTTTGCGTCCCGCGACGGAGTGTTTTGGGATGCCTCTACAAACCCACCCGGAATCAAGGCGCAAAGCGCCGCCGGGCAGCGTCCGACCGCCCCCTCGGACGGACCCTTTGCTGCCCGTCCTCGCCGAACGCCCGTTCGGCGGGATGTCACCATAAACTGCGTCGCTCTACCCGCAGAGCGTCCACCCGCCGGCCTGACGCTGCCCTCTGTCACGCATGAGTTGGAAAGAGATCTTGCGGCGCTATCTGTCTTTCTTCCGGCTGCGCATCGCTGGTGCTGTTCTCTCAAGCTTGCACCGCCCGGCAACACGCATTAGCTCCCCACTCATGGAACCCATTCATATCATCGGTGCCGGTCTGGCCGGCTCAGAAGCTGCGTGGCAGATCAGCCGCGCGGGCGTCCCCGTCGTGCTGCACGAGATGAGACCAAATGTCGAAACATTCGCCCACAAGACCGGCGATTTCGCAGAAATGGTCTGCTCGAATTCCTTCCGCTCGGATGACGATCAGAACAACGCCGTGGGCCAGTTGCACTGGGAAATGCGGCAGGCAGGCGGGCTTATCATGGCGATGGCCGACCGTCACAAGCTGCCCGCGGGCGGTGCCTTGGCGGTAGATCGCGACGCGTTTTCCGCCGATGTGACTGCCGCGCTGCGGGCCGAGCCGCTGATCACGGTTGAAACCGGTGAAATCACCGCGCTGCCCGCTGACGGCCGCTGGATCATCGCCACCGGCCCGCTGACTTCGGCGGCTCTGGGCGACGCGATCCGGGCCGAGACCGGGGCCGATGCGCTTGCCTTTTTCGATGCCATCGCGCCCATCGTCTATGCCGATACGATTGATATGGACATCGCCTGGCGGCAATCACGCTATGACAAGGGCGAGACCGAGGAAGAGCGCACGGCCTATATCAACTGCCCGATGAACAAGGCGGAGTATGAGGGTTTCATCGATGCGCTTCTGTCCGCCGACAAGACCGAGTTCCATGAGGGCGAGACCGCCGGTTATTTCGATGGCTGCCTGCCCATTGAAGTGATGAGCGAACGGGGCCGCGAAACCCTGCGCCACGGGCCGATGAAGCCGGTCGGGCTGACCAATACGCATAAGCCGGATGAAAAGCCATATGCGGTGGTGCAGCTGCGTCGGGATAACGCGCTCGGGACACTCTATAATATCGTCGGGTTCCAGACCAAGATGAAATACGGCGCGCAAACCGATGTTTTCCGTATGATTCCCGGCCTGCAGAATGCCAGCTTCGCGCGGCTCGGCGGTATCCATCGCAACAGCTTCCTGAACTCGCCCACGCTGCTGGACGACCGGATGCGGCTGCGCTCGCGTCCGAACCTGCGCTTTGCCGGGCAGGTGACGGGGGTCGAGGGCTATGTCGAAAGCGCCGCGATGGGGCTGCTGGCCGGGCGCATGGCCGCCGCCGAGGCAAAGGGGCGCGATCTAGCGCCGCCGCCAGGCACGACGGCAATGGGTGCGCTGATCCATCACATCACCGGCGGGGCCGAGGCAAAGACCTTCCAGCCCATGAATGTGAATTTCGGGCTGTTTCCCCCGGTTGAGGCCAAGGGCGGCAGGCGGGGCCGCAAGGACCGCTATCCGGCCTATACCAATCGTGCGAAAGAAGATTTTACCGCATGGCTGGCCGGGGCGTGACGCGCACGCGCTTTGCACCCTCGCCCACGGGGCTGCTGCATCTGGGTCATGCGTTTTCGGCGCTCGTCTCGGCAGGGAAGGCCAGTCCCGGCCAGTTCCTGCTGCGGATCGAGGATATCGACCGCGACCGCTGCAAGCCGGAATTCGAGGCGGCGATATTCGAGGATCTGGCCTGGCTCGGTCTGGAATGGCGCCAGCCGGTGATGCGGCAATCTGACCGTATGGCGGTTTATCGGGATGCGCTGTCTTATCTTGGCGATCTCGGCGTGACCTATCCCTGTTCCTGCACGCGAGGCGACATCAAGGCGGCGCTTTCGGCCCCGCAGGAGGGCGCGTTGATTCACGGCCCGGATGGGCTGATCTATCCCGGAACATGCCGGGGGCGGTCGATGCGTGATCTGCGTGAGGACGACGTGATACGTCTTGATGCGGGCCGCGCCTTTGATCTGATCCGCGACAACATGCTGAGCTTTCGCGACGGTCGCGCGCAGGTTCTTGGCCGTGACGCTTTCCTGAGCGGGATCGGGGACGTGATCCTTGCGCGGCGGGGGATGGGGACGTCTTATCATTTGTCGGTTGTGCTGGACGATGCGGCGCAGGGGATCGGGTTGGTGACGCGCGGGCTGGATCTGTTCGATTCGACCTGGATTCATGTACTGCTGCAACGGCTGCTGGATCTGGAAGCGCCGGACTATCACCACCACCGGCTGATCCGGGATGAGGACGGCAAGCGATTGGCCAAACGCGACGATGCGCGGAGCCTGCGAGAGTTGCGCGGGCAGGGGCTGAGCGCGGCGGAAATCAGGGCGTTGGTCGGAATGTGAAACCGGCCCGGAATCAAGGGCGATGCCCACCGGGTCAGCGGCCGACCGTCCCTTGGGCGGCGGTTGGCGCGGAAAAGCGGTTCGGCAAGCTTGCACGATAAAGCGCCCCGCCCCTACGCTTGCAGCGGCAACCCACAGTTGATCGCTGGCCCTCTCTCAGTTGCAAGGGCCGTATCAGCCTATCCTGCCATCGGCTCCATTATCTCGACCTCTTCCCCCTCGCGCACTGCGGTATAAAAGCAGCTTCGCCGGTTCGTGTGACAAGCCGGCCCTTCCTGTTCCACCAGCATTAGCAGACAATCCCGATCGCAGTCCACGCGCATCTCGACCAGCTTTTGCACATGACCAGAGCTTTCGCCCTTGATCCAGAAACTCTGCCGCGACCGGGACCAGTATGTCACCCGCCCAGACTCCAGCGTCCGCGCAACGGATTCGGCGTTCATCCAAGCCATCATCAGCACTTCGCCGCTGCTCGCGTCCTGAGCGATGGCGGGGATCAGCCCGTTTGCGTCGAAGCGCAGCGTGGAAGGATCGAACATCGGGTTTCCTTTCAACCTGTCGATGCCTATCTAGACATTCAGTCAGCCGGGGAAAACCATGTCCGACGCAGATATGATGCAACTTTATTCCAAGCGTATTCTCGCATTGGCGGCCGATATCCCGCATCTGGGCAAGATCGAGGATGCGCAGGGCAGCGCCATGAAGCGTTCGCCGCAATGCGGATCGACGGTGACGGCGCATGTCCGGCTGCAAGATGGCCGCATCGCGGGTTTCGGGCAAGAGGTGAGGGCCTGCGCCCTTGGTCAGGCCTCGGCGGGGGTCCTGGGGCAGGGCGTCATGGGTGCCACCCGCGAAGAGATCGCCAAGGGTGCGGAACAACTGCGTGCCATGCTGAAAGAGGCCGGGCCGGTGCCGGACGCGCCATGGGATGGGCTGGAGGTGTTGATTCCGGCGCGCGAATACCCCAACCGCCACGCCTCGATCTTGCTAAGCTGGCATGCGGCACTGGATGCTATTGATCAGGCTGACGTCCAATCAACGGCGCAGCGTTAGGAGAGGAGAAATAGCTGAAAGTTGGTGATGGCCCCTGAGGGGCGGCATATCATGGCGGTGTTCAAGACGCCGTCAATTCTCGTAGAGAAAGGGATATGCCACATGAGAGAAGATACCATCACCGGCTTGCCTGATCCATCCGGATTTTCCGCCGATCCGCTCACCGACCTGATCCGGTCTGGAGCGCGGCAATTGATCGAACAGGCGCTTGAGGCTGAGCTTGGCGCGTTGCTTGCGCAGTTTGCCGATGACAGGACACCGATGGGGCATGCTCGGGTCGTCCGACATGGCCACTTGCCAGAGCGCGAGGTCATGACCGGCGTCGGCCCTGTGGCCGTGAAAGTGCCGCGCGTTCGGGACCGCGGTGAGCAGGCTGAGAAGGTGCGCTTCACCTCGTCGATCCTGCCGCCGTATCTACGCAAGGCCAAATCCGTCGAGGAATTGCTGCCCTGGCTCTATTTGAAGGGCATTTCCACGGGTGATTTCCAGGAAGCCCTGGCCGCGCTGCTTGGCCCGACTGCGGCTGGCCTGTCATCCACCACGATTTCGCGCCTCAAAGCCGACTGGTGGGAGGATTATGCACGTTGGCAGAAACGCGACCTCAGTGCCCGGCGCATCGTCTATGTCTGGGCGGACGGCGTGTATTTCCAGCCACGAATGGAAGAGAAACAATGCGTCCTGGTTCTCATTGGCGCGGATGAATGGGGTCGAAAGGAAATTCTGGGCCTGACGGACGGCTTATCGGGAAAGCACCCAGAGCTGGCGTGAGCTGCTCCTCGATCTCAAGCGACGCGGCCTTTCTCACGCACCCGATCTGGCCGTTGGCGACGGCGCACTCGGGTTCTGGGCAGCCCTGCGCGAGGTGTTTGGAGACCCCTGTGAACAGCGCTGCTGGTTCCACAAAACCGGAAATGTCCTGAATGCGATGCCCAAGTCGGTCCAGGCCAAAGCCAAGGGCCATCTGCATGATATCTGGCAGGCGGAGACGAAGGCCGAGGCCAACGCTGCCTTCGACTTCTTCGTCGAAACCTACGGTGTGAAATACGAAAAGGCGGTGGCCAAGCTGGTCAAGGACCGCGAGGGGCTACTTGCTTTCTATGACTTCCCTGCGGAACACTGGAAACATATCAGGACAACCAACCCCATCGAAAGCACCTTCGCCACCGTCCGTCACCGAACCGGCAAAACCAAGGGCTGCTTGAGCCGCAAAACCGGGCTGGCAATGGCGTTCAAACTGATGATGTCAGCGCAGGGCAAATGGCGAAAACTCGACGGATCAAACCGCATGCCTGAGATCATTCAGGGCATTGCATTCATCGACGGCATCAAGCAACTTCAACCGGCCGCCTGATAACGCCGTCACCAACTTTCGGGCATAGCTCGCTGCGGTATTCGCCCCATTCGATGGGCCGCTTGCCGCGGTGGAAGCTGGTAGTGCCCTTCCATTGGTTTGCTCCGCTGTAATGAGTGGAAAGGGATCAGCGCTACAAGTAAATAGCGGATGGAGATTCCTGTCGACTCTGACAAAACAGCTATACGGTGCCGCGAATCGCATCAGCTAAACAAATGCCCCCGCGGCGGTGCCGCAAGGGCGCACTCGCTAACACAAACTAATTACCGCAGGCTTACTGCGCCGTAATAGTCGCCATCACCAGCTCCTCATCCACCCGGATCGGCCCATCCTCTGTCGCGCCGAGTGTGTATTCGAAGGCTCCGGTCGTCTCGCCGCCCTCTTCGCCATGGACCATCAGCATCAGCATGTCACCGCTGGCGACCTCTTCGGTCAGGATGGCGGCGACGTCGCTGGTTTCGCCCATGCGGATGGGGGCGTAGCCGACGACGGGGCCGGGCTGCATTTCGGCATCGGTGCGGTGCACGACCATCCAGCCATTGGCGGGTGCGACAATGCGCGTGGCGCTGACGACGCCATTGCTGACGTCCTGATCGGCGGCTTCGACCATCGGGGTCATTGCATCCTGCGCGAACGCAGCGCCGGTGCCGAGAATTGCGATAGCGGTCGTCAGTGTCAGAATTTTCATAACTATACTCCGTCAAAAGGCTGGCCGTTATTGGACAGCTTGACGAAGGGACGGCGCGCAGGCGGCGAAAGTTGCGGCGATCACGGGGTCGTGAAGGCAACTATTTCCTGCCGCCACCCATCGGGAACCACATGCCCAGCCAGATATCGAACCAGGCATTCTGCCAGTCGCGGATCATCTGGTTCTGGGCCTTGTGCATCTCGGCCATCATCTGCCCGCGCGAGGCGCCGGCGATGCTGTTCGCTGTGGAAAGCCAAACACTCATCCAGGGATTCTTCATAACGATCTCCGGCTTAAATTGAGGCCATCGCAGTTACGCAGATGCAGGCGGCAAAATCAACGGCTATGAGGGAAGAGTTATGTGCATCCTCATATGCAGCGCAAGCATCGGCGAAAAATCCAAGAAAATGCTTGTCACCACGGGCAAAGGCGCATATAGGCACGGCTTCATCACGAAACTCCACCGGATCAAGGGTGGCCCGCAATGCGGGGCTCTCCGGTGATGTTGAAAGGAAGAAGCGCAATGAAAGCGCAGGAATTGAAAGAAAAAACGCCCGAGCAGCTGAATGAGCAGCTCGTCGCGCTGAAAAAGGAAGCGTTCAATCTGCGCTTCCAGCAGGCCACCGGCCAGCTCGAATCGACTGCACGTATGCGCAGCGTCCGCCGTGACGTGGCCCGCGTGAAGACCGTTCTGAACCAGAAAGCGGCAGAAGCCGCCTCGTCGAAGTAAGGGGACCGATATGCCCAAACGCATCCTGCAAGGCAAAGTCGTCTCGGACAAGAACGAGCAGACCGTAACCGTTCTGGTGGAACGCCGCTTCAAGCACCCGCTGCTGCACAAGACCGTGCGTTCGTCGAAGAAATACCGCGCCCATGACGCGGATAACGCATTCAAGGTCGGTGACACCGTTCGTATCGTCGAATGTGCGCCGGTCTCGAAGACCAAACGCTGGACCGTTCTGACGGATGACGCAGCCGCGTCGGCCTGAGGTCCAGTAATATTCGAAACCCTGGGGCGGCATGCATCGCCGTCCCCAAAGGTCGGGAGTAAACCATGATCCAGATGCAAACCAATCTGGATGTAGCTGACAACTCCGGCGCTCGCCGGGTGCAGTGCATCAAGGTTCTGGGTGGTTCGCACCGTCGCTATGCGTCGGTGGGCGACATCATTGTCGTTTCCGTTAAGGAAGCCATCCCGCGTGGTCGCGTGAAGAAAGGTGACGTCCGCAAGGCCGTCGTCGTGCGCACCGCCAAAGAAGTGAAACGCGAAGACGGCACCTCGATCCGCTTCGACCAGAACGCCGCCGTCATCCTGAACAACCAGGGCGAACCGGTCGGCACCCGTATCTTCGGGCCGGTCGTGCGCGAGCTGCGCGCGAAGAACTTCATGAAGATCATCTCGCTCGCTCCGGAGGTGCTGTAATGGCTGCCAAGCTGAAAAAAGGCGACAAGGTCGTCGTCCTTGCCGGCAAGGACAAGGGCAAGCAGGGTGAGATCACGCAGGTTCTGCCGAAAGACGGCAAGGCTGTCGTCGACGGCGTGAACATCGCGCTGCGTCACACCCGTCAGTCGCAGAATTCGCAGGGCGGCCGTGTTCCCAAGAACATGCCGATCGACCTGTCGAACCTGGCTCTGCTGGACAAGAACGGCAAAGCGACCCGCGTCGGCTTCCGCGAGGAAGACGGCAAGAAGGTCCGTTTCGCCAAGACCACGGGAGACGTTATCTGATGCTGGACCAAGCACAATACACCCCGCGCCTGAAGTCGGCATACAAGGACAAGGTCCGTGCCGCACTGAAGGAAGAGTTCGGCTATAAGAACGACATGCAGATCCCGCGTCTGGACAAGATCGTCCTGAACATGGGCATCGGCGAGGCCGTCAAGGACACCAAGAAGGTCAAGCAAGGCGCGGATGAGTTGTCGCTGATCGCCGGTCAGAAAGCCGTGATCACGAAGGCAAAGAAGTCCATCGCCGGCTTCCGCGTCCGTGAAGAAATGCCGCTGGGTGCCAAGGTAACCCTGCGCGGCGACCGGATGTACGAATTCCTGGATCGTCTGATCAACATCGCGCTGCCCCGCGTCCGCGACTTCCGCGGTGTTAAAGGCACGGCTTTCGACGGCCGCGGCAACTATGCCATGGGCCTGAAAGAGCACATCGTTTTCCCGGAAATCAACTTCGACAAGGTCGACGAAGTTCTGGGGATGGATATCATCATCTGCACCACCGCGAAGACCGACGCGGAAGCGAAATCGCTGTTGAAGCAATTCAACATGCCGTTCAACAGCTGATCGCGGAGGGAAAGAAGATATGGCTAAGAAATCCATGATCGAGCGCGAGAAGAAGCGCGAACGTCTCGTCAAGCAATACGCCGAAAAGCGTGCCGAACTGAACGAGATCATCCACGATCAAGAGCGTCCGATGGAAGAGCGCTTCAAGGCTACGCTGAAGCTGGCCGAACTGCCGCGCAACTCTTCGGCGACGCGCCTGCACAACCGGTGCCAGCTGACCGGCCGTCCGCATGCGTATTACCGCAAACTGAAACTCAGCCGGATCATGCTGCGCGAGCTTGGTGCTCAGGGCGCGATCCCGGGCCTGGTCAAATCGAGTTGGTAAGGGGGCGACAATGAATATGAACGATCCTCTCGGCGATATGCTGACCCGTATCCGCAACTCGCAGTTGCGCGGCAAATCGACCGTCCGCTCGCCGTCCTCCAAGCTGCGCGCCTGGGTTCTGGATGTGCTGCAGGCCGAAGGCTATATCCGCGGCTATGAAGAAGTCACCACCGAGGCCGGCCATACAGAGCTGGAAATCTCGTTGAAATACTTCGAAGGCCAGCCGGTTATCCGCGAACTCGCCCGTGTGTCCAAGCCGGGTCGCCGCGTCTATGCCGGTGCCAAGGAAATCCCGCAGGTCCGTCAGGGTCTGGGCGTTTCCATCGTCTCGACGCCGAAAGGCGTGATGTCGGATGCAAATGCACGTAACGCCAATGTCGGCGGTGAAGTGCTCTGCACCGTATTCTAAGGAGGGCAGGATGTCTCGTATTGGTAAAAAACCGGTCGAACTGCCCAAGGGTGTGACGGCCGAGATCAAAGGTCAGACGATCGAGGTGAAGGGTCCGAAAGGCACCCGCAGCTTCACCGCGAATGACGATGTCGAACTGAAACTGGAAGAGGGCAACGTTGTCGTTTCCCCGCGTGGCTTGTCCAAGCGTGCGCGCCAGCAATGGGGTATGACCCGCTCTATGGTTGCCAATCTGGCGACTGGCGTGTCGGAAGGCTTCAAGAAAGAGCTGGAAATCCAGGGCGTCGGCTATCGTGCGCAGATGCAGGGCAAAACCCTGAAGCTGTCGCTTGGTTATTCGCATGAGGTGAATTTCGAAACGCCCGACGGCGTGACGATCACCGCACCGAAGCAGACCGAAGTCGTTGTGGAAGGTATCGACCAGCAGCTTGTTGGTCAGGTTGCCGCGAATATTCGCGAGTGGCGCGCGCCGGAGCCCTATAAGGGCAAGGGCATCCGCTACAAGGGCGAGTATGTCTTCCGCAAGGAAGGCAAGAAGAAGTAAGGGGCGCGAAAATGGCACTGAAAAAGAGAGATCTGTTCCTCAAGCGCCGCCTGCGCAACCGGAACAAACTGCGCGCGGAAGGCTCTGGCCGCCCGCGTCTGTCCGTCCACCGTTCGTCCAAGAACATCTCTGTCCAGCTGATCGACGACGTCCAGGGCCGCACCCTGGCCGCTGCCTCGACACTGGAAAAAGATCTTGGCGTCGTGGGCAAGAACAACGTCGAGGCTGCCGCCAAGGTCGGCGCAGCCATCGCGGAACGTGCGAAAAAGGCCGGTGTCGAAGAAGTCGTCTTCGACCGTGGCGGTTTCCTGTTCCACGGCAAGATCAAGGCGCTTGCCGACGCAGCCCGCGAAGGCGGTCTGAAATTCTAAGACCCGTGGGCGGCGTTCGCGCCGTCCCGATGATCCGGGGGCAGGGGCCTTGTGCTGTCCTGCCCACCTGGATTGAGCCAAACGGCGCGAAGCTGCGCCACCACTGAAAGGATGCCTTATGGCAGAACGTGAAAACCGTCGGGGCCGTCGCGAAGACCGCGATGAAACCCCGGAATTCGCCGATCGCTTGGTTGCGATCAACCGTGTGTCGAAGACCGTCAAGGGTGGTAAGCGCTTCGGCTTCGCCGCTCTGGTCGTTGTCGGCGACCAGCGGGGCCGTGTCGGCTTCGGCAAGGGCAAAGCCAAAGAGGTGCCGGAAGCGATCCGCAAGGCAACCGAACAAGCCAAGCGCAACATGGTCCGCGTGCCGCTGCGCGATGGCCGCACGCTGCACCACGACATCGAAGGTCGCCACGGTGCGGGCCGCGTCGTGATGCGCACCGCGGTTCCGGGCACCGGGATCATCGCCGGTGGTCCGATGCGCGCCGTGTTCGAGATGCTGGGTGTTCAGGACGTCGTTGCGAAATCGCTGGGTTCGCAGAACCCTTACAACATGATCCGCGCCACGCTGGACGGTCTGAAGTCCGAGGCTTCGCCCCGTTCGGTTGCGCAGCGTCGTGGCAAGAAAGTTGCCGACATCCTGCCCAGCCAGGAAAAGGCACCCGAAGCGACTGTCGGCACCGACGCCACCGTCACCTCGGCTGAAGCGTAAGGAGAGGCAACAATGGCTAAAACCATCGTCGTCAAGCAGATCGGCTCGCCGATCCGCCGCCCCGCCATCCAGCGTGAGACGCTGAAGGGCCTGGGCCTGAACAAGATGAACCGCACGCGCGAGCTGGAAGATACGCCGGCTATCCGCGGCATGGTCGCCAAGATCCCGCATCTTGCCGTGATCATCGAAGAAAAGAACTGATGAACAGGCCGGGGCGACCCGGCCTTTTCTTTGAGCCGACCGGCCAGTCTGGCAGCCTCTGCGCCTGCAGTTGCGGGATGTCGCAAGGTCGGTTTCACTTCGGCATGCGATTGCAGGATTTTGTTTCATGGCCGAGGATATATTCCCGGATAAGCGCCCTCCTATTCGTGCCCTTGGCGATGCGCCGCCGGTTTCGAACGACTGGCGTGTTCCCGACTTGGTAGAGAGGGCAACGAATTACGGCAACCAGGTGGCCGTCATGCCGCACATGCCGAAAGAACTGCTACGTTTCCTGCACCTTAAGCTTTATGAATCGGCGCGGATGCGCAAACGCGCCAGATGGCCGGGCGGCGGGTTCTTGAACTGGGCCCTTGGCGAGGGAGAGCCGGACTATATCCATTGCGCGGGCTCTCACTTGCGCCAGATTCTTGAAGTGCTCTCTGTCGAGCCGCCGGCAAATATTGAGAGGATGGCTCAATATGCCCTTTCCGTCGGTTG
Organism: Paracoccus albus; assembly: GCF_027913035.1. Taxonomy (NCBI): domain Bacteria; kingdom Pseudomonadati; phylum Pseudomonadota; class Alphaproteobacteria; order Rhodobacterales; family Paracoccaceae; genus Paracoccus; species Paracoccus albus. The sequence goes on from NZ_CP115775.1 coordinate 1,207,119, forward strand.
GGCGCAGCAGGCCTATGACCGGCTCTGCGATGAGATGGGCGTCAAGAAGACCCGTTTCTGAGGTTTCCCTGCGCAACCTGCAGCACCATCCGGGCGTTGGGTCGGATATTCAGTGCAGGTATTTCCAATGACCCAAAAAACAAAGAACGGTCGGGCCGAACCGATCGAGAAGGAACCCGAAAGCGCAGCGGAGGAGGCAGAGCAGGCCGAGGTTGAGGCGACGATGGAAGTCGCGCGCCACGCAGATCATCCCGCAATCAAGGTGCTAGGCTTCATCAGTGAGATTTCGGATCAGCCGCCGGCATTTACGCTTGCGACAGTTGCGGGACTAGCTGGATTTCTCGCCGGGAAACCTCGTCTGACAGAGGCCGGGTTGCGCTGCTTTGCAGCGCTTGCCGTGGCCACTGCCGCAAAATCCATGGTGAAAGCCAGCGTCACCCGGACGCGACCTTTCATGCTACGCGAACATGGGCATTACGACCGGCGAAAGGGTGGGCCAAATGACGGGCCGTGGAACTCTTTTCCTTCGGGTCATACCGCCAATGCTGTCGCGGTCGCGCGCGCAATTTCGCGGGTTTATCCGCAGGCCCGCGCGCCTGCTTTTGCCGCTGCCGCCGCGATAGGCGCGATACAGGTGCCAAGGGCCAGCCACTATCCAAGCGATGTTGTCGCCGGTGCAGCCGTCGGCTTTGCGGCGGAGGCACTTGTCCATCGGCTTTGGCCGGAGGAAAGTGAAAAAAACGAAGTGATCTGAGGATGGAAACATGCCACGGATAGCGCAGCTTAACTAAAGAACTGCTGAACGTGTCTTCATCGCGTGGTATTAATCGGCTCTGGGAAGATCGTTACGAAAAAAATCGCTGGTTAACACGCATACTACAACACCCAGAGCCGATCGGATGGGATCGCCCCCAAATGCCAGTATCTGCGCTGAAACGGGCGTGGCCCGCCGGATCATCCTTAACTCAGCATCTTAGCGGGTCGGCAGTCCGCAGGTTCTCAGATGGATATTGTTATATCATTGATCTTCTGCATTGGCAATAATCCGCCTATGAAATATTTGTAAAATGTTAACTGACATCGGAAATTGTGACTCATGTGGGATGACATTGTGACGAGTCGTTGGTGACGTACGCTCGCATTTGTGGGCATTCCCGCGCTTGACCGCAGCTTCGTTTGACTATAGGTCACGCCGGTGCCGTTCGGGTACTGATTCAACAAGAAAGAAATGCCGCGTTCGTCCCCTTTCGCTTCATGGGGCGTTTCCGGCTTAGGAGAAGCGATATGAAACTGCATGAAATCCGCGACAATGAAGGCGCGAACCGCAAGAAAAAGCGCGTCGCCCGTGGCCCCGGTTCCGGCAAGGGCAAGACCGCTGGCCGTGGTATCAAGGGTCAGACCTCGCGTTCGGGTGTTGCGCTGAACGGTTACGAAGGCGGCCAGATGCCGCTGTACCGCCGCCTGCCGAAGCGCGGCTTCACGGCGCCGAACACCAAGAAATACGCTGTCGTCAATCTGGGCCAGATCCAGTCCTTCATCGACGCTGGCAAGCTGGACGCCAAGAAAGCCGTGTCCGAAGATGCGCTGCTGGAAGCTGGCGTTATCCGCCGCAAGCTGGACGGTGTGCGCGTTCTGGGCAAGGGCGAGTTGAAAGCGAAGCTGGACCTGACGGTCGCCGGTGCATCCAAATCGGCTGTTGAAGCCATCGAAAAGGCTGGCGGCAAGATCACCCTGACCGCTCCTGCACGCGAAGAAGCAGCGGCCGAGTGATTGTGCTTGTGAGGGGGCGCTGCTCCCCTTACATACTGCACCGAGTTTCCTTTAGCGCCGCGGGGTCTCAACCAGATCCGGCGGCGCAGTCATGATACGACCCGCGAATTGGGGGCAAATATGGCGTCAGCCGCAGAACAGATGGCCGCAAACCTCTCTTGGGGGGCATTGGGCAAGGCCACGGAACTACGTCAGCGAATCTGGTTTACGCTTGGTCTGCTGATCATCTATCGCCTCGGCACCTATATCCCGGTCCCCGGCATTGACGGGCAGGCGCTCCGCGACTTTATGGAGCAGGCGCAGGCGGGCATTGGTGGCATCCTGTCGATGTTTACCGGCGGCGCGCTTGGGCGGATGGGCGTGTTCGCGCTCGGCATCATGCCGTATATCTCTGCCTCGATCATCGTTCAGCTTCTGGCATCCATGGTGCCCGCGCTTGAGCAGATGAAGAAAGAGGGTGAGCAGGGGCGCAAGAAGATCAACCAATACACGCGCTATGCCACCGTGGCACTGGCGCTGTTCCAGGCCTACGGTCTTGCCCGTTCTCTGGAGGCGGGCGGTCTGGCCCATGATCCGGGATTCTTCTTCCAGGCTTCGGTGGTGATCACGCTGGTCGGCGGCACCATGTTCCTGATGTGGCTGGGCGAACAGATCACCGCCCGCGGCATCGGCAACGGTATCTCACTGATCATCTTTGTCGGTATCGTGGCGGAAATCCCCGGCGCGTTGGCGCAGTTCTTCAGCCAAGGCCGTTCGGGCGCGATCTCGACCCCGGTTATCATCGGCATTATCGTGATGGTTATTGCTGTGATCACCTTTGTGGTGTTCATGGAACGCGCCTTGCGCAAGATCACCATTCAGTATCCGCGCCGTCAGGTTGGCATGAAGGTCTATGACGGTCAGTCGTCTCACCTGCCGATCAAGGTTAACCCGGCAGGCGTTATCCCGGCGATCTTCGCATCCTCGCTGCTGCTGCTGCCGGTCACGATCTCTACCTTTTCGGGCAATCAGACCGGGCCGGTCATGTCGACGATCCTTGCCTATTTCGGCCCTGGTCAGCCGCTGTATCTGCTGTTCTTCGCAGGCATGATCATCTTCTTCTCGTTCTTCTATACCCATAACGTCGCCTTCAAAGCCGACGACGTGGCAGAGAACCTGAAAAATCAGGGCGGTTTCATTCCCGGCATCCGTCCCGGCAAGAAGACCGAGGGTTATCTGGAATATGTCGTTAACCGCGTTTTGACGATCGGTTCGCTGTATCTTGCTGCCGTCTGTCTGCTGCCAGAAGTCGTTCGCAGCCAGTTCGCCGTGCCGTTCTACTTTGGCGGGACCTCTGTGCTGATTGTCGTCTCTGTGACGATGGATACGATCAACCAGGTGCAAAGCCACTTGCTCGCGCATCAATATGAAGGTCTGATCGAGAAGTCGCAGCTGCGTGGCAAACGCAAGCCTGGCGACAAGCCGAGAAAACGTAAGGCACCGTCGCGCCGCTGACGCGACGGTAACCACTAGATAAGGGAAGAGGGACCCCCCATGACAGTGAACATCATCCTTCTGGGACCACCCGGCGCGGGCAAGGGAACGCAGGCACGCCGGTTGGTTGAGGAGCGGGGGCTGGTCCAGCTTTCGACCGGGGACATGCTGCGCGAAGCACGCTCTTCCGGAACAGAGATGGGCAAAGTCGTCGCGGAGGTGATGGATAAGGGTCAGCTTGTCACGGATGAGATCGTCATCGGGCTGATCCGCGAAAAGCTGGAAACGACAGATGCGCCGGGCTTCATCTTCGACGGTTTCCCGCGGACGCTGGCGCAGGCCGATGCGCTTGGCGATCTGCTAGGCGGGATGGGCCAGAAGGTTGATGGCGTGGTCGAGATGCGGGTGGATGACGAAGCACTCGTCGAACGTATCTCTGGCCGCTACACTTGCGGAAATTGCGGCGAGGTCTATCACGACAAGACCAAGCCGACGCAGAAGGAAGGTGTCTGCGATGTCTGTGGTTCGACGGATCTGCGCCGCCGTGCCGATGACAATGCCGAAAGCCTGAAAACGCGGCTGCTCGAATATTACAAGAAAACCTCGCCGCTGATCGGTTACTACTATGCCAAGGGCAACCTTCACCCGGTTGATGGCATGGCCGCCGTCGAAGATGTCGCGGGTCAGATGGCGTCGGTGGTTGAAGGGCTGTAAGCCGCATCTTCTGCACGGGATCGGGCGGGGAAAAATAGCGTGGAATAAGAATCTTGCCGAATGGTTGACAAGGTTCCGTTCCACCACTATTTGCAAGCAGCCCGAAAGGGGAATCACCATTCTGGTGAACTGGCTGAGGCCCGAAAGCAAATTTCGGGCCTTTGGTTGTGAAAAAAGGTTCCGGTGCTACGGAACCGCAACATGAAAAGGATAACGCGTGGCTCGTATTGCTGGCGTCAATATTCCGACGGGGAAACGTGTCCCCATCGCACTGACCTATATCCACGGGATCGGCCCTCATTTCGCCGGTCAGATCATTGAGGCTGTCGGCATCGACCCGACCCGCCGCGTCAATGAGCTGTCCGACGCAGAAGTGCTGCAGATCCGCGAATATATCGACGCAAACCTGACCGTTGAAGGTGACCTGCGTCGTGAGAACCAGATGAACGTCAAGCGTCTGATGGATCTGGGCTCTTATCGTGGCCTGCGCCACCGCCGGGGCCTGCCGGTCCGCGGTCAGCGCACCCATACCAATGCCCGCACCCGCAAGGGCCCGGCGAAACCGATCGCCGGCAAGAAGAAGTAAGGAGGCAGGCAGATGGCACGTGATAAGGTGCGCACCAAGCGCAAAGAGCGTAAGAACATCGCCGCTGGTGTGGCGCATGTGAACAGCTCGTTCAACAACACCAAGATCCTGATCTCCGACGTTCAGGGCAACGCAATCGCATGGTCCTCGGCCGGCACCATGGGCTTCAAGGGTTCGCGCAAATCGACCCCTTACGCCGCCCAGATGGCCGCCGAAGATGCTGGCAAGAAGGCACAGGACCACGGCGTCCGCACGCTGGAAGTCGAAGTTCAGGGTCCCGGCTCTGGTCGTGAATCCGCGCTTCGTGCTCTGGCAGCGGTCGGTTTCAACATCACGGCGATCCGTGACGTGACCCCGATTGCCCATAACGGCTGCCGTCCGCCCAAGCGCCGCCGCGTCTGATCGGACCTGATTTTCCCGTTCGCGCCCCCAATCGGCGGCGCGGACGGGTCTTTTCGTATTTCACCTCGGGCGTTTCGATTACTGGTCATGGGATCGGAACAGGTATGGAGGCAAACGCATGATCCATAAAAACTGGGCAGAGCTGATCAAGCCCGCGCAACTCGACATCAAGACTGGTGCCGATGCGACCCGCACTGCCACGGTCACTGCCGAACCGCTGGAGCGGGGCTTTGGCCTGACGCTTGGCAACGCGCTGCGCCGTGTGCTGCTCTCCTCGCTGCAGGGCGGGGCAATCACTTCGGTGCAGATCGATAACGTGCTGCACGAATTTTCGTCCGTCGCCGGCGTTCGTGAGGACGTGACCGACATCGTCCTGAACCTCAAGGGCGTCACGCTGAAAATGGATGTCGAAGGTACCAAGCGCCTGACGCTTTCGGCCAAGGGGCCGGGCGAGGTGAAGGCTGGTGACATTCAGGAAACGGCCGGGATCACTATCCTGAACCGCGACCATGTCATCTGCCATCTGGATGACGGCGCTGACCTGAATGTCGAACTGACCGTCGCCACCGGCAAGGGCTATGTCGCCGCCGACAAGAACCGTCCGGAAGATGCGCCCATCGGTCTTATTCCGATCGACGCGATCTTCTCGCCGGTCAAGCGCGTCAGCTATGAAGTCACGCCGACCCGCGAAGGTCAGGTGCTGGACTATGACAAGCTGACCATGAAGGTCGAAACCGACGGCTCGCTGACACCGGAAGACGCCGTGGCCTATGCCGCCCGTATCCTTCAGGATCAGCTGTCCGTCTTCGTGAACTTCGACGAGCCGGAAGCCGCACGCGCGCAAAGCGACGATGACGGTCTGGAATTCGATCCGCGTCTGCTGAAGAAGGTGGACGAGCTAGAATTGTCGGTCCGTTCGGCAAACTGCCTGAAGAACGACAATATCGTCTATATCGGCGACCTGATCCAGAAAACCGAAGCCGAGATGCTGCGCACCCCGAACTTCGGCCGCAAGTCGCTGAACGAGATCAAGGAAGTGCTTTCGGGCATGGGCCTGCATCTGGGTATGGATGTCGTCGATTGGCCGCCGGAGAATATCGAGGATCTGGCCAAGCGTTTCGACGACCAGTTCTAAGACCGGGCAGGGTGCGTTTCGGCGCACCCGCCTGAATTCGGGCATTCCGCCCCAAGGAGAGTGGCCCGCACGCATGGGCCGCCAGACAAAGCAAAAGACGTTAAAGGAGAAACATCATGCGTCACGCTCGCGGTTATCGCCGTCTTAATCGTACCCACGAACACCGCAAGGCGCTGTTCGCCAACATGGCTGGTTCGCTGATCGAACATGAACAGATCAAGACGACCCTGCCAAAAGCCAAAGAACTGCGCCCGATCGTTGAAAAACTGATCACGCTGGCCAAACGCGGCGACTTGCACGCACGCCGTCAGGCTGCCTCGCAGCTGAAGCAGGACCAGCACGTCGCCAAACTGTTTGAAGTTCTGGGCGAGCGCTACAAGGACCGTCAGGGCGGCTATGTCCGCGTTCTGAAAGCCGGCTTCCGCTATGGCGACATGGCACCGATGGCGATCATCGAACTGGTCGACCGTGATCTGGATGCCAAGGGTGCTGGTGATCGCGCCCGTGTCGAGGCCGAAGATTCCGCCGAAGACTGATTCGTCACTAATTCCTAAAACGCCCCGCTTGCCAAGTTGCAGCGGGGCGTTTTTCGTTCCGGAACGGGCTATAAAAATTAGTTTATTTACAAAACCATGCGTGGTTTTTGTCGTCAATTATAGTTTTTTTAGCGGTTTCACTGGCTTATGAGGTAGTTTAAGATAGAAACTACACCTTGTGATTGTGTGCTAGAAATTTACTTCACTTAACGGCAGAAAACGTCCATTCTTCAATAACTCTGAAAATTGAACTGAAAAATACCCCAACATGCCCTCAAGAGCCGAAGTAGCTGCCCTGTTAGCAAAACTGAATCCATTGGCGCCGACAGGTTATTTTATCGGGCTACACATTCGGTTTGCGGCTCCGATTATGCAGTTTCAAACCTATCCGCAGGAATGGTCCGACCATTATTCGAACAAGGCTTATGCGCTGCGTGATCCGACGATCGCCTGGGGTTTTTCGACCACCGGGTCTGTCAGGTGGTCGGCGCTGCCCGTGCCAGACCCGTTCGGCATCATCGAAGATGCGGCGAAGTTCGGTCTGAAATACGGCGTGGCGATATCTGCGGGTCCAATAAGTTCGCGCACCATTGCAGGTTTCACGCGTGACGATCGTGAGTACACCGACGTCGAGATCGAGGAAATCCTGGTGATCATCCGATTGCTGCACGACATCACTGAACCCCCGGATAGCTTGACGAAGGCTCAGATTGAGGCCCTTCGCTGTATTGCGGATGGTGATCGTCATGCCGCAGCAGCTGCAAAGCTTGGCATAACGGAAAGCGCGTTCAAAGCCCGACTTATCTCTGCAAGAGAAAGGTTAATGGCGAGAACCACTGCCGAGGCACTACAAAGAGCCAAGGAATACCGCCTTTTGTAAAATTTCTATCTTGGCCGCGTCCTGGTTATTCAATTTTTCCCGATGGGAATTCGCTGGACGTCCATGCAGAGCTTAACAAAGCGGTGAACATTGATGTGTGTGAATACATGCTGAGCCATATTGGGCAGATCGATGTAAACTAGCCGCGTTGGTAAAGCCTTTGTGTGATTAAGGGAAAAGCTTAGGGGTCCGGTCCTGCGTTTAAAAGACGGTGCATCTCAGGTCGTGGCGACGAATCTGGCGCGGAGCTTACGCTGACCCTTTTGCTTGGCTGATGGGCGGCGTATCCTTTGCCCGTTATGCCCGATCTATTCGACAATGCGCCCGACGGGCCAAGTGAGACCGCGGGTGAGAAATCCGTCAGGCCGGCACCGCTGGCTGACCGTATTCGACCGCGCAATCTGTCCGAGGTGATTGGACAGGAGGAGGTTCTGGATCGCGACGGTCCGGTGGGTGCGATGCTGGCGGCAGGCAGCCTGTCATCACTTATTCTTTGGGGACCGCCCGGTGTGGGCAAGACGACCATCGCACGTCTGCTGGCAGATGAAACCGACCTGCATTTTGTCCAGATCAGCGCCATATTTTCGGGTGTACCGGAACTGCGCAAAGTGTTTGAGGCCGCAAAGGTCCGTCGCCAGAACGGCAGCGGCACATTGTTATTCGTCGATGAGATCCACCGCTTCAACCGCGCGCAGCAGGACAGTTTTCTGCCACATATGGAAGATGGGACCATCCTGCTGGTGGGTGCCACCACCGAAAACCCAAGCTTTGAATTGAATGCCGCCGTTCTGTCGCGGGCCCAAGTCGTGGTGCTAAAGCGGCTGGATCTTTCGGACCTTGAACTTCTGGCTCAGCGCGCTGAGCGTGAGGTGGGGCGAGAACTGCCCTTGGACGGCGCGGCACGCGAAGCTCTGCTGGAAATGGCCGATGGCGATGGCCGCGCGGCGCTGAACCTGATCGAGCAGGCGATGGCGTGGAAGGTCGATGGCAAGCTGGGCACTGCGCAGCTTTCGCAGCGGCTGATGAAGCGGGCGACGCTTTATGACAAATCGGGGGATGAGCATTACAACCTGATCTCTGCTCTGCATAAGTCCGTCAGGGGCAGTGACCCCGACGCGGCGCTTTACTGGCTGGCGCGGATGCTGGAAGGGGGCGAGGACCCTCGCTACTTGGCACGGCGCATCACCCGCATGGCCGTCGAAGATATCGGGCTGGCAGATCCGGCGGCACAGCGCCACTGTCTGGACGCATGGGCGCTGTACGAACGTTTGGGCAGTCCCGAGGGAGAGCTGGCGCTTGCGCAGGCGGTGATCTATCTGGCGCTCGCCCCGAAATCCAATGCCGGTTACGTCGCCTATAAAGGGGCAAGGGCAGAGGCAAAGAAAACCGGCAGCCTGATGCCGCCAGCCCATATTCTGAATGCGCCGACAAAGCTTATGAAGGAACAGGGCTATGGCACGGGCTATGAATATGATCACGACGCCGAGGGCGCCTTCAGCGGTCAGAATTATTTCCCCGAGGGTATGAAGCGTCCCGTCCTGTATTCACCTGTCGAGCGTGGCTTTGAGCGAGAGCTGAAAAAGCGGTTGGACTGGTTTGTGCAGCAGCGCGCCAAACGAGGGGGGTGAGCTTGTGGTGTGGCCGCGGGTTTGCGCGGTTCGCTGAAGCGCACCCTACCATGCCGCCGGATCTGACCCGTAGGGTGCGCTTCAGCGCACCAGCACCTTTCCCGCCCGCCGCCCCATCAGCTTGACTTTGCCCCATCACCGGCACATTCACGAACCCATGATGAACCCTTTCCTTCAGGTGGCCCTTGGCGGCGCGATCGGTGCTGTGGCGCGTTACGGCGCGACGCGCGCGCTTTGGCTGCATGGTCCCGGCTTTCCGATTGCGACCGGTGTTGTCAATGTGCTGGGCAGTCTTCTTATGGGGCTTCTCGCGGCGCTTATGACCTATCGCTGGAACAACCATTTCGCCCCGCTACTGATGACCGGGGTGCTGGGTGGCTTCACCACGTTTTCCGCCTTTTCGTTGGATGCACTGACCCTTTGGGAGCGCGGCCAGCAGGTGGGCGCGATGATCTATATTCTGGCCTCGGTTACGCTGTCGCTTCTGGCGGTGCTCGCAGGTATGGCCATTGGAAGGGGGCTTTGGGCATGAGCCGTGTGCAGACGATCCGGATCGGCAGTGATGAGGCCGATCAGCGCCTTGATCGCTGGCTCAAAAAGCGTTTTCCGCAACTGACGCAAGGTGCCGTCGAAAAGATGTGCCGCAAGGGAGAGCTGCGCGTAGATGGCGGACGGGTCAAGGCCAATACCCGGATCGAAACGGGACAGGAGGTCCGCGTTCCGCCGCTGCCCGACGCAGCGCCCGCGCCGAAGACCGAGAGGCCGCGCATCACGGATTCCGACGCCGCGATGATAGAGAAGGCGGTGATCTGGAAGGATCAGCATATCATCGCGCTCAACAAGCCACCGGGGCTGCCTTCACAAGGTGGCAGCGGGCAGGGGGACCGGCACGTCGACGGCCTTAGCGAGGCGCTGAAATTTGGCTATAAGGAAAAGCCGAAGCTGGTGCACAGGCTGGACAAGGATACCTCTGGCATCCTGCTGCTGGCCCGCACCGACCGTGTGGCGCGTGGCTTGTCAGAGGCGTTCAGGCATCGCGATACCCGCAAGATCTACTGGGCTGCGGTCGCCGGTGTGCCCAGTCCGAAGATGGGTACGGTGCGATACGGTTTGGTCAAGGCGCCCGGTCACGGGCGAGGGGGCGAGGGCGAAAAGATGATTGCCGTCCTGCCGCGTGACATTGACCAGACCGAGGGCGCGAAGCGAGCAACCACGGATTATGCGGTTCTGGATAATCTGGCGCAGCGTGTCAGTTGGTGCGCGTTGGTGCCGATCACGGGGCGGACGCACCAGCTTCGCGCGCATATGGCCGAGCTGGGGCATCCGATTGTCGGCGACGGAAAGTACGGCGGCTCGGGGCAGGAAAACCTCGGCGATGGCTGGGGTGCGCAGCTTGGTGGAGAGATCAGCCGCAAACTGCACCTTCATGCCCGCAGCCTGTCCTTCACGCATCCGGTCACGAAGGAACGGATTACCCTGACCGCGCCGCTGCCGGATCATATGAAGCGGACGTGGAAGACGCTTGGCTGGTACGAAAATGACGTGCCCGCCGATCCGTTCGAGGAGGCGATTTGAAATTCGTTGTATTTGATGTCGACGGCACGCTGATCGACAGTCAGGCGCTTATTGTCGGCGCTATGGATGTGGCATTCGAAACGGCCGGACTTGATCCGATCGGGCGCGAACAAGTGCTGTCCATCGTCGGACTGTCGCTGCCTGTTGCGGTTGAGACATTGGTTCCCGATGCCCCTGCCGCGCAGCGCGACGCTGCCGTGGAGGCTTATCGTCAGGCCTTCATGACCCGCCGCATCGCGAATGAGGCGCCGCTTTATCCCGGTGCGCGCGACTGCCTGGAGGCGCTTCATCGCCGCGATGATCTGCTGCTTGGCATTGCCACAGGAAAGTCGCGCCGGGGGCTGGATGCGATGCTGGATCATCACGGCTTGCGGGGTCTGTTCGTCAGCCTTCGCACCGCCGATACACATCCCTCGAAACCGCATCCCGAGATGTTGTTGTCGGCCTGCGCCGATGCCGGGGCAGCGCCGGGCGATGCGGTCATGATCGGCGACACCGAATTCGACATGCAGATGGCGATGGCTGCGGGAATCTCTGCCATCGGGGTTTCGTGGGGCTATCACGGGGCGGACGCACTGCGGGCGCTTGGAGTCAAAGTCGCGCCGGATTTCGGTGCGCTTCAGATGATGGTCGAGGAGTGGGCGACGTGAGTGAATGGAAAGCGCGACGCTTCTGGAAGCAGGCAGCGGCAGAGCGGACCGATAGTGGCTGGCGCGTGACGCTGGATGGAAAGCCGGTGATGACGCCCGGAAAGCTGCCCCTCATCCTTCCGAACGAAGCACTGGCGCAGGCCATTGCGGCGGAATGGAAAGCGCAGTCAGGTGTGATCGACCCTTTGTCCATGCCCCTGACGCGGGCCGCCAATTCCGCTATCGAAAAGGTCACGCCTCAATTCGATGCCGTGGCCGGGATGCTGGCAGCCTATGGCGGCACGGATCTGCTGTGCTATCGCGCAGTAGAGCCAGAGCCGCTGCGCGAACGACAGCGGGCAGGGTGGGACCCGCTGCTTGACTGGGCTGACGAGACTATGGGTGCGCGGCTGGACGTCACGCAAGGAATGATGCCGATCCCGCAGAACCCGAACGCCTTGGTCCGGCTGCGCGACCGGATCGACCGGCTTGACCCGTTCCGGCTGACTGCGCTGCATGATCTGGTCACGCTGCCGGGGTCGCTGATCCTCGGTCTTGCGGTGCTGGAAGGGCGGCTGTCGGCAGCGGAAGCTCATGCCCTTTCGCGCATCGATGAAGAATACCAGCAAGAGGTCTGGGGAGAGGATGAGGAAGCGGCCGCTGCGGCCCGGAACCGATTGGAAGCAATGGAAAATGCCGAAAAACTGCTATCACTCCTGCCTAAGTGATCGGTAATAGGAGGTGCGCCGCTTGACGCATCGTCTCTGATCGGCACAATGTCGCCCATCGGATGATTTGCTGTGGTGCGAAGATTGGCGGAACGGCCGCCGGAACTGGAAGGAATTCAGATGAGGACAGCCGTCTTTCTTGGCGCAGCAGTTTCGTTACTGTGGACTGCGGGTGCAGGATTGGCTGCCGATGGCGAGACGCTTGCCAGTGTCAAAAGCCGCGACATGTTGAACTGTGGCGTGAATCCCGGCCTGATCGGCTTTGCCTCGCCCGACGCCAACGGCAATTGGAGCGGGTTTGACGTCTCTTTCTGCAAGGCACTTGCTGCTGCGGTCCTTGGCGACCCTAGAAAGGTTGCCTTCAAGGCAATGAGCGGAGAGGATCGCTTTGCCAGCCTGTCCGGCGGAGAGGTTGATCTTCTGGCGCGTAATACCACCTGGACTTATCTGCGCGATACAGAGCTGAAATTGGATTTCGCCGGCGTCAATTATTACGACGGGCAGGGCTTTATGGTGCCACGCTCTCTGGGGGTGTCATCCGCCAAGGATTTGGGCGGCGCGTCGATTTGCGTCCAGACGGGGTCGACGACGGCGCTGAACCTGGCCGATTACTTTCACGCCAACATGATGGACTATCAGGAAGTCAACGTCGACAGCAATGCCGAGGGAGAGCAGCAATATCTGGCCGGTGCCTGCGACGCTTATACGACCGACCGATCGGGGTTGGCAGCGACGCGTGCGGCATTTGCCAACCCTGCCGATCATATCATCCTGCCGGAGATCATCTCGAAAGAACCGCTTGGCCCTGTTGTCAGGCATGGTGATGCGGCTTGGGGCGACGTGGTTCGCTGGACGCTCTATGCGCTGATCGCGGCGGAGGAATACGGCGTCACATCTGCCAATATCGAAGAGCTTTCGAAATCGTCCGAGAGCCCCGAGGTGCAGCGCCTTCTGGGGTCATCCGACGATCTGGGTGAAAAGCTGGGGCTGGACAGGGAATGGGCGAAACGCGCCATCGCCGCATCCGGCAATTACGGCGAAATCTATGCGGCAACTATCGGTGAGCAGACGCCGATCGGGCTTGCGCGCGGATTGAACGCGCAATGGACACAGGGCGGGCTGCTCTACGCCATGCCCTTCCGATAAGCGGGCGGTAGGCCAGCCAGCAGGCATCATCTTCTGAAGATGTGAGCAGCGGGAACCCGACAGTAGGGTTCACGTTGTGTTCGCAACATCAACAGGAGGAAACGATGTCGGACGACCTCAAGACGGAATTCCATGACCGGCTGAAAAAAATCAACACCGGCATGCTGGAGGTCGACGGGCGCTTTCTGCCCATGTCGCACAGCATGATCGACGGTGATCCCAACCTTTGGTTCATCACCGCCAAGGATACCCCGATGGCCAAGGCTGCGGCGCAGGGTGCGGATGCGAACTACCTTGTCTGCAGCGACGGCAAGGGGCTGTATGCCGATGTCAGTGGCAAGCTGACCTTGTCCGACGATGCCGAAAAGCTGGACGAAATCTGGGGCGTCATCGCATCAAGCTGGTTCGAAGGCGGCAAGGCCGATCCCGACCTGCAACTGGTCCGCTATGCCCCCAGCAAGGCAGAGGTTTGGGTGACCGAAGGCGGTGCGCTTGGTTTCCTTTACCAGATTGCAAGGTCCAAGCTGACGGATCAAAAGCCTGACCTTGGTCAGCATGGCACGGTTAGTCTTGGCTGAATGGCGCAGAAGACGACGCCACTGATTTCCCGACCCGAGGGACTTTTCTGCCCCTCGGGCGATTTCTATATCGACCCGATGCGCCCGGTTGACCGCGCGCTTGTCACCCATGCCCATGCCGATCATGCGCGGGCCGGACATGGATCAGTGCTGGCGACCCGCCAGACGCTGGACCTGATGGCCATCCGTTATGGCGATGATTTTGCCGGGTCGCGGCAAGTGGCGGAGGGTGAGATCAAGATCGGCGGCGCAGAGGTCAGCTTTCACCCGGCAGGACATGTTCTGGGATCCGCCCAGATAGCTGTGCGGGCGGAAGGAACACGCGTGACCGTTTCGGGCGACTATGCCCGCGTGGCGAATCCGTCCTGTGCGCCGTGGCAACCGGTTCCCTGCGATATCTTCGTGACAGAGGCGACATTCGGCCTGCCCGTGTTTCGCCATCCCGACCCACAGGCAGAGGCCGCGAAGCTGCTGGAATCCGTTGCCTCTTTCCCCGAGCGGTCGCATATCGTCGGGGCCTATTCACTGGGCAAGGCGCAGCGGGTCATCATGCTGTTGCGGCAGGCGGGCTGGGACGCGCCCATCTATATTCACGGTGCGTTGCAGAAGATCTGCGATTATCATATCGCGCAGGGCGTGCCGCTTGGAGAATTGCGTCCCGCGACGACCGACACGATGAAAAAGGCCGAGTTTGCCGGGCAGATCATTATCGCCCCGCCCTCGGCCTTTGAGGCAACTTGGGCGCAACGCTTTCCCGACCCGGTGATCTGTTTTGCCAGCGGCTGGATGTCGGTGCGGGCGCGTGCGCGTCAGCGCGGTGTCGAACTGCCGCTTGTCATTTCCGATCACGTCGACTGGACCGACCTGACCCGCACGATAGAGGAACTTGATCCGGCAGAGACATGGGTAACGCATGGCAGAGAGGATGCCGTCATTCGCTGGTGCGAGTTGCACGGTCGCGCGGCACGTCCGCTGCATCTTGCCGGCTATGAGGACGAGGCGGAGTGATGCGCGAATTTGCCGAGTTACTGGAACGTCTGGCCTTCACTCCGCAGCGCAATGGCAAGCTGAGGCTGCTGTCGCGCTATTTCGCGGCGACCGATGATCCGGAGCGCGGCTTTGCACTGGCGGCGCTGACGGGTGATCTGAAGCTGCGTGCGGTGACACCGACGCTGTTGCGTGGGTTGGTGGCGGAACGTGTCGATGCAGAACTGTTCGCGATTAGCTATGACTTTGTGGGCGACCTGGCAGAGACGATTGCGCTGATCTGGCCAGAGCCTGAAGCGCCACCAAATGATCGTGACCTGCCTTTGCCGCAATTGGTCGATGAGCTGCTGAAGACCGGCAAGGCGGGGTTGCCGACGCTTATTGCGTCGCGTTTGGATGCGCTGAGCCCGTCAGAGCGTTATGCCTATCTCAAGCTGGCCACAGGCGGACTGCGCGTCGGTGTTTCGGCGCGTTTGGCGCGCGCGGCTCTGGCGGAGTTTGGTGAATTGCCGCTGACAGAGGTCGAAGAAATCTGGCACGGGCTGACACCGCCTTATCTGGAGCTTTTTGCGTGGGCCGGGGGCGGCGAAAAACCGGTTTCCGCTGCGCTTGCGCCGTTTCGGCCTGTGATGCTGTCGACGGCAACCGATCTGGATGCTCTGGCCTCGCTCGACCCGGCGGACTATGCGGCAGAGTGGAAATGGGACGGCATACGGGTTCAGGCGGTCTCCGATCAGGGCACGCGCAAGCTTTATTCGCGCACGGGAGAGGATATCGGCGGCGCATTCCCCGATGTTCTCGACCGGCTGAATTTCGACGGGGTGATCGACGGTGAACTGCTGGTCCGGCGTGGGGATAAGGTGGGCAGTTTCAGCGAGTTGCAGCAACGGCTGAACCGCAAGACCGTTTCGAAAAAGTTGCTGGAAAGTCATCCGGCTGGGCTTCGCGCCTATGATCTGCTGTTGTGGGGGGGCGATGACCTTCGACCGTTGCCTTTTGATCAGCGTCGGGCGGTGCTGGATAGTGTCATCCCCGGTCTTGCCGAACCGCAGATTGATGCCTCGCCTATGCTTCCATTCAAGACATGGGACGAACTGGCCGCGCTGCGCGCCGATCCGCCCGATCCGGTGATCGAAGGCGTCATGATCAAACGACGCGACAGCGCCTATCTTGCCGGGCGCATGAAGGGGCCGTGGTTCAAGTGGAAGCGTGATCCCATGGTGATCGACGCCGTGCTGCTTTATGCTCAGCGGGGGCACGGCAAGCGCTCTGGCTATTATTCCGATTTCACCTTTGGGGTTTGGGATGGCGATGATCTGGTGCCGGTTGGAAAGGCTTATTTCGGTTTCACGGATGAAGAATTGAAACAACTCGACCGTTTCGTCAGGAACAACACGGTAGATCGCTTCGGCCCGGTCCGCGCCGTTCGCCCGACCAAGGTTGTAGAGGTCGCGTTTGAGGGGCTGAACCGCTCGACCCGCCACAAGTCGGGCGTCGCCATGCGATTCCCGCGCATCAGTCGCATCCGGGATGACAAGCCCGCTTCCGAGGCCGACCGGATCGAGACATTGCGAGAGATGCTTGCGCCGGAACTGACATGACGCTGCCCGACCGGATTGCAGAATGGTTCAGCCAGCAAGGCTGGACACCGCACCCCCATCAGCTGGACCTGTTTGACGCAGACAGTGACACACTGCTGATCGCGCCCACCGGCGGCGGCAAGACACTGGCGGGGTTCCTGCCGACACTGGCTGCGCTGATGGATGGCCCGCATGAGGGGATGCACACGCTCTATGTCTCTCCTCTCAAGGCGCTGACGAATGATATCGCGCGCAATCTGGCGCGCCCGGTTGCCGATCTGGGCCTTGATATCCGGATCGAGGATCGCACCGGCGATACCGCTGCCTCGCGGCGGGCGCGTCAGCGTGTTGATCCGCCAGAGATTCTGCTGACGACGCCGGAGAGCCTTGCACTGATGCTGTCCTATCCCGAAGCGCCGAAGATATTCGGCGGGTTGAAGCGTGTTGTGATAGACGAAATCCATGCCTTGGCAGAGGGCAAGCGCGGCGATCAGCTTATGCTGGGGCTGGCGCGGCTGCGCAGTCTTGCGCCGGGGCTGCTTGTCTCGGCGCTTTCGGCCACCGTTGACGATCCTGCGGGGCTGGCCGCATATCTGGGCGGCGCGCAGATCGTCATGGCCGATCCCGGCCCCGCGCCCGATATCGCGATGCTGGAAACGCAGCAGCCGCCACCCTGGGCCGGGGGAGGGGGGCGACACGCCGCGCGAGATGTGATGGACGCGCTAAGGGCCGCGCGGCTGACACTGGTTTTCATCAATACCCGCGCACAGGCAGAGCTGTTCTTTCAGGCACTTTGGGATGTCAATGATGACAACCTGCCCATCGGCCTGCATCACGGAAGCCTGTCTCGCGATGTGCGCGCAAGGGTAGAGGCCGCGATGGCAGCCGGTGAGTTGCGGGCAGTCGTGGCGACTGGCAGCCTTGATCTGGGGATTGACTGGGGCGATGTCGATCTGGTCATTCAGGTCGGTGCGCCTAAGAACGTCAAACGGCTTGTACAGCGCATAGGCCGCGCGAACCACCGTTACAACGCGCCTTCAAAGGCCCGCATCGTGCCGGCAAACCGGTTCGAGGTTATCGAATGCGTCGCGGCCCTTCAGGCGGTGGCAGAGGGCGATCTGGATGGCGAAGGGCGTGGGTCGGTCGGACAACAGGGCGGGCTGGATGTGCTTTGCCAGCAGATACTGCTGACAGCCTGCGCCGGACCTTTTGATGCCGCATTGCTTTTTGACGAGGTCCGCGGCGCGGGACCATATGCCGATCTGACGCTTGCCCAATTCGACGACTGTCTGGATTTCGCCGCGACCGGCGGCTATGCGCTGCGTGCCTATGACCGCTGGCAGCGTCTGGTTGAACGCAACGGGATGTGGCACTTGCGCGATCCGCGCGCCGCCCGGATGATTCGCA
The DNA here is from genome assembly GCF_027913035.1 of Paracoccus albus. Lineage (NCBI taxonomy): Bacteria > Pseudomonadati > Pseudomonadota > Alphaproteobacteria > Rhodobacterales > Paracoccaceae > Paracoccus > Paracoccus albus. The sequence continues at coordinate 1,224,873 of NZ_CP115775.1, forward strand.
TGAATATCGGAACCATCAACGACGTCGAGACGCTGAAGGTCCGGCGGCGACACGGCGGCGCGCCCCTGGGCGAGGTCGAGGAAGGTTTTGCCGCCAGCCTTGCACCCGGAGACACTTTTCTGATCGGCGGGCAGACCGTGCGCTATGACCGCTTGCGAGAGATGATCGTCGAGGTGACGCCGCAACCGTCGAAATCGCCCAAGATTGCGGTATTCAACGGCACGAAACTGGCCACCTCGACAGAGCTTTCGGCGCGGGTTCTGGCGCTGATCGGTGATCCCGATGCGTGGGCGGCGCTGCCTGATGCGACGCGCGGCTGGCTGGAATTGCAGCGCGAGATCTCTGTCCTGCCGCAGCCCGGAACATTGACCTGCGAGACGTTCGAGCGTGGCGGCCGCGCTTATTTCTGCGCCTATAGCTTCGCGGGACGCAATGCAAATCAGACACTTGGCCTGATACTGACGCGGCGGATGGAGGATGCGGGTCTCGGCCCGCTCGGCTTTGTCGCGACGGATTATGCGCTGCTCATCTGGTCGATGGACCCGATCACAGATCCGGCGCCGTTTTTCGAACCCTCGACCCTGCGCGAAGGGCTGGAGGATTGGCTGGGTGAAAATGCCGTCATGAAGCGCAGTTTCCGAAATGTCGCGACGGTGGCGGGGCTGTTGCAGCGCAACCTGCCGGGTCAGCGCAAATCGGGCAAACAGGCGACGTTTTCCAGTGACATCATCTATGACACCCTGCGCCGCCACGAACCCGATCACCTCCTGATGCGTCTGACCCGTGACGAGGCGATGCGCGGCCTTGTCGATTTTGGTCGCGTTGAAGAGATGCTGGCGATGCGTCCGCATGTCGTCCATGCGAGGCCGCCCCATGTCACGCCGCTGGCAGCGCCGCTGATGCTGGAAGTCGGCAAAGTGCCGATACGGGGTCTGGGCGAAGATCGCCTGCTGGAAGAAGAAGCCGCCCGTCTGATGGCCGAAGCCGGGCTGGAGGCTGCCGCCGCATGACAGGCTATGCGTTCGATTTTTCCGGGCAGCGCCTGATCGCGCGGGCAGGCGGGGCATTGTACTGGCCAGATCAGGATATGCTGATCGTCGCGGATCTGCATCTGGGCAAGTCAGAGCGCATGGCGCGGCGTGGTGGATCGCTTCTGCCACCATTCGAGACGCGCGAGACCTTGGCGCGGCTTTCGGCGGAACTGGACGTGCTGCGGCCGTCACGGCTTGTTCTGCTCGGCGATATTTTCGACGACGATGCGGCGGCGCAAGGTCTGTGCCAGACAGACCGCGACCTGCTGGACCGGCTGGCCGGGCGCAGCACCACGATCATGATCGCGGGAAACCATGACCCTTTGCAGGGGCCGGATGCGTATCTGGAGCAAGGCATTGCCCTGCGCCATATCGCGGGTGAAGACCCTGATATTTCGGGGCATTTTCATCCCAAGATGCGCATCGCAGGCCGCTCCCGGCCCTGTTTTCTGGTCGCTTCCGGTCATCTTATTCTGCCTGCATTCGGGCATTACACCGGCGGCCTTGTTTATGACGACCCTGCGCTGCGGGCGATTGTCCCTCGCGGTATTGCGGTGCTGACGGGGCGAAAGGCGATTGCCGTGCCTTATGGCTAGCTGTCAGTGTCCGTTGCCTGCTCTTGGCCGTCCAGTTGATCGGTGTAATGAACGATCAATCTGCCCAGAAGCTGGAACAGCTTCTCACGCTCTCGCCCGTTCAGAGGGGCAAGCAGAGCCTCCTGCCGGACAAACATCTCATTTTTCAGAGCGCGCCATTTGTCCTCGCCCTCTGCGCTCAGGCGCAGGGCGTTATAGCGCCGGTCGGCCTTTGGCTTCTCCCTAATGACAAGCTGTTCCGCCTCCATATCGCTTATAAGTTTAGTAACAGCGGATTTTTTTAGAACAACTGTGGCCGCAAGATCATTCTGTGAAATGCCGGGATTGAGCCCGATAACCGACAAAAGTGCGGACCTGCCGCTCTGCGAATCATTTTCATGCGCCAGTTCGGCATTTGCCCACCTGATATGGGCTCGCAACACACGGGACATGAAGGAAATGTCTCGCGACAGGTAGCCGAGGTCGATTCGGCCTGAAAGAATTGAGATATTGTCAGGATCGGACATAAGTTTCCCTTGTTCACTCGGCGGACCCGACAAATCGTGAGCTATAATTTTCCCCGAAATGTCGAGCAGACAGCCATAAGTTCGTTCAAGTAGCAGAAGATGCGCTATACTCGTCAACGGAAATAACGGGCGATGTGGCGCGAAATCGCTTTTCTCTGCCCAGAAAGACAGGCGGGACGACCCCGTTCAGGCGGTTGCGAATGCCACTTGCAACCTTTGATTGTGTTCCGATAATGCTCGGTTCATGGCAATCTGCTTGCATCGACAGATGGGTTTGGGGCAGTTTGTCGACATGACAAGAACCGCAACGATGCGGATCAATGTCCAACACGGGAGTACAAAATGAAGAAACTTGTTGCGATCAGCGTGGCTGCCATGCTGATGGGTTCCGCCGCTTCGGCTGCCAATCTGGTATATTGTTCCGAAGGCTCGCCCGAAGGTTTTGACCCGGCGCTTTATACATCCGGCACAACTTTCGACGCATCCGCGCGCAATATCTATGACCGTCTGGTGCACTTCGTTCACGGCGAGACAGAGATTGAGCCGGGCCTGGCCGAAAGCTGGGAAGTCAGCGAGGACGGTCTGGAATATACCTTCAAGCTGCGCGAAGGCGTGAAATTCCACACGACCGACTATTTCACACCCACGCGTGACATGAACGCGGATGACGTGATCTTCAGCCTGACGCGTCAGGGCGAGGATGGCGGCGACTATCACACCATGACCGCCGGCGCGAGCTATGAGTATTTCAACTCTATGTCGATGCCGGACCTGATCGAATCTGTCGAAAAGGTCGATGACCTGACCGTCAAGATCACGCTGACCCGTCCCGAAGCACCGATGCTGGCCAACCTCGCCATGTCCTTTGCTTCGATCATGTCGAAGGAATATGCCGACAACCTGATCGAGGCTGGCACGCCCGAGATGCTGAACCAGCAGCCCATCGGAACCGGCCCGTTCCAGTTCGTCGCTTATCAGAAAGATGCGGTCATCCGTTACGCCCGCAACGACGATTACTGGCGTGAGCCGGCGGCGATCGAGAACCTGATCTTTGCGATCACGCCCGATGCCTCGGTGCGTTACCAGAAGCTGAAGGCCGGCGAATGCCACGTCATGCCCTATCCGAACCCGGCCGATCTGGAAGCGATGAACGCGGATGAAAACATCAACGTCGTCAGCCGCGAGGGTCTGAATGTCGGCTATCTGGCCTATAACACCCAGGTCGCACCATTCGACAACCCGGAGGTTCGCAAGGCGCTGAACATGGCCATCGACAAACAGGCCATCGTTGACGGTATCTTCCAGGGCGCAGGCAGCGTCGCGAAGAACCCGATCCCGCCGACCATGTGGTCCTATAACGACGCAATCGAAGACGATGCTCATGATCCGGAAGCCGCGAAGGCTGCCCTGGAAGAGGCAGGCGTCACCGATCTGTCGATGAAGATCTGGGCGATGCCGGTGCAGCGTCCCTACAACCCGAACGCCCGCCGCATGGCAGAGATGATTCAGGCAGACTTCAATGAAGTCGGTGTTGACGTCGAAATTGTGTCCTACGAATGGGGCGAGTATCTTGAGCGCTCGAAAGCAGAGGATCGCGATGGTGCGGTTCTGCTTGGCTGGACCGGTGACAATGGTGACCCGGACAACTTCCTTGCTGTTCTGCTTGGCTGCGACGGTGTCGGCGACGCCAACCGCGCCCAGTGGTGCAATGAAGAATTCGACAGCATCATTCAGCAGGCCAAGGTCGAATCCGATCAGGCAGAGCGGACTCGTTTGTATGAAGAGGCTCAGGTCATCTTCAAAGAGCAGGCACCCTGGGCCACCATCGCCCATTCCGTCGTGAATGAGCCGATCAGCACCAAGGTCGAAGGCTACAAGATTGATCCGTTCGGCGGGCACGTCTTCTACGGCGTCAGCCTGACCGAGTAAGCTTTTAGCCAAGCTTTGCGGCCGGGCAGCGATGCGCTGCCCGGTCGTTCCTTTATCTTGCCAAGCCCCGGAACACGCCGATGCTCAGCTTTCTGATCCGCCGACTGGCGACATTCGTGCCGACCTTTATCGGCGTGACTATCATCGCCTTCGCCTTCATCCGCCTGTTGCCGGGCGATCCAATCCTGTTGCTGGCCGGCGAACGCGGCGTCAGCCCCGAACGCTACGAGATGCTGCAGGAGCAGATGGGTTTTGACCAACCCATGTGGAAGCAATATCTCGACTATGTCGCCGGGATTCTTCAGGGCGACCTTGGAACCTCCTTCGCGACTAAGCGCCCCGTTCTGGATGAGTTCATGGCGCTGTTTCCCGCCACCGTAGAACTTTCGCTTTGCGCCATCATTCTTGCCACGCTGATCGGCATCCCGGCTGGGGTCATCGCTGCGGTCAATCGCGGCAAGTTCTTCGATCAGGCGCTGATGTCCTCGGCTCTTGTCGGGTATTCCATGCCGATCTTCTGGTGGGCGCTGCTGCTGATCATCGTCTTTTCCGGCACGCTCGGCTGGACGCCGGTTTCGGGGCGCATTGGATTGCAGTATTTCTTCGACACGCCGACAGGCTTCATGCTGATAGACAGCTTGCTTTCAGGGCAGTCCGGGGCCTTCCGCTCTGCCGTGGCGCATCTGATCTTGCCGACCATAGCGCTTGCGACGATCCCGCTGGCCGTCATCGCGCGCCAGACCCGTTCCGCCATGCTGGAGGTTCTGGGCGAGGATTACGTCCGCACCGCCCGCGCCAAGGGCATGTCGCCGATGCGCGTGAACGGCGTGCATGCGCTGCGCAACGCCTTAATCCCGGTGATCACGGTGATCGGCCTGTCGGTCGGCACGCTGCTGGCCGGGGCAATCCTGACAGAGACCATTTTCTCATGGCCCGGCATTGGCAAGTGGATGGTCGATTCGATTTTCCGCCGTGACTATCAGGTCGTTCAGGGCGGGCTGCTGCTGATCGCGCTTGTCGTGATGATCGTGAACCTGATCGTCGATGTCCTTTACGGGCTTATCAACCCCAAGATTCGAAAGGGCTGAGACATGGCAGATACCGCCAGCCTGAGCGCCAGCACCCCGACCGTAAAGCCGCCATCGCGCTTTCGGGAGTTCTGGTCATCCTTCAAGGAAAACCGCGGCGCCGTGATCGGCCTGTTCGTCTTCCTTGCCTTTCTGCTGATCGCCGCCTTCGCGCCGCTTCTGGCACCATATTCCTACAATGCACAGGACCGCAGCGCCCTGCTGGTGCCGCCGTTCTGGCAAGAGGGCGGATCGACGGCCTATCTGCTGGGAACGGACGCGCTTGGCCGTGACCTGCTGTCGCGTCTGATCTATGGCGCGCGCTACTCTTTCTTCATCGGCCTGCTGGTTGTGACGCTCGCGACATTCTGCGGCGTGCTGTTGGGGGTGATCGCGGGATTCGCGCCGCGTTGGCTGGACACTCTGATCATGCGGCTGATGGACATCATACTGTCATTCCCAAGCCTGCTGCTGGCGCTTGTGCTGGTGGCCATCCTTGGTCCCAGCCTGATCAATGCAATGATCGCCATCGCCATCGTTCTGCAACCGCATTTCGTGCGCCTGACCCGCGCGGCCGTGCTGTCGGAAAAGTCCAAGGACTATGTCACCGCAGCGCGCGTCGCCGGTGGTCAGCCGCTGAGGATCATGTTCCGCACCGTGCTGCCGAACTGCCTTGCGCCGATCATCGTTCAGGCCGCACTGTCGTTTTCCACGGCAATCCTCGATACGGCGGCACTCGGCTTTCTGGGCATGGGCGCACAGCCGCCGACGCCGGAATGGGGCACCATGCTGGCCGAAGCGCGCGAGTTTATCTTGCGTGCCTGGTGGGTCGTGACCTTCCCGGGCCTGTGCATTCTGATCACGGTTCTCGCCATCAACCTGATGGGCGACGGTCTGCGCGATGCGCTTGATCCGAAACTGAAGCGGAGCTGAGCGATGGCACTTCTTGAAATCCGTAACCTCAGCGTCGACTTCGCCACCTCTTCGGGCAAGTTCCGGGCAGTGGATGGCGTCGACGTCACCGTAGATCAGGCCGAACTGCTGGCGATTGTGGGTGAATCCGGCTCTGGCAAATCGGTCTCTATGCTGGCGCTGATGGGGCTGCTGCCCTGGACCGCCACGGTCACCGCCGACAAGCTGGAATTTGACGGGCATGACCTGCGCAATATTTCCGGACGGGCGCGGCGGCGGATCATCGGCAAGGATATCTCGATGATCTTTCAGGAGCCGATGTCATCGCTCAACCCGGCCTTTACCATCGGCTGGCAGATCAAGGAATCGCTGCGCAAACACACCAATATGAACCGCAGCCAGCGGCAGGACCGCGCCGTCGAATTGATGCGTCAGGTTGGCATCCCCGCGCCGGAGAAGCGATTGCAGGCCTATCCGCACCAGCTTTCCGGCGGGATGAGCCAGCGGGCCATGATCGCAATGGCTCTGGCGAACAAGCCCAAGCTGCTGATCGCGGATGAGCCGACGACGGCACTTGATGTGACCATTCAGGCGCAGATCCTCGAACTGCTGACCGGCTTGCAGGAAGAAACCGGCATGGCGCTTGTGCTGATCACCCATGATATGGGTGTCGTCGCCGAAACGGTGGAGCGTGTGCAGGTGCAATATGCCGGCCAGCGGGTCGAGTTGCAGGAGGTCGATAGTCTTTTCGAGAACCCGCACCACCCCTATACCGCTGCACTTCTGGCGGCATTGCCGGAGCGCGCGACCGAGAAGCGGCTGCCGACGATTCCCGGTGTGGTTCCGGGCCAGTTCGACCGGCCGAGCGGCTGCCTGTTCTCGCCCCGCTGCAAGTTCGCCGATGATCGCTGTATCGCGCAACGGCCTGTGCCTGCGGGTCCGGAAATGGGTCATGCGTTGTGCCACTATCCGCTGATGGACGGTCAGCCAACCGGGAAGGAGTCCGTAGCATGAGCGATCCGATCCTCACCGCCACGAACCTGAAGCGCCATTACGAGGTGAAGGGCGGCTTCATGAAACCGACCGCCACGGTGCGGGCACTCGACGGGGCGAGCTTTTCGCTGACACCGGGCAAGACGCTGGCCGTGGTTGGGGAATCCGGCTCTGGCAAGTCTACGCTCGCCCGTGTTGTCACCATGATCGAACCGCCGACCGAAGGTGAATTGTTCATCGGCGGGCGTCAGATCGGTCCGGATGGTGCGTCCGGTGACCGTGATCTGCGTTCGATGGTCCAGATCGTGTTTCAGGATCCTTACGGCAGTCTGAACCCGCGCCAGACCATCGGGCAGACACTGATGGAGCCTCTGCTTCTGAACCGTCCCGAAGTGAAACCGGCAGAGCGTGAAAAACGAGCGCGCGATATGCTGGGCATGGTCGGGCTGCGGCCGGAACATTTCGAACGTTATCCGCATATGTTTTCGGGCGGGCAGCGTCAGCGTGTGGCTGTGGCCCGCGCCCTGATGCTGGAGCCGAAGATTCTGGTGCTGGACGAACCCGTCTCGGCGCTTGATCTGTCGATCCAAAGTCAGGTGCTGAACCTGCTGATGGACCTGCAGGAACGCATGGACCTGGCCTATCTTTTCATCAGTCACGATCTGTCGGTGGTGCGCCATATCTCGGATGAGGTGTTGGTGCTGTATCTCGGCCAGCCGGTGGAGATCGGTCCGAAGGATGTGATCTTCGATGCGCCGCGCCACCCTTATACGAAGGCTCTGCTGTCAGCGACCCCGGTTGCCGATCCGGGCGAGCGGAAGGAACGCATCAAGCTGACCGGAGAGCTGCCGTCGCCGATGAACAAGCCCGAGGGATGTTCCTTCAACCCGCGCTGCTGGCGGCGTCAGGACATCTGCACCAAGGTCGAGCCGGAGCTGGAGGGGAAGGGGCATTGCTTTGCCTGCCACAACCCGATCCCGCTGGACGAGACGGAAGCGGCCTGAGCCATGTCCGCGCGTGGCGCAAGATCCCGGCTTGACGGGCCGGGCCGCGCGCGGCAACCAAGCACGATGATCGACATTCGTCCCGTAGCCCATGTGATAGGCAGGATCACCTTTGCGCTTGGCGCAATGATGATCTTTCCGACCATGATCGACTATGCGGCGGATAACGCGAATTGGCAGCGCATGGCGCAGTCGATGCTGATCGTCATGGTGCTCAGCGGTCTGGTCGTTGCCGCAACGCATTCCGCGCCCCGCGGCCTGACGATCGAGCAAAGCTTTCTTCTGACATCCGGCCTGTGGCTGATCCTGCCGCTTGCCGGCGCGCTGCCTCTGATGATCGGTGCGCCCGGCCTGACATTCACCGATGCCATGTTCGAGGCGATGTCCGGGCTGACCACCACCGGCACGACAGTGATTGTGCAGTTGGATAACCTGCCACCCGGTACGAATATGTGGCGGGGCATTCTGCAATGGTCGGGCGGATTGGGCATTGTCGTGGTTGCGATGGTATTTCTGCCGGTCATGAAAGTCGGCGGGATGCAGTTTTTCCGTTCGGAAGGATTCGACACGCTTGGCAAGGTTTTGCCGCGGGCCGGTCAGATAGCGGCGGAAATGACGTGGATCTATGTCGGGATTACAGCCGCATGTACCATGTTATATGTCATCACCGGGATGAGCTTTTACGACGCCGTGCTTCACGCCTTGACGACGTGTTCAACGGGCGGGTTTTCCAACTATGATGCAAGTTTCGGGGCCTTTATCGGACCGGCGGAATGGGTGTCGTCGCTCTTCATGGTTCTGGCCTCGATCCCCTTCGTGCGTATGATTCAGGCAACGCGCGGGGATTTTCAGCCGATCTGGCGCGATACGCAGATCCGGGCCTATCTTCGCTATATCTTTTATGCCGTCGCGGTGATCGTGATCTACCGGATGCTTTATATTCACCAGACATCCGACCCGTGGGAGCTGATCCGAGAGACCACCTTTAACGTCATCACGATCTTCTCTGGCACCGGCTATGCCTCGACCAATGTGCTGCAATGGGGACATTTGCCGTTTGCGCTGCTTTTCTGCGTCGCGCTGATCGGTGGCTGTACGGGATCGACCGGCTGTTCGGTCAAGATCTTCCGCTATCAGGTTCTGTTTCAGGCGGTACGCGCGCAGATCAAACGAATGCAATCGCCGCACCGGCTTTATCCGCTGCGACTTGCTGGCAAGCGGCTGGATCAGGAGGTCGTGAACTCCGTCATGGCGTTCTTCACCATGTTCGTGCTGACCTTCGGTCTGCTGATCGTCGGGCTGGCGCTGACCGGGCTGCATCCGAAGACGGCGCTGACTGGCGCATGGACTGCGATTGCCAATGTCGGGCCGGTCTGGGGGCCAGAGATCACGTCGAATGGCAGCATCAACAAATTCCCCGAAGCTGCGAAATGGCTGATGACCTTCGGCATGTATCTGGGCCGGTTAGAGCTTGTCAGCGTTTTCGTTCTTCTGCTGCCACGGTTCTGGCGCGGCTGAAGCAGGATTGTGGCGGCGAACGCTGCCGCCACGCCCATCAGTTTGGGGTCTGCGTTGCACCATCCGGCAAGGCAGCGGGCGTTTCAGCGCCGCCGTCGATTGCCTCTGCCGCATCATCAGAAGGCTCCGCAGCCGCCCGTTCTGCGGCACTCGGTTGGGCGCGGGTGAAGCTTTCGGCGATCTCATTGGCAAGGCGCGGTGCGTTTTCGGCATCGGCGACCGGCCAGATCAGCACCCAGCCTTCGACACGTCCGTCAACGATACGCGATTCCGAGCGTCCGATATGGGAATCATTCCGCCCGGTCAGCACGGCACTGCCCTTCCTGATCTGACGCTCCGGCGCGGGAACCCAGCCAAGTGCGGTGACGAGGCCGGCCAGATCTTCCATTTCCTGCTGCCCCCCGGGGGCGGAAAACAGGATCAGGGCCGCGCCGGATTCGTCTTTCGGACCATAAATCGAAAGCGAGCGGTCATTGCGCTCATGCTGAAGCATCCGCGCAGGCGCGACCAGAGAAAGGCCGGTGTGATCGTCGATCATCTCCTCCAGCCCCATCTCTTGGCGCCAGACCTCACGCTGTTCCGCCAGCTTCATCAGGGCAAGCGCGGGGTCGGCGGCTTCGCGTTGCGAGGCGACCTCTGCCGCGATTGCGGCGCGTGTTTTCGGGCCGCTTTGACCGTCAATCTCACCATCATAGAAGCCAGCCCATTGCAGCAGCTCCTGCACCTCTGCCGTATCGGGCATTTCAGGCAGCTTTTCCGGGTTTTCCGGCCATTCGGGCGCGGTGCCAGTGGCCACGTTCCGGCCCATCTCGGCCTCTGGCGTGATCATGCTGTCATCGGGGATCGCGCCGCCGTTCTTCAGCGCAGGCAGCCATTGATCGGCGGCAGCCCCGCTAAGCGGTCCGGCGGCGATGGCGAACCAGCCATTGGGCATCTCCCAAAGTCCGGCCTCCGGCACGGTCTCGCGCCATTTGGACAAGGCGGCATCCGCCTGTGTCCGATCCTGAAAGGCTTCCAGCCGGATGAACATATCCGGCGCGGGCGGCTCGACAATAATGGGATCTGGTTGCGCGACTTCGGCCACGCCAGAGGTAGAGGCGGCACCCGCAGGATTCTCAACAATACTGGCCGCGCCGGTCTGATCCGCGCGGATATTCGGCAGGGCGGTCGCATTAACGCCATCAGCCGGCGTAAGCAGGCTGTCGGCGGGGATCGTCCGTGCTTCTTTCAGCGCCGTCATCCTTGCCTCTGCCTGCTCGCGCGGCAATGGTCCGAAACCGATCGCCGTCCACGTCTGGCTGAGCGGAAAGATCACGGCGGGAATGTCGTTCACCCGGCCTTGCCACGCCGCCGCCGCCTCTGCCGCGGCTTCGTTGCCGCGCTTTGCCTCGACGCGGATAAACACATTCTCGGCGAATGCGGGGCCGATAAAAGCCGCGCTCAGCAGCAGAATGGCAAGTGGTTTCATCATCATCCCTGTCTTCTTCTTGTTCTGCCCGATTTCTTCTTCTGCCTTATGCCGGTCCGATTGACCATGCCCCGCGCGACGCCTAGAACACCGGCGAGTTCTGGCAGACATACGAAAAAGGATGCCCCAATGACCAGCCCCCGCAATGACGCAAAGCCGCGTTGTTTCCAGGATGTGATCCTGCGGCTTCAGGACCATTGGGCGAAATCCGGCTGCGCGATCCTGCAACCCTATGACATGGAGGTCGGCGCAGGCACGTTCCATCCGGCCACCACGCTGCGTTCGCTTGGCCCGCGCAACTGGGCGGCTGCCTATGTTCAGCCTTCACGCCGTCCGACCGATGGGCGTTATGGCGAAAACCCGAACCGCTTGCAGCATTACTATCAGTATCAGGTCATCATCAAACCCTCGCCGCCCAATTTGCAGGAGCTTTATCTGGACAGCCTGCGCGCCATCGGGCTGGATCCGATGGTCCATGACGTCCGCTTTGTCGAGGATGACTGGGAATCGCCCACGCTTGGTGCCTGGGGCCTCGGCTGGGAGGTCTGGTGCGACGGGATGGAGGTCAGCCAGTTCACCTATTTCCAGCAGGTCGCGGGCTATGATTGCCATCCGGTGTCCGGCGAACTGACCTACGGGTTGGAGCGACTGGCGATGTATGTGCTGGGTGTCGAGCATGTGATGGACATGCCGTTCAACGATCCTGACAGCGACATACCGCTTCTTTACGGCGATATTTTCACGCAGGCGGAACAGGAATACAGCCGCTGGAATTTCGACATCGCCGACACCGAGACACTGTTTCAGCACTTCAAGGATGCCGAGGCGGAATGTGAACGTATCGTCTCTGCCGCTGAAACCGACGGCGCGGGGCGTCAAATCCTCATGTCGCAGCCTGCCTATGATCAGGCGATCAAGGCCAGCCACCTGTTCAATCTGCTGGATGCGCGCGGCGTGATCTCTGTCACGGAGCGGGCTGATTATATCCGCCGTGTCCGTGCGCTGACCAAGAAATGTGCCGATCTGTTCATGCAGACACCGCTGGGGCAGGCTGCGGAATGAACTGGGGACGGGTCGCGGTCATTGCGCTGATCCTGTCGGCGGCGGGCGTTGGCGCCGGCGTCTGGTACGCGCAGACTTATGCCTTTTACGAAGAACTGGACCCTGCCACGGTCGACCTGACGGCGGTTGTGGATGGCCAGCAGGTGCCCTTGTCCGCTGGCGACATTCGCGCCATCGACGCGGGAAGCGCACCGCATCGCTGGCGGGTTTGTGCGACGCTGGACGAGCCGCTGCCCGAGGGTGCAGAACTGTTTGAGGGTGCGACGCCAACCTATGGCCCCGGCTGGTTCGATTGCTTCGACGCAGACCAGATAGGCCACGATCTGGAAGCAGGTGTCGCGACGGCCTATCTGGGCCGGTCCGAAATCCAGCCCGACATTGACCGCATCTTGGCGGTCTATCCTGATGGCCGCGTCTTTGGCTGGCATCAGGTCAACGACAAGACACCCGAACGCGGAGTGATGGACTGATGCCCGACCTGCTGATCGAACTTTTTTCCGAGGAAATTCCCGCCCGGATGCAGCCGAAGGCGCGTGAGGATCTGAAAAAGCTTGTCACCGATGGGCTGGTCGAGGCCGGTCTGACCTATGCCAGTGCAGGGGCATTTTCGACACCGCGCCGGCTGGCTCTTTCGGTCGAGGGTCTGACCGACGCATCGCGGGCCGTCCGGGAGGAACGCAAAGGGCCACGGGTCGATGCGCCCGAAAAGGCGGTGGAGGGCTTTTTGCGCTCTACCGGGCTTGCGAAGGATCAGCTTGAGGTCCGGGACGAGAAGAAGGGGCAGGTCTACTTCGCCGTCATCGAGCGCCCCGGCCGTCCGGCGGCAGAGATCGTGGCCGAGGTGCTGGAAAAGACCATCCGCAATTTCCCCTGGCCGAAATCCATGCGTTGGGGTTCGGGTTCGCTGCGTTGGGTGCGGCCTTTGCATTCGATCCTGTGCATTCTGTCGGATGAGGCAGGGGCGCAGGTGGTCCCGTTTGATATCGATGGCATCGCCTCTGGCGACAGCACACGCGGGCATCGTTTCATGGCGCCGGATACGTTTTCTGTCGTGAGTTTCGATGATTACGCGGCAAAGCTGCGGCGCGCCAGGGTGATGCTCGACCCGGCCGAGCGAGAGGCCGCGATTGCGCAAGAGGCCGCGAATCTCGCCTTCGCGCGTGGCTGGGACATTGTCGAGGATAAGGGTCTGTTGGCCGAGGTTGCCGGTCTGGTCGAATGGCCAGTGCCGCTGATGGGCGCCATTGAAGAGCGTTTTCTGACCCTGCCGCCCGAGGTTTTGCAGACCTCGATGAAAGAGCATCAGAAGTTCTTTTCCGCCCGCAACCCCAAGACCGGCCGGATCGAGGGCTTCGTGACCGTCGCCAATATCGAGACCCCGGATGACGGCGCGACGATCCTTGCGGGAAACCAGCGGGTGCTGGCCGCGAGGCTGTCGGACGGGCTGTTTTTCTGGGAAAACGACCTGCGTCAGGCGAAGGCAGGTATGGAGGATTGGGCCGAGGGGCTGAAATCCGTGACCTTCCACAACAAGCTGGGATCGCAGGCCGACCGCGTGGCGCGGATTAAGGCGCTTGCTAGTGAAATTGCGCCGCTTGTCGGGGCCGACCCGGATCAGGCGGCGCGGGCGGCGGAGCTGGCCAAGCTGGACCTGCGCAGCGAGATGGTCGGCGAATTCCCCGAATTACAGGGGATCATGGGTCGCTATTACGCGCTTGAGGCGGGTGAGGGTGCCGCCGTGGCCGACGCCGCCCGCGACCATTACTCGCCGCTGGGTCCGTCCGACGATGTGCCAAGCGCGCCGGTGTCGGTCGCCGTTGCTCTGGCTGACAAGATCGACACGCTCACCGGCTTCTGGGCGATTGACGAGAAGCCGACCGGGTCGAAGGACCCCTTTGCGCTGCGGCGGGCGGCGCTTGGGGTTATTCGTATCCTACTAGCAGTTGGTAAAAACGCTGGGCTTCAAGGACCTCTCGTATCAGGTGAACGCAGAGCATTCGCATCGCACTTAAAGTCAAGTGCAATCAGCGACAACAAATACGTGAGAGCCCTTCAATTTTCGCGGGCTGCAGGGATTGTGCCGGATGAAACGACGGAAATAGACGCGGCCGCACTGGAGCAGACACAGCAATTGCTAGAACTGGGGCCGAATAGCGGTATTCCTGTTCAAGGATTGGAACTTGCTTCGTTTGCCGACCTCCTCAACTTCCTCCACGACCGCCTGAAAGTCTATCTCCGCGACCAAGGCATCCGGCATGACATTATTGACGCGGTGCTGGCCCAGCCCGGCAATGACGATCTGGTGCTGGTGGTGAACCGGGCCACGGCGCTCAATGACATGCTGAAGACCGAGGACGGGCAGAACCTGACGCAAGGCCTCAAGCGGGCGTCGAATATTCTGGCGCAGGCCGAGGAAAAGGATGGCGTCGAATACAGCTTCGGGGCCGATCCGAAATTCGCCGAGACGGATGAGGAACGCGCCCTGTTTGCCGCTCTCGACACCGCGGAACCGGCGATCAAGGCTGCCACGGCGAGCGAAGATTTCCCCGCCGCCATGTTCGCCATCGCCGCCCTTCGCGCCCCCATCGACGCGTTTTTCGATGCGGTGCAGGTCAATACCGACAACCAGATCGTCCGGCGGAACCGCCTTAACCTTCTGTCCCGCATCCGCGCGGCAGGACGCGAGATTGCCGATTTCACCCGGATCGAGGGGTAAGCCCCGCGCGGAATCAAGGCCGCAGGCCGCCGCGCGAGCGCCGGGCCGGCCCCACGGTCTGGGGCTTGGTCGATGCAGGCGCGACGCGGCCATGTCGTGCGGGTTGCCGGCATAAACCGCGCCGTGGCGGGGTTGGTGCGCCATCCGCCGGTCCGGCGCTCGCTCGGCTGGATCAGATCTCGCGCAACAGGATGCGGGCCGGCCGGAGAGGATGTGCGCCCGATGTGGACATGCCCCGCGCATGGAATTACATCGGAACGACCAGCCCGAGGGAGCACTATGCCAAGCCTTAACGATATTCGCTCGACCTATCTCGATTTCTTCAAGCGCAACGGTCACGAGGTGGTTGCGTCCTCGCCGCTTGTGCCGCGCAATGACCCGACGCTTATGTTTGCCAATTCCGGTATGGTGCAGTTCAAGAACCTGTTCACCGGCGTTGAAAAGCGCGACTATGTGCGGGCGACATCTTCGCAGAAATGCGTGCGGGCAGGGGGCAAGCATAACGACCTGGACAATGTCGGCTATACCGCGCGGCACCACACCTTCTTTGAAATGCTGGGAAATTTCAGCTTTGGCGATTATTTCAAGTCCGAAGCAATCCCCTTTGCCTGGGAATTGCTGACCAAGGATTTCGGCATCCCGAAGGACAAGCTGCTGGTCACGGTTTACCATACCGATGATGAGGCGGCGGACCTGTGGAAGAAGGTCGCGGGCCTGACCGATGACCGCATTATCCGCATCCCGACCGATGATAACTTCTGGCGCATGGGTCCGACCGGCCCCTGCGGCCCCTGTACCGAGATTTTCTACGATCACGGCGATCACATCTGGGGCGGCCCGCCCGGCTCGGCCGAGGAGGACGGTGATCGCTTTATCGAGATCTGGAACCTCGTCTTCATGCAGTTCGAGCAGTTCGAGGACGGCACGATGCGCGACCTGGAGGCGCAGTCAATCGACACCGGCATGGGGCTGGAACGGGTCGGTGCGCTGCTGCAGGGCAAGCATGACAATTACGACACCGACCTGATGCGCGCGCTGATCGAGGCTTCGGCCCATGCGACGAGTTCCGATCCCGACGGGCCGGGCAAGGTCCATCACCGGGTGATCGCGGATCACCTGCGCTCGACCTCGTTCCTGCTGGCCGATGGGGTGATGCCGTCGAACGAAGGGCGCGGATATGTGCTGCGCCGGATCATGCGCCGGGCAATGCGCCATGTGCATATGCTTGGCGCGCAGGACCCGGTGATGCATAAGCTGGTGCCGGCTTTGGTGCGCCAGATGGGGGCAGCATATCCGGAACTGTCCCGTGCGCAGTCGATGATCGAGGAATCGCTGCTGTCAGAGGAAACCCGCTTCCGCAAGACGCTGGATCGTGGGCTGCGTCTGCTGGATGACGAATTGGCCAAGCTGCCCGACGGCGCTGATCTGCCGGGCGACGCGGCGTTCAAGCTGTACGACACATATGGTTTCCCGCTGGATCTGACACAGGACGCGCTGCGCGAACAGGGGCGCAACGTCGATACGGCGGGTTTCGATTCCGCGATGGCAGAGCAGAAGGCGCAGGCGCGCGCTGCCTGGGCTGGCAGCGGCGAAACCAAGGATGCCGCGATATGGTTCGAACTGGGCGAAAAGCACGGCGCGACGGAGTTCCTGGGCTATGACACCGAAGAGGCGGAAGGCCAGCTGCTCGCACTCGTCTCTGACGGGGCAGAGGTTGAAACGGCGAAGGAAGGCGAGGCGGTGCAGATCGTCGTCAACCAGACGCCGTTCTACGCCGAATCGGGCGGTCAGGTCGGCGATACCGGCACCATTCAGACCGATACCGGCATGGCGCGGATTTCGGACACGAAAAAATCTGGCGGCGTGTTTATCCATATCGGCGAGGTCACGATGGGCCAGATCAGCCGCGGGCAGGCCGCGAAGCTGGAGGTCGCGCATGACCGCCGTGGCATGATCCGCGCCAATCACTCGGCCACGCATCTGTTGCATGAGGCGCTGCGTCGAGCGCTTGGCGATCACGTCGCGCAGCGCGGGTCTTTGAATGCACATGACCGGCTGCGCTTCGATTTCAGCCACAACCATGCTCTCACGCCCGACGAAATCGCGCAGGTCGAGACAGAGGTGAACGAATATATCCGCCAGAACGCGCCGGTCGAAACACGGATCATGACGCCCGACGATGCGCGGGGGATCGGGGCGCAGGCACTGTTCGGTGAAAAGTATGGTGAGGAAGTCCGCGTCGTTTCCATGGGCAAGCTGGCCGATTCCGGAAAGGGCACCGACAAGGAAACCTATTCGCTTGAACTTTGCGGGGGCACCCATGTTGCGCGGACCGGCGATATCGGGATGTTCGCGCTGACGACGGAAACGGCCTCTGCTGCCGGTATCCGTCGGATTGAGGCGTTGACCGGACAGGCGGCAATGGCGGAGCTGCGCCGGGTGGATCGGGAACTGTCAGAGATAGCCGGCATCCTGAAGGCACAGGCAGGGGGGGTCGTCGACAAGGTCAGAGCCCTTTCCGATGAACGAAAGGCGCTTGCCAATGAGGTCGCGCAACTCAAGCGTCAATTGGCGATGGGTGGCGGCGGCGCCTCCGAGGCCAAGGAGGTCGCTGGCGTCAAGTTTATCGGTCGTAAGGTCGAGGGCGTCTCGGGCAAGGAACTTGGTCCCCTTGTCGACGAAATGAAGTCTCAGCTCGGCAGCGGTGCGGTCCTGGTGCTGGCCGAGGCTGACGGCAAGGCGACCGTCGCTGCCGGCGTCACAACTGACCTGACCGACCGCATCAGCGCCGTCGCCCTGGTTCAGGCCGCGACAGCAGCACTTGGCGGAAAGGGCGGCGGTGGGCGTCCGGATCGCGCACAGGGCGGCGCCCCGTCGCTGGCAGAGGCCGATGCCGCGTTCTCTGCCGCAGAAAACGTAATCTCGGGGGTCTGACGCAGGTGGGGGCTCCGCCCCCACGGGCCTTACGGCCCTTCCCCCGAGGTATTTATCCACCAAAGACGAGCACGCGCCCTGCCGGGGAGACAGCCGACAGGGCGCGGCGTCTTCGGTGGCGGTCATCGGCACCTCTGCCTGTACCGCGTAACCACGAATATCGGCTGCGTCTGAATATCGCGTTAATGCGCTTTCTTTGGTGCGGAAATACCTCGGGGGAGCGGCGAAGCCGCGGGGGCAGAGCCCCCACCCGCATTCGCCAAGTAATACACTGACAAAAAAACCCGCCCTGTTCGGACGGGTCGAAGTCAATTGCGATCTTCGCTCAGACCCAGGCTTTGTCGCGGAACACGTAATAGGGGATTTGTTCGCGTGTGATGCCCAGCCTTTCAAGCTCACTGTCCGACTTGCGCTGCAGTTTTTCGATCTGATCAACGCGTGCCTGCAGTTCCATGAAGCGGACAAGCCTTTCTCCGCTGCGGGCGAAGAAGCCACGAATCAGGTCGCGGAGTGAGGGCGCATATTGGGTGTGTTGGATCGACATTGGAAACCTCTTCAGAGTTGCGAATGGTTTCCTCCCATGAGCTGAGGATAGGTCATAAACAACTGCATATCCACAGCGCTATATGCAACCCTGCCTTGCACCGGCCGGGACGCTACGCTCGCCGAAGTCGCTCAAGAAATGCGCTTTCCCCCCGGGTTCGTGGCGACTATACCGGCTCCGGCATTCTTGAGCGTGAAAAGGAAAGCAATATGGCCAATGTCGTGGTTGTCGGTGCCCAATGGGGTGACGAAGGCAAGGGCAAGATCGTTGACTGGCTGTCCGAACGGGCCGAGATCATCGCCAGATTTCAGGGCGGCCATAATGCGGGCCACACGCTTGTCATCGGCAATGAGGTCTACAAGTTGTCGCTTCTGCCGTCAGGTATCGTCCGAACGGGCAAACTGGCGGTCATCGGCAATGGCGTCGTACTGGACCCGTGGTCGCTTTTTGCGGAAATCGACAAACTGGCCGGGCAGGGGGTCGAGATTACGACCGACAACCTGATCATCGCGGAAAACACGCCTCTGATCCTGCCGCTGCATCAGGATCTGGACAAGCTGCGCGAAGAGGCTGCGGGAGCAGCAAAGATTGGGACAACCGGGCGCGGCATTGGTCCTGCCTATGAGGATAAGGTTGGACGCCGGACCATTCGTCTTGCCGATCTGGGCGATGAGGAAACGCTGGATGCGCGGCTCGACCGGCTGCTGACCCATCATGATGCCTTGCGTCAGGGGCTTGGGGCGGAACCGATCGACCGGGCGGAACTGAAGGCCAAGCTGATGGAGATTGCGCCGAAGCTGCTGCCCTATGCCCAGCCGGTGTGGAAGGTGCTGAACGAGGCGCGCAAGGGTGGGAAGCGCATCCTTTTCGAAGGCGCGCAGGGCAGTTTGCTGGATATCGACTTCGGCACATATCCTTACGTGACATCCTCGACGACCATGTCGGGCATGGCTGCCAGCGGCACAGGTCTGGGACCGTCGGCAATTGATTTCGTGCTTGGGATTGTCAAAGCCTATACGACCCGCGTTGGTGAGGGGCCTTTCCCGACCGAGCTGGACGATGCGGACGGTCAGCGTCTTGGCGAACGTGGCCACGAATTCGGCACGGTCACCGGTCGCAAGCGTCGCTGTGGCTGGTTCGATGCGGTTCTGGTGCGCCAGACCTGTGCGATTTCCGGCGTCAATGGCATCGCGCTGACCAAGCTGGACGTTCTGGACGGGTTCGAGACACTGAAAATCTGCGTCGGTTATGAGATCGACGGGCAGACCTATGACTATCTGCCCACGGCTGCGGCGTTGCAGGCGAAGGTGAAACCGATTTATGAGGAAATGCCGGGCTGGTCGGAATCGACCGCCGGCGCGCGAAGCTGGGCCGACCTGCCGGCAGAGGCGATCAAGTACGTCCGCCGTGTCGAAGAACTGATCCAGTGTCCGGTGGCGCTGCTTTCGACCTCACCCGAGCGGGATGACACGATTCTTGTCACGGATCCCTTCGAAGACTGAGTTGATGAGGATTTTACTGATTGATGGACATCCGGATGCCGACCGCCTGTCGGCGCATATGCTGGATGTCTATGAGGAGGGGCTACCCGCCCATATCGAAATCACGCGGCTCTCCATCCGGGATATCGACTTTGACGCAAACCTTTCGCGCGGATACGAAAACCTGCCGGAGCTTGAGCCGGATCTGGCACATGCACTGGACCAGATCGAGGCTTGCGATCATCTGGTTCTGGCTTTCCCGCTTTGGTGGGGTGCGGAGCCGGCGAGGCTTAAAGGCTTCTGGGATCGGATTCTTCTGCCACGCCGTGCCTTTCGCTATCACAAGGACGATCCATTCTGGGATCGTCTTTTGAAGGGGCGATCTGCCGACGTTCTGGTCAGCATGGATACGCCGCCCGCCTATTTGCGGCTGGTCTATTTCGACCCGCTCGGCTGGCGCTACAAGCGTCAGGTGCTGGGTTTCGTCGGCTTCCGGCCAATCCGGATGAGTTACTTCGGTATGGTTCGCCGGGGCGGGGCGGAAAAGAACATCGAAAAATGGCGTAGCCGCATTCGCAAGCTCGCGCAGAAACTGCCGCAACAGCGCAAGGTAAAGAACTGATGGACCTTAAGACCCGTAAACGCCTGTCGCTGCTGATCCTGCTTCTGGGTCTGCCGGGTTATATCGTCGTCGCATGGGTTCTGCTGGCATGGATCGACGATACCTGGGGCCGGCTGCCGATCTGGGGCGAGTTCATTTTGATCGTCGTGCTGGGCATTGTCTGGATATTGCCATTCAAGCGCATCTTTACCGGCATCGGAAAGGGCGACGAGTGAGCGCGGACCTCTTCCACGCAACCGGCGGTGTAACGCTGATCGGTGGTGGTGCGGTGACAGCACAGGACTTGGCACAGTCGCTTGAAATGGCCGCTGCGCTTGTTGCGGCCGATGGCGGCGCAGATGCCGCATTGGCACTTGGTCAATTGCCCGATCTGGCCATTGGTGATTTCGACTCGATCTCAGCCGATGCGCGCATCTCGCTCGGGGCAGAGCGGCTTTTGCACGTTGCCGAGCAGGACAGCACCGATTTCGCCAAAGCGCTCAGCCGGATCAAAGCCGATTTCGTGATCGCAATCGGTTTTGCGGGGCGCAGGCTGGATCATACGCTGGCGGCACTGAATGTCATGACCCGTCACCGCGCACCGCCTTGCGTCATGCTGGCCGCCGAAGACGTGGCCTTTTTGTCGCCGCCGCATCTGTCACTGCCACTGGAGGAGGGAACGCGGGTTTCCTTGTTTCCGATGGGGCAGGCTTCGGGGACAAGCCAAGGGCTGCGTTGGCCGATCAATCATATTGATTTCGCCAGTGACGGCCGCATCGGCACCTCGAATGAGGCGACCGGCGCGGTTCAGTTGCAGATCAAAGGCGATATGCTTGTGATGCTGCCGCGCGATTGCCTGCATCTGGCGATCACGGCAATCACCGCTCCCACGTCCGTCTGAGCAGGCTCATCCAGTTTTTCCACGCGATCTTTTCGATCAGTTCCGCGCCGTATCCATGCTGCGCCAAGGAGTCCAAAAGCCGGGGCAGGGCGGCTGCGTCGGGCAGGTCATGCGGCATCTGTGCGCCATCGAAATCCGATCCGAGGGCAACGCCATCTTCGCCGAGCTTTTCTATCAGATGATCGAGATGGCGAAGATAAGGATCAAAACCGTCGAAAGGCAGGCGACGACCATCCTGACGCGCAAACCCGGCGGCAAAGTTCAAGCCGACAAGCCCGCCGGTCCCGGCGATCACCTCCAGCTGCGCATCCGTGAGGTTGCGCGTTGATGCTGCCATTGCATAGGCACCGGAATGGGTCGAAACCAGCGGCGCATTGCTGATCTTTGCGACATCCTCGACACCCTTGGCGTTAAGATGCGCCAGATCGACAAGAACGCGCAACTCATCACATGTCCGGATAAGCTCTTTGCCCGCATCCGTTAAGCCCGGCCCGCTATCGGGATCAGCGGGAAATGCAAAAGGAACCCCATAGCCATAGGCGTTCTGCCGTGACCAAACAGGCCCGAGAGAGCGCAGACCCATCCGATACCAGACATGCAGCACCTCGGGCGTGATGATCCCTTCTGCCCCTTCCATATGCAGGATGGCGGCGATCTTGCCCGCATCTTTCGCAGCCAATATCTCGTCCACGCTGCGACAGATGGACAGGGTGCCGCTGCGTTCCAGCAGGTCCAGCATCGCGGTCAGTTGCAGCATATGGCCTGTAGCCTTGCCGGTATCAATCAACCCGTCCAGCGGCACCGCGTAGGGCGGGTTTTCCTGTTTCTTTTGCCAATCGATACCGTCCTCCGCCGGTGGGGACGGCGCCCAAAGCGCAAAGAAACCGCCGAACACGCCGCCCTTTTTCAGGCGCGGCAGGTCAATATGGCCGGTGCCATCGCCCTCGCCCCAGATCTTCAGAGGGTCGGCCCCTTCGGCAACAAGCCGCTGCAGAAAATCGTTGTGACCGTCGAAAACGGGAATCATCGGCTGCTCCTTGTTCTGGGTCGCATCCTGCGTCGGTCGCCAACTGCCCGCAACCTGCTTTGCCATCACGCCGTTCCGTGGCAGGCTGCACTCAGCACGACTCGGCAGGGAGGGACAGATGCCCCAGATTAGTCAGGATTTCGAAGGACAGACCGTCATCACAACATTCGAGGTCACGCCGGGCACCGCCCATGACCTGCTGGATGCGCTGACGGATGCCTGGAAAGATGTGATCAGCAAGCAACCCGGTTTTCTGGGCGGCGCGGTTCATCTGAACGACGCCCAGACACGGATCGCGACCTATTCGCAATGGACGGCACGCGGCGATTATCAGGCAATGCTGCGCACACCGGAAATGAGGTCGCGCAACCGCGTCATAAACCAGCTTTGCCGCAGCTTTGAACCCGTTATGTACGAGGTACAAACCGTCTACGAGAAATGATGCAGGTGCAGAAACGCCGTGCATTGCCCGCACAGCGCCGCTAGGATCACGCGAAAGCGATCAATTAACGCGATCTCGGGGGCGGGTATGACAGGACACATCATCACAGTGGCCCAGCAAAAGGGCGGCTCAGGCAAGACAACGCTGGCGGCCAATCTGGCCGTTTCGCTGCGCAACAGGGGGTTGAGCGTTGCGCTGATCGACACCGATCCGCAGGGCAGCCTTGGCCGCTGGTTCATCGAAAGAATGGAACGGCAGGGCGAGGATGAGGAGATGGAATTTTCCACCTCATCCGCGTGGGGGGCGTCCTATGAAAGCGACAAGCTGAAAAAGCGGTTTGACGTCGTGATCATCGACACGCCGCCCAAGATCGACAGCGACCTGCGCCCGGCGCTGCGGGTGGCGGATCTGGTCGTGGTGCCGGTGGCCTCCAGTCAGGTCGACCTTTGGGCGACAGAAGGGGTGCTGGATCTGGCGCGGCGAGAAAAGGCCCCGGTTCTGGTGGTTCTGAACCGTGCCCGACCGAACACGCGGCTGGGGGCTGAAGTGGCGCAGAATGCCGCCGAACTGGGGGCCGAGGTTGCCGATGCGCAGATCGGCAACCGCGTCGCCTATGCCGAAACGCTGGGGCAGGGGCTGTCGGTGTTTGAGCGCAACAATGCCCGGGCGGCGCGCGATGAATTTGGCGGGTTGACAGACGAGGTGCTGCGCAATCTCGGCTAAGCGTTCAGGCGCTGCCGGAACCAAATGCGTGTTCCGAGCTTTCCCTTCCAGTGATTTCATCATGAAATCGTCACAAAAGAGGGGATTTGCCATGAACCTGACCAGAACCTCCGCGCTGAGCGCATCGATCCTTACGGCCCTGACGCTTGCCGCCTGCTCGGTCGAGACAGAAAATGATGTCGTCATTCCAGAAACCGAAGTGCTTGCTTCATCCGACGATCCGTGCGGCGCCGCCGCATATGAACAATATGTCGGTGAAAAATCGCCCGCCATCTCGCTGCCAGCCGGAACGAATTTCCGCCACTATCGCACCGGCGATCCGGTCACGATGGATTTCAGCCCGACGCGGATCAACTTCGAATATGACCGCACCGGCACATTGGTAGAGGTCAGCTGCGGGTAAAGGTTTAACCGGGCGGCCGCTGGGCCGCCCTTTCTCATTGCTCCGCCTGCTCGAAAGGCGCTGTGATCTCGGCGGTCTTCGCCTGTTTGTCATAGATACAGACCATGCGATCGACAGCGCCGTCGTCCAAAGTGACGGAAATCAGTGCAACACCGTATGTTTCCGACCCGAACGGGTTCACTTCGATCTCGGTGCCGGCGCTTTCCGGTGCCTGGACCAGTTCGGCGCATGCAGTCTCTACCGTCGCGCGGAACTCCGCCCAAGCATCTTCTGATGACGAAAAGGCAGGGACAGAGGCACCTGCTCCAAGCATAAGGCCAAGCGCGGCTGTAAGAATATTGAAACGAGTCATATCGCCTCCATTGCTGTTGCGGAGGGAAACGCGCACGAGCCCATCACGGATGCGTCACAACTTTGCCAGCCGGATTGACGATGGGCCCCGGCTCGTGTTCAGCTTGGAAAAAAGGAACTGCCAATGCGCCCCTTCTTGCCCCTCGCTTTGGCCGCAGCAATCACTTCTGCCTGTACGCCGCCCATGCCGGGATCGCAGTTCCCGAACCGTTGCGGCCCTGAATTTAATGTCATGGTCGGCCGCAATATCGGAGAGTTTGAACTGCCACCCGGTCTGCCGCACCGCATTGCCCAACCGGGCGCCGCATTGACAGAAGATTTCAATCCGGCCCGGCTGAATGTCTTTGTCGATGACAAGGGCTGGATCCAGAAGGTCGAGTGCTGGTAGCGTCTTTGGTGCTGAAATACCTCGGGGGTCCGGGGGCAGCGCCCCCGGCTGGCAGTCAGCGCCGCCGTTTCGAGCGTTTGTTGCCACCGCGCTGACCGGCGCGGCCTGCACTGGATCGCCCGGACGCTTTCACAGCATCCTCTGCCGCCTGTTCGACCGCCGATTGACGGGCCAGCGGATCATCTGCCACGGCCAGTTCCACCGCTTCCAGCCGCTTGACCTCATCGCGCAGCCGGGCCGCTTCTTCAAATTCCAGATTTTCGGCGGCCTTGCGCATCTGCGCCCGCAGCGCATCCAGATGGGCGGCCAGATTGGCGCCGACCATCGGTTTGTCGACCTTGGTGGTGATCCGCGACTGATCGGTATCGCCCTGCCAGAGGCCCGCCAGCACGTCCTCGACATTCTTGCGCACGGTCTGCGGCGTGATGCCGTGTTCTTCGTTATAGGCCATCTGCTTGGCGCGGCGGCGGTCGGTTTCGGCAATCGCGCGTTCCATCGAACCGGTCATATGATCGGCATAGAGGATCACCC